>NZ_JBYSZM010000042.1:0-60008 GCF_058787155.1 Sphingobium sp. FW305-3-2-15-F-TSA7 | reverse complement strand
ATGTCCCTTCATCTAAACCGACAATGTCAAAGAGCCAAAAAAACGCGGACGCCTGACCTCTCCCCTTTTACCGGGGCTGACCGGGCATCCTGTTTTTTGCGACCGCTGCAGGAACCGATGTGGTCCACCGCTGCGGTGAGAGGGCATATATGGAGGGGTTCGGTGGCGGTCAACCGCCATTTTTGCAATTTTGTGTCAGCATATGGTTCTACGCTCGGCAAACCCCGCGAAACCGGGCTAATGGCGTATCGAGACGATATGGAGCGAACGGGTGAATGAGGGGGAGATACGCGACGGCACGTTCGCGAATCGCGTAAGAAGCGCCGTTTTCTGGCGTTCCGGCAGCCAGATCGCCTCGCAGATGGTGATGTGGGGATCGACTCTGCTCGTGATCCGCATCCTCGATCCCCGTGATTACGGGCTGTTCGCGATGACGCAGGTGATTCTCGCGCTGCTCAATTTCCTCAACGGTTATGGCTTCGCCAGTTCGATCATCCAGTCCGACTCGGTCGACACGCATCGAATCAGGCAGGCATTCGGCATGCTGCTGCTGCTCAACGGCGGACTGGCGATTCTCCAGCTCACGCTCGCGCCACTCGCCGCGGACTATTACAACCAGCCGATGGTCGCGGACCTGCTGCGCGTTCAGGCGCTGCTCTATCTCGCCACCCCCTTCATCGCGCTGCCCGACGTGTTGCTCAGCCGCGCGCTCGATTTCCGCAATCAGGCCAAGGCCAATTTCGCCTCCGCGATCGCGGGCGCGGTCACCGCATTGTCATGCGCGCTCGCGGGCTGGGGCGTATGGACATTGGTCGCGGCCCCCATCGCGCTATTCTATACCCGCGCCATCGCGCTGAACCTGGCCGCGCGCGTGCTCGTCTGGCCCAGCTTCGACTTTCGCGGCGCTGGCGCGATGTTCGGCTATGGCGGCGCCATCCTCGTCACCCAGCTCTTCTGGATCATCCAGAGCCAGTCGGACATCTTCATCGGCGGACGCGCGCTCGAGCCTCACGCGCTGGGCATCTATGCCGAAGCATTGTTCCTGACCCAGATCGTCGCGACCAAGTTCGTGCCGCCGCTCAACGATGTCGCTTTCCCTGCCTATTCGCGACTCCAGCATGATCGCGAAGCATTTTCCGCCGCATTCGTGAAAGCGATCAAGCTGATCATGCTGGCGACGATGCCGATCTATTTCGGGCTGGCCGCCACCGCCGAGCCGCTGGTGGTGGCGCTGTTCGGCGAAAAATGGGGGGAGATGGTGCCGCTGGTACGCGTGCTCGCACTCGCCATGCCCTTCGTGACCTTGCAGATCCTCTATTCGCCGGCGACCAACGGCGTCGGCAAGCCATGGATCGCGGCGCGCTCGTCGATCGCCGGTGCGACGATCATGATCGTCGCCTTCCTGATCGGCGTGCGCCATGGCGGCATGGGCCTGGCGCTGGCCTGGCTGATCGGCTTTCCGGTCTTCGCGCTCGTCGCGTCGGCGATGTCGCTGCCCGCGATCGGGGTTTCCTGGCGCAGGCTGGCGCTCGCCGTGGCGCCCGGACTCATCGTCTCCGCGGCGATGGCGGCCCTGGTCTGGGGGGTTGATCAATTGCTGCCCCCGCTCGGCCCCTTTGCGCGACTCGCGCTGCTCGTGCCCGTGGGTGCCGCGGCTTATGGCGCCCTGCTCTTCCTCTTCACCCGCGCGACGCTCGACGAGCTGTTGCGCCTGGTGATCAAGCGCAAGGCGGCCGAAGCCTGAACACGTCCTTGAGCGGGGTGTGGTTCGGGTCAGGCTGGAGCGAGAATGGCGTCGATCGAGAACTGGAGCGGAGCGTACTTCAGTACGTAAGCACCGGAAGCGCAGAGCGATGCCGTTCGCAGGCCAGCATCACCCGAACGACGACCGTTCACGCGCTCTGGATATAGTCGCGCATCGCCGCAGCTTCCGATTCGATCCGGTCGATCCGGTACTTCACCAGATCGCCGATCGAAACGAAGCCGACCAGTGCGCCGCCGTCGATCACCGGCAGGTGGCGGATGCGCCGGCGCGTCATCATCGACAAGGCGACGATCGCCTGCTGGTCCGGATCGACGGTGATGACCGGCGCGGTCATCGCCTCGCGCACCAGGTGCGAAAGCGCGTCGCCGCCATATCGCGCAAGGCAATGGATCACGTCTCGTTCCGAAAATACGCCGACGACCGCACCGTCCTCGACCACCGGCAAGGCACCGATTCGCTTTTCGGCAAGCAGCGCCACCGCCTCCGCGACACTCGCGTCCGCGCCAATGGTGACGACCATGTGGGGATTGCCCTCGACGACCGTTCTGATGGTCATGGCTCGACTCCTCTCCAATACCAATATCAGTGCCGTGCCCGGTTGATGTTCCCACGAACCGGTCGCAAAGGGAAGGCATGACCGACCAACGGCCCGATCTTTCCGATCCGGATTATGCGCGCTTCGCCTGGGCCCGCTATCGCCGGCTGATGGCATGGATGGCGCTGGTCGCGGTTGCCGCCGTGGCGGTCGCGATCGCCTATCTCCACGCCGTGCACGGCCCGATTCCGATCCACATGCTGATCGCGACGATACTCGGCATCGGGCTGTCGGTGATGCTCGGCGCCGCGCTGATGGGGCTCGTCTTCCTCAGTTCGGGCAGCGGTCATGACGAACAAATCCACGATCATAGCGAGGACGAGACACGATGAGCGTCGACTGCCCCCAGGACCCCGTGCTGCGCGTCGTGCCGGGGCCGAGCGATATCAATTCCAACGGCCATATCTTCGGCGGCTGGGTGCTGAGCCAGATGGACATTGCGGCGGGCATCGTCGCGGGACGGGTGGCACAGGGGCCGACCGCGACCGTCGCGATCGATTCGATGTCGTTCATCGCGCCGATCCATCTGGGCGACGTGATCTCGGTCTACGCCCATGTCGAGCGCCGGGGGCGGACCTCGATCGGCATCCGTATCGAGGTGATCGCGATGCGCGACCGCGGCAATCAGGAAGTGAAGGTCACCGAAGGCCTGTTCACCTTCGTCGCGCTCGACGAGAATCACCGGCCGCGTCCGTTGCCGCCGGTGGAATGATATAAGGGTCGGATGAGCTTGCCTCATCAGGCCCTTATATGAGCCCGCGCGGCGTCTGAGCGAACCGATCCCGGATGCGCCAGCATCTTCGGGATCGCATATGAATCACCGCGGGCGCTCGAGCCGAACGACGTAGGAAGCCGTCGCCGTGCCGTTCTCCGGCACCGCGACGGGCAGGACCCAGCCGCCGCGGCCACGCTCCATGCCCGGCGGCCTGTCGATAAGGTCATAGGGGATCAGGATCTCGGCATTGACCGGGAATGGCCGCGCATTGATCAGGTCGACGCGCCAGTCCTGCCGCTTCTTGTTTTCGCTGACCTTGGTCAACCGCCATTTCACATCCGGGCTTTGCCCGATCGGCAGCTCGACACGCTCGTCCACCGCGAGATCGGCCAGATCGGCATTGCCGACGAGCAGTTCGCGCTGCGCAACCTCCTCGAAGATCGCGACGGACCCTGCGGGCAGCGGCAGGCCAAGCCCCTTGTCCTTGCTGTTCTTGCCCCTGAGCAGGAACGGCATCGACTGATAATCCTGCGAGCCCGACGCCGCGTTGACCGAATAGATCCGGTCGAACGCCGCATCGGACTGATCGATCATCGCGACCTGCTTCTGCGCCTGGGCCGCGACGGTCACGCGCTCGGGCACGCGATAGAGTTTGAGATCGCCTAGTTCCTCCTGCTGCGCCACCATCGCGACGGGCGCGGGGGGCGGAGGCGGAGGCGGAGGCGGCGCATAGGCGACGCGGCTGCGGCGCTGCCCTGTCACGACGATTGAATCGGCCGATTCCATCATCACCTCTTCCTCGACCGCCTGCGGCCAGGGCAGACGCGTGAAGACATAGCGGGGATGCGTGCTGGTGACGTCCATCGGCCAGCATTGCAGGCGCAGCGCCGCCCTGGGCTGGGCGAGCGGCGCGGCATTGCGTTCCTTGCGCGGCTGGCCGGCAACGACCTGCAGCCGCGCATCCTTGAAACTCTGCACGCCGCCATTGGCGACCGTCAGCCAAGCGAACAGGCCCATCTTGCCGCTGTCCGCATTCATGCGCGCGACATAGCTGGCCGACCAGTCGAAGCCCTGCGCCATATAGGTCAGCTGGACGGTCGCGGTCACCGCGCGGTCGCTGTTGGTCAGCACCGACAGGGTCGGGCGCGGCGAGAGGTCTGCCGGCACCTCCGGATAGATCATGCGCTCGGGCAGTCCCGAACAGCCCAGCGCCTCGACACCCTCCGATGTCTGGATGATCACTCCGCCATTGGGGCCGGCCTGGATGACCGCATCCTGCTCGGTCACCTTGCCGGTCTTGCGGTTGGTCCGCTTCAGCCGCACGCTGCGCTTGAGATAGGCGTCGACCAGCCCGGCAGGCGAAATCAGGCGCGCGTCGCGATTCTTCTCGCGCACGCCCTTGGGCAGGCCGGTGACGATCGCCGTTTCGGGAAGCAGCCCTTCGGCAACGCCTTCGAAGCGGACGATGCTGTCGCCTGCCGGGATCGTGATCGTCCTTGTCTCGCTGATCAGCGCGTAGCCCTGGGGCCAGTTGCGATCCATCGCGCCGCTGCCGCGATTGGGGGCGCGGTAGATGGTGACCGAGACGTCGGACACGTCGCGCGAAACGACGGTCTGCGCCGGCGCGGGCGCCGCCCAGCCGAGCAGGATCAGGAAAAGCGCGAGCGCGCGCACCGGTTCAGTACCGCGTGTCGAAAGTCGCGGTCAGTTCGGTCGTGCCATTGGCGGGCACCGGCACTTTCCATTCGACGCGATCCGCCGAAATGCGCGTGCCCTCGATGCTTTGCGCGGTGATGCGGACATCGCCCCACAACCCGTTCTGCGAGACGTCGACCGTGACCGCCTCGGGCCGCGCATTGGTGACGATGTAGCGCATCCTGGTCTGCCAGCGGCGGTTGGAGAGTTTGGTGCGCGCCTCCACCACGGTCTTCACCTTCACGTCGAACGCATCGCCGGTGCGAATCGCCATCGACGAGCCCATCGGGGTGTGATCGATCCGGCTTTCGCCGATGAACTGCGGATCGCCGCGTGCGTCGCGCAGATAGACGCGGATCGTGCCGGCGGGGAGCTGGTCGCCGAGCCCACCCTGTTTGGAGGTCGAGAATTTGATCGCCGTCACCGCGCTGCGCGGATCGTCGTTGCTGCCCAGCCAGCCATTGACGAATTCATAGGCCTTGCGCGCCGGCGCACCCTTCACGTCGAGGAAGCTCACCTGTTTCTGCTGGGCGTTGGCGATGGTCGTGCGTTCGGCCAGCGGATAGAGATAATAGTCGCCCAGGCGCTCGCGCGTCCCGCTCTCGGTGCCCGCCGCCTCCAGCGTCGCGTTGAGCGCGTTGAAGCGATTCTGCCCGCCGCCGACATTGCCGGCAACGAGCAGCGTATCGGCATTGGTATAGGTCGTGCCGGTGTTGTTCGTCAGCGTGACCCAGCCCTGCATGTCGGTCGCTCCCGACTTCTCGTCGAACAGCATGACATAGTCGCTGGTCCAGCCCATGCCGGGGGTGAGATAGGATAGCCGCGTGGCGACCGGCCCCGCCTTGGCCGCGTCGATCGTGACCGACAATGTCGGCCGCGCGCGCAGATTCTCGGGCACCTTGTCGAACACGACGCGCACCGGCAGGCCGTCGTCGCGCAGCACCTCGATCCGGCTGCCGATCTGCAGGACGATGCCGCCATTGGCGGCAAGCACCCTGGCCTGTTCGCGCGTCTCCGCGCCCGTCGCCGGATTGGTCCGCACGATCGTCACCACTTGCCCGACCGCCTTTTCCATCAGCTTGTCGGGCGACAGCAGGTCATAGTCGAAATTCTGCTCGACGATCGCGATGCCCGATCCGGCAAGGCTCGCGGTCTCCGGCCGGATCTGCGCCGAGACGTCGGGAAACTCCTGACGGCTGCGTCCGGCAGGCACGGTCAGGGTCCGCGAATCCTGCACCAGCGCGATATTGTTGTTGTAGATGGTGACCGCGACATCACCCTGCGCGGTCGATGCGGTCTGCGCCGCCGCAACGGCCGGTATGAGGCTTGCCGCCAGGATCAGGCCGTTACGCATCACACTCTCCCCTTCAGATGACCCGATGATGCCGCATCGGGAGATCGAAGCGAAGCGCAAAAAAGCGTTCAGCCACTTGAGGCTAGCGGCCTGGATAGAGCCGATCCCCTCCCGCTTGCGCCTAGAACTCGATCTGCGCGCGCAGCACCATCACATCGGTGGCATATTGGCGCGCATCCGCGGGCAGCGTCGATCCCGGCACGACCAGCACGGCCGACGGGCCGCCCTCCACCTCGATATGCGAATATTGCATCAGGAAGCGGACATAATCGATCGGGTTCCATATCGCGCCGAGCGAATAGCCGGTCTCTCGCCCGCCATTCAGGCGCACCGTGCCGCCGACGACATCGGTGAGGTCGACCATGTCGACCCGGGCATTGAGCTGGAGCGCGCCCCAGCCGCCATTGCCGATCGGACGCAGCACCTTGGTGCGATCCCAGCGGCCACCCTTGTAACCGCGCGTCTCGCCGGTCACATAATAGCCGATCTCGCCATAGGCGCTCACATAGCTCGGGCCGCTCGCATAGAAGAGCCCGCCCTTGTCGAGCGACGCCCGATAGTCGTTGACCCAAAGCTTATGGCCTTCGCCGGCGATGTGGAACGGGCCGAAGATGCCCGCCAGCTCGACGCCGAGCACATCGTCTCCCCCTGCGGTGAGGAAGCCTGAATCGACGAAACGGAAATCGGTGACCGTCGTCAGCGGGCGGGTCCGGTAGCGCACCTGCGGCACATCGGTACGGTTGCTGCGATGCTGGAAGTTCGCGCCGAGATGGAGCCGGGCATTCTTGCCCAGCGTCGGAGAGAAAGTGCCGCGAATGCTGGCCTGCCAGCCATCGTCGCCGAAATCCCCGGTGATGCCGGTCTGGTAGAGGCCGGCGGTCAGCGTGTAGCGGTCCTTGGGATCGATCAGCCCCAGCGACGCGCCGACGCGACGGTTGAAGTTGAAAGCCTCGCTCGCCTGCTCGCGTTCGGCGAAGGAGGTCAGCCGCGAACTGGTCATCACGTCGAGACCGGACAGCGGATAGGCATTGCCGATCATCAGTTGCACCGGCGTCCCCTTGGGCTGCCAGGTGAGGATCACATCCTCATAACCGACGGTGCCGTCGGCGAAGTTGAATTCGGCCTTGTAGCCGAACCCGCCGGGCATCGTGCCTTCGGCGCCGAAGACCGCGCGACGCAGCCGCGTCCGGTTGCCGAAATTGCCGGTGGCGGTCAGCGCATCCGACGGGTTGTAGACCCGGCCGCTGTCGAACTGGAGGAAACCCTTGGGCTTGAAGGTGAAGCCCGACGCCTTGTCATCGAACTGCGGTGCGCCCTTCCAGGCGATAGCGCTCGCTGGCGCGCTCGACGGCGCGGGTGCCGGCTTGGGCGGCTCGGCGGCGGCGATGGCAGGTGCCGGCCTGGCCGCGTCGGCACGCGATTCGGCAAGCTGGCGCTCGAGTTGATCGACCTTGGCACGCAATGCATCCAGCTCGCCACGCAACGCCGCAATGTCGGCAGCCGCGGGTGCGGACTGCGCCATTGCAGGGCTATTTGCGAGCAGAGCCGCTGTCACGCCCAGCAGCACCATCCGTGTCATCACACATCCTCTTCGCCAAAAGGAAGGGCGACGCCTCGCGGTGCCGCCCTTCAAAGTCAATCGATTCGGAGCGCTCAGCCCTCCGCTGGTACTTCGACCACCTTGCGTGGCCGGCCGCGGCGCTTGGGCGCCGGTGCGGCTTCCGGCTCGGCTTCGGCAATCTCGGGCGCTGGCGCGCTTTCCTCGGCACGGATGCCGAAGGAGGGCGGCAGGCGATCGGCCTCGATCCCGACGGCGTCTTCAGTACGATGGTGACCATTGGCGGCACCGTTGCGGCGCGGACGCAGGCCGCGCGCCGGCCGCGGCTCGGCACGTTCCTCGCTCACCGCGACGGGCTCGACGTCGATCTCCAGCTGAGCCTGGACGGGCTCCTGGCGCGGGCGCCGCTCACGGGGCTCCCTGGCTTCGCGGGGTTCACGCGCCTCACGCGGGCGCTGCTCACGCGGTTCGCGTGCCTCGCGGGGCTCCCGTGCTTCACGGGGCTCACGTGCCTCGCGGACTTCACGGACTTCCCGATCATCACGGCGCGGGCGTTCGCGGCGTTGCTCGCTGCGATCCTGCTCACGATCCTGATCGCCATAATCGGCGTCATTGCCGCCTTCGGCGCGGTTCTCGTCGCCGTCGTCCTCATCGTCCTGATACTCGTCGCGCGGACGGCGATTTTCCTCGAAGCGCGCCCGGCTCTCGCTCAGCACGCGGAAATAATGGTCCGCGAACTGGAGATAATATTCGGTCATGACGCGATCGCCCTGCGTTTGCGCGTCGCGGGCGAGGGTCTTGTATTTCTCGAGCAGCTGGCTGGCATTGCCGCGCGCACGATTATCGATGCGATTGCCTTGCTCGGGACGGCCAGGACCGCCCTGTGGGCGCTGGCCGCCGCGGCCGCGACGGCGGCCGGACTGCTGACGGTTGTTCATCAAGTGACTGGTGTCCTCGCTCTTGGCGTACTTAACACGACGCTCCCGGTCTTCCCGTACACAGCCCCCATCCGGGTGCGGCGCCCGCTCTTGGAGCAGACGCTTCCCATCCTTCTGCCGCGATCCATATGGACCTCAGCGACAGCATGACCATGGGGGCAGGGGTACGGCAAATCCAGCGCTATAAGCTGTCGATCTGCCCGTCCCTGACCCTTATCTAGCGATCCGAAGGGCCAAGGCCAAGGGGTAATCTGATCGACCGGTCGCGATTATCGCGCGAACAGGATGGCGCGGTCCTGACCAGCCAGATCCCGTCGACAGGTGACGGCGGCGTCCTGTGCCGCGAACAGCGCGGACACCGCATCTCGCTGCGACGCGCCGATCTCGACCGCGGCCAGCCCGCCCGGCGCGACCAGCCCGACGATCTGCGGCACGACGATGCGATAGGCATCGAGCCCGTCAGCCCCGGCATAGAGCGCCTCGGCGGGCTCATGGCCGGCGACATCGACCGGCAATGCCTCGCCGGTGCCGATATAGGGCGGGTTGCACAGGACCAGATCGAACCGCTCGTCGATCCCTTGCGCCCAGTCCCCCGGCGCGAAGCGCGCCCGTGCACCCATGCCCAGCCGGGCCGCATTGTCGCGCGCGATGCCGAGTGCGTGGGGCGACGCGTCGATCCCGATGCCGGTGGCCTGGGGCCATTGATCGAGCGCGGCGAGCAGCAGCGTGCCCGGCCCGGTGCCGAGATCGAGGATGCGCGCCGGCCCCCGCGATCCGAAATGATCGACCGCCGCTTCGATCAGCGTCTCGCTGTCGGGGCGCGGAATCAGCACGCCGGGACCGACCGACAGGCTGATCGTCCAGAAGTCCCGCTGTCCGGTGAGATAGGCGATCGGTTCGCCCGCCGCACGGCGGGCGACGAGCGCGGCGAAGCCCCTGGGCTCGGGCGTGTCGCGCCGCCCCATCAGCAATGCGCTGCGCGAAAGGCCCAATATATGCGCCATCAGCAGCTCGGCATCGAGCCGCGGCGTCGCGCTTGCATCCGCCAGCCGCGTCGCCGCCGCGCGCAGCGCCGCGTCAACTGTTTCCGGCATCCAGATTCGCCAGCCGCTCGGCCTGATCCTCGGCGATGAGCGTGGAGATCAGCTCGTCGAGCTGCCCTTCGAGGATCTCGGGCAGCCGATGCAGGGTCAGGTTGATCCGGTGATCGGTCACTCGCCCCTGCGGGAAATTATAGGTGCGGATGCGTTCGGAGCGGTCACCCGATCCGACCATCGACTTGCGCGCGCCGGCCTGTGCGCTGGCCAGGCGCTCGCGCTCCAGCTCGTAGAGCCGCGCGCGCAGCACCTTCATCGCCTTGGCCTTGTTCTTGTGCTGCGATTTCTCGTCCTGCTGGCTGACGACGAGGCCGCTGGGCAAGTGGGTGATGCGCACCGCAGAATCGGTGGTGTTCACATGCTGACCACCCGATCCCGAAGCGCGGAACACGTCGATGCGCAGATCCTTGTCCTCGATATGGACATCGACCTCTTCCGGCTCGGGCAGCACCGCGACCGTCGCTGCCGAAGTATGGATGCGGCCGCCCGATTCGGTGACGGGAACGCGCTGGACACGGTGGACGCCGCTTTCGAACTTGAGCCGGGCGAACACGCCCTGCCCCGTCACGCTCGCAACGACTTCCTTGTAGCCGCCAATGTCCGACGCGCTCGCCGAGATCAGCTCGACGCGCCAGCCCCGGTTTTCGGCATAGCGGCTGTACATGCGGAACAGGTCGCCCGCGAACAGCGCTGCCTCGTCGCCACCCGTTCCCGCCCGGATCTCGAGCATGGCCGGGCGTTCGTCGGCGGCGTCGCGCGGCAGCAGCCTGATGGCGAGCGCACGCTCCGCCTCGGGCATGCGTGCATTGATGGCGGCCAGTTCCTCGCTCGCCATCTGGCGGATGTCGCCATCGGGATCCTGCGCCATCTCGCCCAGCACGACGATCTCGGCACGCAGCCGGCGCACTTCGCCCGCGGCCACGGCGACCGGTTCGATCTCCGCATATTCCTTGGATGCCGCGACGAAGCGATCGGGCGGCAGATCCGCGGTGGCGAGCATCGCCTGCAATTCGTCACGCCGCGCCTCGATGGCGGCGATGCGTTCGGCCGAGATCCGGGTCATCCGTTGCCGATCGCCCCGACAATGGCGTCGAGCGCGACTTCGTCCTGCTGCCCCGTCGCCAGCCGCTTGACCGAAGCGACGCCCTTGGCGACCTCATCATCGCCCAGGATCACCGCGAAGGTCGCGCCGCTCGCCGATGCGCGCGTCATCCGCTTCTTCATATTGCCCGAAAAGCCCATATCTGCGGCGATGCCGGCGCGGCGCAGATCGGCGATCAGCGCGATCGCCTGCGCTTCGGCGGCGGCGCCGAGCGGCACCAGCACAGCGACCGGCGCCTCGGGCGCGGGCTGCGCGATCAGCATCGCCAGCCGTTCGATCCCGGCCGCCCAGCCGACAGCGGGCGTCTCCGGCCCGCCGAGCTGGCCGATCAGTCCGTCATAACGGCCGCCGCCCAGCACCGTGCCTTGCGCGCCCAGCCGGTCGGTGATGAATTCGAACGCGGTGTGGCGATAATAATCGAGCCCGCGCACGAGACGCGGGTCGCGCGTCCAGGCGACCTTCGCCGCATCGAGTCCGCGCGTCACCTTTTCGAAAAAGGCCCCCGCTTCCGCCGACAGATAATCGTCGATCGGCGGCGCGGAATCGGCGATCGGCCGGTCCTGCGCTTCCTTGCTGTCGAGGATGCGCAGCGGATTCTTCTCCAGCCGCTCGAGGCTCTGCTCGGAGAGCTGGTCGCGATTGGCGGTGAAGTGCGCGACAAGCGCGTCGCGCCACGCGGTCCGCGTCTCGGCATCACCCAGCGTATTGAGGTTGAGCGTCACCCCGTCGGCGATGCCGAGTTCGTCGAGCAATTGCTGGCCGAGCACGAGCAGTTCGACATCGGCGGTCGGCTGATCGGTGCCGATGATCTCGGCATCGAGCTGATGGAATTGCCGGAAACGTCCCTTTTGCGGGCGCTCATAACGGAACAGCGGACCATGGGTTGCCAGTTTGAGCGGGGTGAATTGCTGCCAGCCCTCGGTCAGATAGGCGCGCGCGATGCCCGCGGTGAATTCGGGACGCAGGGTCAGGGAATCGCCGCCGCGATCCTCGAAGCTGTACATTTCCTTGGATACGACATCGGTGGTCTCGCCCAGCGAGCGAGAGAAGACCGCGGTCGCCTCGAACACGGGGGTTTCGACGCGCTGGAAGCCGTAAAGCCGCCGCACACGATCGAACGCGTCGACGACATGCGCGAATGCGCGCTGGGTTTCGCCCAGCATGTCCTGGGTGCCACGGATGCGATTGGGTGTCTGAGCCATAGGTTGCGCTCTCTAGTGAAGAGTGGGCGAAACCGCTAGCGTGCTCGACGATGACGGAACGACACGCAAAAGGCATCGGCAACCGGATCGCGCCGCCGCGATTCCTGCTGTTCGGCGTTGCGCTGATCGTCGGCGTCGCCGCCGCCGCACAATGGATGGACTGGCGTCACGCCATATTGGCGGGGTTCAGCGCCGCCGCCGCGATCTTCCTCGCCTCGATCGTCTCGCTGCTCGGCTATGACGCGAATGCGATGCGCGCCAGCGCCGCGCGCAACGATGCCAATCGCGCCATCCTGCTGCTGCTGACCGTCATATTGGCGCTGGTCGTCCTCGTGACGATCGCCTCGGTGCTCGCCCAGCGCGGTACGCCGGGCGGCGGCGCGATCGCGCTGATCGTGACCACCCTGGTGCTGGCCTGGACCTTCGCCAATACCGCCTTCGCGCTCCACTATGCGCATCTTCATTATCTGCCCGGCAAGGGCGGCGATCGCGGCGGCCTCGAGTTTCCGGGCACGAAGGAACCCGACTATCCCGACTTCTTCTATTTCAGCTTCACGCTCGGCATGACCTTCCAGACCTCCGACGTGACGATCGCGACACGCCATATGCGGCGAGTCGCATTGCTGCAGAGCGTGGCGGCCTTCATCTTCAATATCGGCATACTTGCCTTCACGATCAACGCGCTGGGCGGCAGCTGACGGGCTGGACCTTCGTGCATGGAGGGGTAAATTGGGGGTTTCACCCTCCCCTCGAAAGCCGTCCATGAAATCCTGCCTGATGTTTCCGCTGCTCCTCGCCGCAGCGCCCGCTTTTGCCCAGAACACGCTGCCCCAGCCCGCCTTGCTCGCCGACACGATCCCGGCACCGCGCGATATCGCCTATCCGGGCACGATGACGCTCGACGTCGACGCGACCGATGTCGACCGCGCGATCCTGAAGGTGAAGCAGGTCATTCCGGTCACCAAATCCGGCCCGATGACCCTGCTCTTCTCCAAATGGCTGCCGGGCAAGCACGCGCCGCGCGGCGAGATCGAGAAGCTGGCGGGGCTCCGGATCATGGCAGGCGGCAAGACGCTCGCCTGGCGCCGCGACAATCTGGACGTCTATGCCTTCCATATCGACGTGCCGGCGGGCACGCGCCAGCTCGACATCGCATTCGATTTCGTGTCCGCCACCCAGGGCGATCAGGGCCGCATCGTGATCACCCCGGCGATGATGAACCTGCAGTTCGAAATGGTCTCGCTCTATCCGGCGGGCTATTTCACGCGCCGCATCCCGGTGCGCGCCACCGTCACCTATCCCGATGGCTGGAAAGCGGCATCGGGCCTGCCGTCGCGCGCGACGGGATCGACCTATGTCTATGACACCACCGACTATGAGACGCTGATCGATTCGCCGGTCTTCGCGGGCAGGCATTTCCGTCAGGAGCAGCTCGCTCCCCGCGTCCGGCTCAATATCGTTGCCGATGACGCGGCGAACCTCGCCGCCACCCCGGCGCAGATCGACGCGCACAGGAAACTGGTCGACCAGGCGATCAAGCTGTTCGGATCGCAGCAATATGATCGTTACGAATTTCTGCTGGCACTCACCAAGCAGATGGGCGGTATCGGGCTCGAGCATCACCGATCGTCCGAAAACGGCGTAAACCCCGAATATTTCACCGAATGGGACAAGGGGCCGGGACGGCGCGGGCTGTTGCCGCACGAATTCACCCATAGCTGGAACGGCAAGTTCCGCCGGCCGGCGGGCAATTGGACGCCCAATTTCAACACGCCGATGAACGACGACCTGCTCTGGGTTTATGAAGGCCAGACCCAGCTCTGGGGCTATGTGCTTGCCGCGCGATCCGGGCTCTTCACCAAGCAGGAAACACTCGATGCGCTCGCCGCCGTCGCCGCCAATCTCGACATCCGCCGCGGGCGCGACTGGCGCCCCCTGCGCGACACCACCAACGATCCGGTGATCACCGCGCGCCGCCCCAAGGGCTGGACGAGCTGGCAGCGGTCCGAGGATTATTACAATGAAGGCATGCTGGTCTGGCTCGAAGCCGATGCGATCATCCGCGAGAAGACCGCGGGCGCTCGCGGCCTCGACGATTTCGCGCGCGCCTTCTTCCAGGGGCGCGACGGCGACTGGGGCACGAGCACATACGAGTTCAACGATGTCGTCTCGGCACTCAACGGCATCGTCGCCTATGACTGGTCGGCATTCCTGACGCAGCGTCTGGGCGAGACCGCCAAGGGCGCGCCGCTGAACGGCTTCACCAAGGGCGGCTATCGCCTGACCTATGGCGAGACGCCGACGGGCGCGATCAAGGATGCGGAGCGGACGGGCGAATCGGTCGACCTCGTCTATTCGCTCGGCCTGACGGTCGGAAAGGGCGGCAAGATCAGCCAGGTCGTCTGGGACTCGCCGGCGTTCGACAAGGGGATGACGGTCGATGACGAGATCGTCGCCGTCAACAACCGCGCCTATTCGGGCGACGGCATCCGGACCGCGATCACCGATGCGAAGGACGGCAAGGCGCCGGTCCGGCTGCTCGTGAAATCGGGCGATCGCTATCGCGACGTGGCCATCGACTATCGTGGCGGGCTGCGCTATCCGCGCTTCGAAAAAATCGGCGCCGGAGAGGGCAGCCTGGACAAGCTTCTGTCACCACGATCCTGAAACGGAATAGCATGAATATCGACCTGATCCCGGTGGGCGACAATCCGCCGGAAAGCCTGAACGTGATCATCGAAGTCCCCGTCGGCGGGGAGCCGGTGAAGTACGAGTTCGACAAGAAGTCGGGCGCGCTGTTCGTCGACCGCATCCTTCACACGCCGATGCGCTATCCGGCGAATTACGGCTTCGTGCCCCATACCCTGTCGCCCGACGGCGATCCGCTCGACGCGCTGGTCGTGGCACGATCGCCCTTCATTCCCGGTTGCGTCGTCCGCGTCCGCCCGATCGCGGTGCTCAAGCTCGAGGACGAGGCCGGCGGCGACGAGAAGCTGCTGACCGTGCCGGTCGACGGCACCTTCCCCTATTACGAGAATGTCGACGAGAAAGAGCATCTGCCCGCGATCGTCATGCAGCAGATCGAGCATTTCTTCACCCACTATAAGGATCTCGAACCCAAGAAATGGGTGCGGATCGGCAGCTGGGGCGACGCCACCGAAGCCCGCCGGATCGTCGTCGAAGCGATCGAGGCGGCCGAAGCCGCCAAGAAGGCGAAGTAAGGGCTTAACTGCCCTCAATTCTCAATCCAGCACACGTCATGCCAGCGAAGGCTGGCATCTCCCAACCAGATCGCGCCATATCCGGTGGGAGACCCCAGCTTTCGCTGGGGTGACGTGAGTGGGTCGGACGCCGAGGTTAGGCGCGTCCGGGCGGACTACCGCCCCTCGAATTCCAGGATCGTTTCCAGAAACGCTTCTCCATAAGCTTCGAGCTTGCGCGCGCCGATGCCCGAGATCCGGCCGAGCGCGGCCAGGTTGATCGGTCGGATCGACGCCATCTCGCGCAACGTCGAATCATGGAAGATCACATAGGGCGGCACATCGGCTTCCTGTGCGAGGTCGCGGCGCTTGGCGCGCAGCGCTTCGAACAGCGGATCGCCGATCGGATTGGGCGAGCTGCCACGCTTGCCGCGACGCTCGCGCCGGGGCGGCAGGACGAGGTCCAGCGCCTGCTCGCCCTTGAGGATCGCGCGTGCTTCCGGCCCGAATTCGAGCCCGCCATGTTCCGACGTCCGCAGCGCATCGCGCAGCTGCAGCGCGCGGGCGACGGGCTTGATCAGCAGCGCCTCTTCACCCTCGACGATGCCGAAGACCGACAATGCGTTATGGCCGCGCTGGAGCACCTTGTCGGTCGACTGGCCGAGCAGCACCGATTCGATATGGCCGACGCCGAAGCTCTGGCCGGTGCGATAGACCGCCGAGAGGAATTTGCGCGCCATCTCGGTCGCATCGATCGCGGCCGGGGGATTGAGGCAATTGTCGCAATTGCCGCAGGTCTCGGGCGGATTCTCACCGAAATGCTTGAGCAGGATACGACGGCGGCATCCGCCGGTTTCGACGAGCGCGCCGAGTGCGCTCAGCCGCGCACGTTCGCCCGGCTGGCGCTGCGGCTCGACCTCGCCGATGCGCTGGCGCGCGCGGACGAAATCCTCGGCACCCCAGAACAGATGCGCGATCGACGGTTCGCCGTCGCGACCGGCGCGGCCGGTCTCCTGATAATAGGCCTCGATCGACTTGGGCAGGCCGGCATGCGCGACGAACCGGACATCGGGCTTGTCGATGCCCATGCCGAACGCGATCGTCGCGACCATCACCATGTCCTCGCTGGCGACGAAGTCATGCTGGTTCTTCGCGCGCGCCGCGGGATCGAGCCCGGCATGATAGGCGCGCACCTCGCGCCCCTTGGCGGACAGGGTGGCGGCGAGCTTCTCGGTGGCGGCGCGGGTCTGCGCATAGATGATGCCGGGGCCGGGCTGTTCGGCGACGAGATCGGCGAGCTGCTGCGTCGTGCCCTGCCGGGGGGAGATGTGATAGCGGATATTGGGCCGGTCGAATCCCGCGACGATCAGCCCCTCATGCGGGATGCCGAGCTGGACGAGAATGTCCTCGCGGGTATGCGCGTCCGCCGTCGCGGTCAGCGCCAGCCGCGGAACCTCGGGGAATTCGTCGAGCAGCGGGCGCAGCAGCCGATAGTCCGGCCGGAAATCATGCCCCCATTCGGAAACGCAATGCGCTTCGTCGATCGCGAACAGCGCGACCTTTGCGTCGCGCAGCAGGTTGCGGAACCCTTCGCCCGTCGCGCGCTCGGGGGCGGCGTAGAGCAGATCGAGTTCGCCGGCACGGAAACGCGCCAGCGTCTCGGCGCGATTGTCGTCGGCGGATGTGAGCGTCGCCGCCCTGATCCCGACCGCGGTCGCGGCGCGCAGCTGATCGTGCATCAGCGCAATCAAGGGGGACAGAACGATGCACGTGCCCTCCAGCGCGACGGCGGGAAGCTGATAGCAAAGCGACTTGCCCGCGCCGGTCGGCATGACCGCCAGCGTGCGCCGGCCGGCCATCACACGATCGACGACATCGCGCTGGACGCCGCGAAAATCTGGAAAGCCGAAAGTGGTGCGGAGGATCGCCTCGGGGGATTGCATGGCCTTCCCCTAACTGGGCGCGCTGGATTCGTCATGCTGAACTTGTTCGGTCACGCGCTCACGGCGTCATTGCGAGCGAAGCGCGGCAATCCAGGGATGCGCGCCCTTCTGGATGCTTTGTCGCTACGCTCCTCGCAATGACATGGCCACCACCTCACGCCTCCTCCATCTCCTCCTCGGCCTGCTGCCGCGCCCACATCTCGGCATAAAGACCGTTCTTCCGGAGCAGGCTGCGATGCGTGCCGCGCTCGGCGATGCGGCCCGCCTCGAGCACGACGATCTCGTCGGCATCGACCACCGTCGACAGCCGGTGCGCGATCACGATCGTCGTGCGCCGCGCCGCGACCGTGTTCAGCGTCGTCTGGATCTCCGCTTCGGTGCGGCTGTCGAGCGCGCTGGTCGCTTCGTCGAGGATCAGGATCGGCGGATCCTTGAGCAGCGTGCGCGCGATCGCCACGCGCTGCTTCTCGCCGCCGGACAGTTTGAGCCCGCGTTCGCCGACCTTCGCATCATAACCGTCGGGCAGGCTTTCGATGAAGCCGTGGATCGCGGCTCCCTGCGCCGCGGCCTCGATCTCCGCTTGCCCCGCCCCCTCGCGACCATAGCCGATATTGTAGCCGATCGTGTCGTTGAACAGCACCGTATCCTGGGGAACGATGCCGATCGCGGCGCGCAGCGACGTCTGCGTCACGGCCGCGATATCCTGTCCGTCGATCAGGATGCGTCCACCCGTCGCATCGTAGAAGCGGAAGATCAGCCGCGCGAGCGTCGACTTCCCCGCACCCGACGGCCCGACGACCGCAAGCGTGCCGCCCGCCGGAATATCGAAATCCACGCCCTTCAGGATGGGCCGTTCGGCATCATAGGCGAAGGAGACATTCTCGAAGGTCAGCCGTCCGGACGTCACCACCAGCGGCGGCGCACCGGGCCGGTCGGTCACCTCGGCGCGCGTGTCGACCAGGCTGAACATCGCTTCCATGTCGATCAGCCCCTGCCGCACCGTGCGATAGACCATGCCGAGCATGTCGAGCGGCCGGAAGAGCTGCGCAAGCAGCGTGTTGACCAGCACCACGTCGCCCGTGGTGAAAAGACCGGTGCTCCAGCCCCAGACGGTATAGCCCATCGCGCCGGCCATCATCAGATTGGTGATCAGCGACTGGCCGACATTGAGCATCGCCAGCGACGATTCATTCTTCACCGCGGCATCGGCATAGGCCTTGACCGCGCGGCCATAGCGGTCGGCCTCGCGCCGCTCGGCGTTGAAATATTTGACGGTCTCGTAATTGAGCAGCGAATCCACCGCGCGCGCGACCGCACCGGTGTCGAGATCGTTCATCTGCTGGCGCAGCTTGGCGCGCCAGTCGGTCACCGCGCGCGTGAACCAGATATAGGCGATGACCATGGCAAAGGTCGCCGCGACCAGCCCGAAGCCGAACTTGACCTGAAAGATGATCGCGACCGCGCCGAGCTCGATCAGCGTCGGCGCGATGTTGAACAGCAGGAAATAGAGCATCACGTCGATGCTCTTGGTGCCACGTTCGACCACCTTGGTGACCGCGCCGGTCCGCCGCTCCAGATGGAAGCGCAGCGACAGGCCGTGGAGATGCTCGAAGACATGCGCCGCAAGCCGTCGCGTGGCATCCTGCCCGACACGCTCGAAGATCGCGTTGCGGATATTGTCGAACAACACCCCCGCGAAGCGGGCGCCCGCATAAGCGACGACCAGCGCGATCGCGAGCGTCACCGCCGGCTCCAGCCCAGGCGCCATCCGGTCGATCGCCGCCTTGTAGGCAAAGGGCATGATCAGCGTCATGCCCTTGGCGACCAGCACCAGCACGAGCGAGATCACGACACGGACGCGGAGCGCCGGATCGTCGACTGGCCATAGATAGGGCAGGAAGCGCCGGAGCGGCGCGAACCCCTTGGGCGGGAGGTCTGTCGGATCGGTGTCGATGGGCGGCATCGCCCCTATCTAAAGCATCGCGCGGAAAAGTGGCCACCGGTTTTCCGCACAAAGCGATGCGCTATCATGGTTCCCGCCGGCCATCCGCCAATGCGGGAACTCCGTCGCCTATCGACGGTTGTTCCCGGTGAAGGAGCGGCCCTGTGGAAGCGCTGACCTATGTGATGGCGATATTGGGGTGTGCCGATGGCGGCGGCGCCTGCACCGAGGTTCGCCTGTCCAGCTATCGCTATGAGACTCGCGCGCAATGCGAACGCGCCATTGTGCCGATTCTCAGCGGATCGACCGATATCGGCTATCCCACCATTGCCGCACGCTGCGTCTCCGAGCGCCATTACGCCGCTCGCAACGGCACACGCGCCACGCGCGCGGCACTGGCCGCGCTCCAGCGCTTCCCGGACTGAACCGTCCGAATATTTGTCGTCGATGGCTGGGGAGGAAGTGAGCCGGCGGCGACGTTGTGGGGATCGCCGCCGCCGGCTCGAAGATGCGCACATCTGCCGCCTGAGCGCGCCCGGTGGGGACTAGGCGCTTGGTGTCAGGCATTATCCGTACACATCGGCTCGGCGGCGCGATCCGTGAGAGCAACGATTGAAACCGTCACAGTCATCAGTTCGGCCCCAGAGCCGGATCAGATTTCGTGCCACCATTCCCGGCCGCTAACGGACACCGGTACCGCGCCCGTTGAAACCCAACAGTTGCCGAACGGCGGTTCAGAACATCTGATCCGCAAGCGATATGACCGTTCTCACACAGTCACGGGAGTTTCAGACCGTCTCATACCGTTACGCGGAGTCGTTCGATGCCGATGACGGGAAGTGGATGGCAAGGTTTTGTTAAGGATTATCTTTACCATTCCGTTACTTCCGAGGCTCCACGGGGCGTGATAACAGCGTGATGAGACCGTTACGTCCAGTAATTTGGCCAATCGCCTAAAAGGTTACGATTCCGAAATGATGCCTGTGCGAGCTTGGCTTTCAGAACAGTTCCTGGCCGCTCCACTTGATCGGCATCAGGAGATTGGTGTTCGGCCTGGCGATTATCGCATGCTATGGCGGGGGATGTAACATGCGAGCAGCTTATGATTTTACCGTTACACGGCGTTCTGGGCCGAGGGACGGTGGAAAGGAAGCGGATGGCCGCTGACGAAACGCCCCGGGATGGGAAGCCCGAGCCGGACCGGATTATGGCCGAGCTCGAAGCGATCTTCCGTACGCCCGAGTTCGAGCGTGCCCCCGTCATGCGCCAGCTGCTCGGCTTCCTCGTCAGGATCACGCTTGCCGGCGGCGGCGAGGAGTTGAAGGCCTATACAGTCGCCGTCGAGGGCCTGGGCCGCGATCCGGATTTCGATTCCCAATCCGACAGCTATCCCCGTGTCCAGGTCGGCCGGCTGCGCAAAATGCTCGACGCCTATTATGCCGGCGGCTCGCCCGAGGACGGCATCCGCCTCCACGTCAAGCAAGGCTCCTATCGCGTCCATTTCGTCCAGCCCGACACGCCCGCCGCCAATTGGCGGACACCGGCCTGGGATCAGGGCGAGAACCCCTCGACCAAGACCCTGCTTTCCGAAGGTCTCCGCCGATCGTCTCCGCCGCCTCAGTCGCGGCCACCCTTTCCCTGGCGCCTCGTCGCCATCGGATCGGTGCTGCTGTTCGCTTTCGTCACATTGGTCTGGATCGTGCGCAGCGCGAACGATCTGCGCGCGCCGCTGCGTCTGGTATCGCAGGCGCCGGTGCTCGAACTGGGTGAGATCACCGCGAATGGCGGACCGGATGCGCGGATGCTCGCCGCCGCCGGACGGACGCTACTGGAGGACGCACTGCATCGATCGTGGCTGATCCGCGTACGTGAAAGCGATCCCACCAGCAGTCGCGACGCACCCGATGTCGACCGCCCGGTCTATCGTCTGCTCGGCCGCGCGGACACCAGCGGCGCGTTCGGCGGACGCCAGATCGTGCTGACATTGCTCGACGTCCAGTCGGGCGACCAGCTCTGGTCCGACGTGATCGATGTTTCGCCTCAGGCAACGGTGCCGGGACGAGCGTCGGAACCGCCGCAGCGATCGACGCTCACCGAAAGAATGCGTCCCGCCATCATCGCGCTGATCGCGCCATTCGGCGTGATCGCCACGCATCAGCGCGGACTGCTCCAGCCGGTAGGCGAACCCGGCTATGCCTGCATGCTCGATTATGAGGGCTATTTCCGGTACCGCGATCCGGCGGTGCGCATGCGCGTTCGTGATTGCGTGCGCGAAACGGTGGCGCGCGAGCCGATGGATCCGACCGCGCTCGCGGCAGCCGCCTTTATGAGCCTGGATCCCTCGATCGGCGGCGGCGGCGCCAACGGCCTCGCGCGTGCTGCCGATTATGCGCGGCGCGCGGTGGCCGCGAATTCCAAGAGCGCCGAGGCACAGATCGCCGATGTCCGCGTGGCGATCATGAACGGCCAGTGCGCGCGCGGCCGCGACCTGGGCCAGCGCGCGGTCGCGCTCAATCCCTATAACCCGGAACTCGCCGGCCTGGTCGGCTATGTGCTGGTCGCCTGCGACGATGCCGGCGGTGTGCCTCTGCTCCAGCGCGCGATCGCCGAGGATCCGGACGTTCCCGCCTTCTACGGAGCGGCATTGATCCTGGCGCTGGTCGAACGGGGAGACACCGACGATGCGCTGCACGTTGCCGATACCATCAGGCCGCCGGGTGCCGGCATGTCCGGTCAGTATGAAGTGATCCAGGCCTTCGCCCAGGCGGCGCGCGGCAATATCACCGCGGCACGTGCGCATTGGGCAAAGGCCAGCCAGATGGCGCGCAAACCCGGCAATGCCGTGGATGCGGTGCTTGCTCGCTATTTCTACGTCCCATCGCTTCGCACGCGGATGGCCGCCTATCTGCAAAAAACGGGAGTCGTCGGCGACGCCCCCGTCGTACCGGTATCGACGGCTCGGCCGGCGTCATAGAACATGCTGGAGCCTGGCTAGAAATACGCACCGAGCAAGAAAAAGTGCGCCCCGCGAGATGCGGGACGCCCTTCGCCCTAGCCCTTGCGGGCTTACCAGAAGAAGTCGTGGATCACGTCGACGACATAGCCGGTGCGAACGTCGACCAGGATGACGTCGTCATAATAACGAACCCAGCGATACGGACCATAGGCCGGCGGCAGACGGTACGCCCAGGGATCGTCGAGCCAGTAGCTCGAACCGAACAGCAGCGAGTTCAGCGTGACGCCGATCGAGAAGCGGCGATAGCCATAACCCCATCCGCGCGGCGCATAATAACGGCCCGCCCGATAGGCATTGCGGTTGGACTGCCGGTAGTGCTGCCAGTTGTAGCGATTGTCGTTGCGCCAGTTGCGATCCCAGCGGCGATTGTCCGAGCGGTCCCAGCGACGGTCGTCGCCACGATCCCAGCGCCGGTCATTGCTGCCATTGCGCCAGTCGCGACGGTCGTTGTTGTCACGCCAGTCCCGCCGGTCGTTATTGTCGCCGCGCCAGTCGCGGCGATCGCCGTTGTTGTCCCGCCAGTCGCGACGGTCGCCCTGACGATCGCGACGGAAATCCTGACGATCGTCGCGGCGGTCGGCGCGATAGTCGCGGCGGTCGCCTTGGCGATCGCCACGGAACTGATCCCGGGTCACCACGCCGTTGCGCAGATCCTGGCGGTCGCCCTGACGCTCGACGCGGAAACCGCGCTGGTCGTCGCGGCGCTCGCGCCGGAAGTCCTGACGGTCGTCACGCCGTTCCTGGCGAAAGCCCTGGCGCTGCCCACTGAACTGCGGTTGCGCCTGTATCGGCGCGACCGGAGCCACCGGACGCTGGAAACGCTCCGCACGCACCTGGCCCTGCGCGCGTTCGGCGCGATATTGTTGCGCACGCTCGGCGCGATACTGGCCTCGATCAGCACGCGGGGCGGAACCCTGGTCCTGTCCCTGGCTGCGCTCGGCGCGGCCCCCGCGATCACCACGATCGCCACGATCGCCGCGCTGTGCCATCGCCGGGGTCGCTGCCGTCGCGGCAAGCAGCGCCAGGATCATCAATTTCCTCATCACTGATACTCCACCGGCGACACCCTTGGCCGCCATCCATGCCTTAATGGCCGAACATGCATGAGCGCGCGCTGAACCGTGTTGAAAGCACTGTGAAAGCTTTCGTGTCAGCGTTTCCCGGTCTTTGGCGGCGGCGAAAGCGCGGGGACCGCGCGCGCGGCATCCTCGGGATCGATGCCGGGCGGGGGTGCCGCGGCGATCCGTTCGCGCCCGGCTGCCACTCCCGCGGCATGGCGGATCGCGCGGCGGATGCGCGGATAGGTGCCGCACGGACAGATATTGGTCATCGCCGCATCGATATCGGCATCGGTCGGGTTGGGATTCTTGTCGAGCAGCACCGCCGCCGCCATGATCATGCCCGACTGGCAATAGCCGCATTGCGGCACATTCTCCGCAGCCCAGGCCTGCTGCACCGGATGGCTGCGGTCGCGCGACAATGCCTCGATCGTCGTCACGAAGCTGCCCTCGAGCTGGGCGATGGTGACGGTACAGCTCCTGACCGCCTCACCGTCGACGATCACGGTGCAGGCGCCGCAATCGCCCCGCCCGCAGCCATATTTGGTGCCGGTGAGGTTGGATGCGTCGCGCAGCGCCCAGAGCAAGGGGGTTTGCGGATCCATCCGATATTGCACGGGCTGGTTGTTGACGGTGAAGCGGGTCATGCTCCCTATCTAAAGCGAATTCACGCCGGAGGGAATCATCCGACGACTGCCCCCGCCACGGACGGTAAGATGGTCCGGGATCACGAAACGATGCTTTTCCAATAACGGCCTGACCGAAGCATTGATGCCGTGTCCGGCAGGGGCGATATTCCGGCCATGACACTCCCCACCCTTTTCATCCCGCATGGCGGTGGCCCATGCTTCTTCATGAACCCCGGCGCGGCGCCCGATCCGATGTGGCGCCCGATGGAGGCCTATCTCAAGGGCCTGATCGCATCGCTGCCCGAACGGCCCAGGGCGATCCTGCTGGTCTCGGGCCATTGGGAAGAGAACGCCTTCACCGTCCATAGCGGCGAACGGCCCGGCCTGTATTTCGACTATTACAACTTCCCCCCGCACACCTATCAGCTCCGCTGGGATGCACCCGGTGCACCGGATCTGGCGCGGCGCGCGGCCGGGCTGCTCGAATCGGCCGGATTCGGGACCGCGGAGGACGCGGAGCGCGGCTGGGATCACGGCGTCTTCATTCCGCTGATGGTCGCCCTGCCCGATGCCGATATCCCGGTCGCCCAGCTCTCGCTGCGCCAGGACCTCGATCCCGCCGCCCATATCGCCGCCGGTCGCGCGCTCGCGCCACTGCGCGACGAAGGCGTGCTGATCGTCGGATCGGGCATGAGCTTCCACAATCTGCGCGAACGCGGCCCGCATGTGACGGCGCGCGCCGACATCTGGGACGACGCCCTGACCGCAGCCGTCACCGATCCCGACCCGCAATCGCGCGCGGCACGCGTCGCCGCCTGGGCCGAGCTGCCCGACGCCCATTTCGCGCATCCGCGCGAGGAGCATCTGCTGCCGCTGATGGTGGCGCTCGGCGCCGGCGGCAACGCCCCGGCCACCCGCGACTTCAAGGATCACGTCCTGGGCTGGGCCGTCTCGGGCTACCGCTTCGGCTAGTCGGGCCGCAGGACGGGTCGCATTTCGGGCCAGGCCGGAGCGAGAATGGTGCCGCGCGAGAACCGGCGCGCAGCGTACTTCAGTACGTGAGCACCGGAAGCACAGCGCGGCGCCGTTCGTAGCCCGGCATCGCCCGAAAGGCGGCCCGTCCTTAGTCGCGCCAGCTTGGGTCGATCTTGTCGACTTTCCTGACCATCGCGTCGAAATCTGCCTTGCCGGGCTCGGCATGCGCCTGCGCCATGTAAAGATCGCGCTGATGGACGGCGACCACCTCGTCGGACACCAGGAGCGGCGTGCCCATCGCCGCGGTCGCCACCTGGATCTCGCAGGCACGCTGCAGCGCCCAATGCTTGACGAACGCTTCGGGAAGCGTGCGGCCCATGACAAGGATGCCGTGGTTCCTGAGCAGCATGACGCGCTTGTTGCCCAGCGCCTCGATCAGCCGCGGCCCTTCCTCGTCGCGTACCGTGACGCCTTCGAAATCGTGATAGGCGATCTGCCCGGCGAAATTGCAGGCATAGAAATTGGTCGGGCGCAGCCCGCCCTCGACCGAGCTCACCGCCATGCCGGCGGTGGTGTGGGTGTGCATGATGCAATGGGCGTCGGGCAGGTTGCGATGGAAGACGCTGTGCTGGACAAAGCCCGCGCGGTTCACGGGCCAGGGATTGTCGTCCAGCTTGTTGCCGTCGATATCGATCTTGACCAGGCTCGACGCGGTCACTTCGCCGAAATGCAGCCCGAACGGGTTGATCAGGAAAGCGCCCTCTTCATCGGGCAGCTTCACGGTGATGTGGTTGTAGATCATCTCGGACCAGCCGAGCATGTCGAACACCCGGTAACAGGCGGCGAGTTGCTGCCTTGCCTGCCATTCCGAATCGCTCCATTGCGCGTTGCGCCTGATCGCGGTGGCCATAACCTCTCTCCTCGGTCGACATCATTCTCTGTCCGATCCATATCGCATCGCGCACCGAACGGGCAAATAGACGCGGCGAAATGCCGCTTCCGGCTTGAAAATCGGAGACTGCACTGTTAGGGGCCGCGCGATGCGCTGCGGACTCGGTTCGCGGCGACCCCTGATTATTGCTTTTGCGACCCGCACATCGCGCGAGTCGTTCGACGGATTGGAGACAGACGGCCTTATGCAAATCCTCGTTCGCGACAATAACGTCGACCAGGCGCTGCGCGCGCTCAAGAAGAAGCTGCAGCGCGAAGGCGTCTACCGCGAGATGAAGCTGCGTCGTCACTACGAGAAGCCCTCGGAGAAGCGTGCACGTGAGCGCGCTGCCGCGATTCGCCGCGCACGCAAGCTCGAGCGCAAGCGCATGGAGCGCGACGGCGTCCGTTAAGGCCCTTTCGGGGAAGTTCTGCGTATGTCGGTGACCGCCGTTCCGCTTCGTCCCGTCAAAAAGGGCACGCTCCTCACCTTGTGGGTCGGCGTCGGCTTGGCCGTGGCCGCAGCGGCTGGCGCCGCCTGGTACGGCACGTCATCGCCCCAGCTGGCGAATGCCGCGACGCCGGAGCAATTCCTGGCGTGGAACGCCAAGCAGCCGGGCGTGGTCACCACCGCATCCGGCCTGCAATATCAGGTCGTTCAGGAGGGCACGGGCGGTAGCCCGACCGATTCGGACGCGGTGCTCGTCGGTTACAAGGGCACGCTACGTGACGGGACCGTCTTCGACGAGAATCCCCAGGCGAGTTTCCCGGTTGCCGGGGTCGTCCCCGGCTTCTCCGAGGGACTGAAGCTCATGAAGCGCGGCGGCAAGTACAAGCTCTGGATTCCGCCCGCGCTCGGTTATGGCGAACGCTCGCCCGCCGAAGTGATTCCGGCCAATTCGCTGCTCGTCTTCGATGTCGACCTGCTCGACTATAAGTCGGTCGCCGAGATCCAGGCCGAGATGGAACGACTCCGCCAGCAGGGCGCATTGCCTTCGCAACAGGGTATGCCCCCAGGTGGGATGCCGCCCGGCGCGCAATAACCCCTGCCCCCTATCGAGAATTCGAAAAGAAAACGCCCGGACCTGCTTCCGGGCGTTTTCTTTTGCCAACCTCTGTAGGTCGAGCGCGAATCATCCCATCTCACATGTCACCCCAGTGAAAACTCACTGGTGTCCGGGATTTTGAGGAGGCAGATGCCAAAGCGATGCGGTGAGGCGCGGCTTCATCTCTGGCGCTCTCCCGAGCCCGCCCATCCTGAGGAAAGACTGAGTAGCTGCGCAGCAGCGTAGCGAAGCTTGTCTCGAAGGACGCACCATGCGGTCACGTCCTTCGAGATGCCGTTTCGACTTCGCTCAACGGTTCCTCAGTATGTGCGGATCTGCGACTGTGCCGGGACACGGGCTGCAAATCCTGTCTCGACACCCGGCCGACCCGTGCACTCCCCGGAATTATCGGGCTTTACGCTGAAGGCGAGGTTTATCCTGAGCAAAGCCGAAGGGCTGGAGCGACAGATTGAGGGGGCCGGGTTATCCCCCGCCCCGCCGTGCGATCCTTTGCCCCGCAGCGGAGGCACCGGCCGGGATCTGCTCGGCCCGACGCTCCAGCGCCACGCGAATCATCGCGACGATCGGATCGGCCAGCGCCAGCCCATAGATGCCGAACAAGGTGCCGAAGATGATCTGCGTGCCCAATGTCAGTGCGGGCGGCATGTCCACCGTGCGCTTGGCGACCATCGGGATCAGCACATAGCCGTCAAAGGTCTGCACGACGAAATAGGTCCCGATCGCCCATAGCCCGGTCTCGACGCCCGAACTGAAACCGACCGCGACCATCAGCACGCCGCTGACGAACGCGCCGATATTGGGGATGAAGGCGAGCATGCCCGTCAGGATGCCCAGGATCAGCGCCATCGGCACGCCGCCGATCACCAGCGCGATCCAGGTCAATATCCCTTCGGCCACCATGCCGATGATCCGCCCGAACATCAGCCGGCGCATGGTCTGGCCGATCCGTTCGAGCGTGATGCGCGCATCGTTGCGCTTGTCGGCCGGCAGCAGCCACTGGAAGCCACGGTCGTAGACGCGCGGCTCCATCGCCAGGAACAGGCCGATCACCACGATCATGAACAGGCTGGTGAGCGCGCCGAATGCGGTGCTGACAAAACCGGTGACGCGTCCGATCGACCCCACGGCCTCGCGCGCCAGACTCTTCATGTCCTCGGCACCGGGCATGATGCCCATCTGTTCGGCCCATTGCAGAAGCCGGTCGCCCTGCACTTCGACAGTGCTGCGCAACTGGCCCGCCTGCTGCGCAAGCTCGACGCCGGTCATGTAGAGCGTGCCGAACAGAAAGGCGGTGGCAGCGATCATAAGGATGGCGATCCGCCAGCCGCGTCCGATCGGCAGCACCCGCCCGAGCAGTCGTGCACCGCCGTCCAGGATGATCGCGAAGATGATCCCGCCCAGGATCAGCAGCAGTGGCTGGATGAGGATGACGACCAGCGCAAAGGCGCTCGCCATGCTCAGCCAGATGAAGGCGCGGCTGATCTCCCGGCGGGTCTCGGGGTCACGGACCTCGCTCGGTCCCGGGGCTTTCACGGTCTTCGTGCGTTCCCCGGTCATTGGCGATCAATCCTTGTCAGGATGAAGCCCGGTCCAGGCCCGGCCGCCGCGCATCGCGGTGAACCAGCTGATCGGATTCCACCAATTGGCCGAACCGTCGAGCGAGAAGGTGATGAACTCGGCGCGACCGCCGACATTCTCCCACGGCACGGGGCCACCCAGCCCCTTGCCCTCGACGGGGAAGCGGCTGTCCGCCGAATGATCGCGATTGTCGCCCATCAGGAAGACATGATCCTTGGGAATCGCGACCGGTTCGAAATCGTCGCCCGGCGACCAGCCGGTGTCGAGCACGACATAGTTGCGCCCGTCGGGCAGATATTCGCGGAAAGCGGGCAGCTCGCAATAAAGCTTGCCGTCGGGGCCGGGTCGGCGCGCCATCGGATAATCGTCGGGGCTGCACGGCGCATTGACGTCGACCGGTATCCGCGTCGTGCCCAGCGACACCCGGCGCAGCGGCTGATCGTTGAGCAGCACGATGCCGTTGCGCACCTCGATCTTGTCGCCGCCGATCCCGATGACGCGCTTGATATAATCCTCGCGCTTGCCCGGCGGGCTGGCGATCACGACATCGCCGCGCTGCGGCATCCGGCCAAGCAGCCGTCCTTCCACAGGCGGCATCACATGAAAGCTGGGCGATACATAGGACCAGCCATAGGGATATTTGGACACGACCAGCCGGTCGCCGGTCAGCAGGCCCGGCATCATCGATTCGGACGGGATGTAGAATGGCTTGGCGATGAAACTGTGGAATCCGAGCACAGCCAGGATCAGCCAGAAGATCGCGCGGACCTCGGCCCACCAGTCGGTGCCGCCGCTCTTGCCTTTCCCGGCGACCTCTTTGTCTGAGATCTCTTTTTCTGAGACCTCGTTTTCGGCGATCTCGGTCAAATGTCTGCGTCCTTGGCGGGAATGGCTTCCAGGATCACGAAGGCCTGGGCCCATGGGTGGTCGTCGGTCAGCGTCAGGTGCACGGTCATGGCGTGGCCCGGCGGCGTCAGCGCGTCAAGCCTCGCCTTCGCCCCGCCGGTGAGCGCAAGCGTCGGCGCCCCGCTCGCCGCATTGATCACGCCGATATCCTTCATGAAAACGCCGGCCTTGAAACCGGTGCCCACCGCCTTGGAGAAAGCCTCCTTGGCGGCGAAGCGCTTGGCGAGCGTGCCCGCCTTGGTGAAGGGCCTGCGTCCCGCCTTGGCACGCTCGATATCGGTGAAGACGCGTTTTTCGAATCGCTCGCCGAATCGGTCGAGCGACGCCTGGATCCGCTCGATGTTGCACAGGTCGGAGCCCAGACCGATGATCACCCTATCCTCCGTTCCGCAGACGAGAAGGATGGAGCTTCGCGCTTCACCGCGCCAGATCCATCAGCTCGCGCATCCTGGTCACGCTCGCGTCGAGCCCGGTGAAGATCGCTTCGCCGATCAGGAAATGGCCGATATTGAGCTCGGCGAGCTGCGGGATCGCCGCGACCGGTGAGACATTGTCGAAGGTCAGGCCATGCCCTGCATGCGGCTCGATGCCGTTCTTCGCGGCAAGCGCCGCGGCATCGGCGATACGGCGCAATTCCTGCATCTGCGCGTCACCGTCGAGATGCGCGTAGCGCCCGGTGTGGAACTCGACGACCGGCGCCTTCAGCCGGATCGCCGCCTCGATCTGGCGCGGATCGGGCTCGATGAACAGGCTGACGCGGATGTTCGCGGCGGAAAGTCGCTCGATAAAGGGCTTGAGGTGATTGTCCTGCCCGGCGACGTCGAGCCCGCCTTCGGTCGTCCGCTCCTCGCGCCGTTCGGGTACGATGCAGGCCGCGTGCGGCCGGTGGCGCAGCGCGATCTCGAGCATTTCCTCGGTCGCCGCCATCTCCAGGTTGAGCGGAATGGTCAGCGCCCCCATCAGCGCGTCGATATCGGCGTCGGTGATGTGGCGCCGATCCTCGCGCAGATGCGCGGTGATGCCGTCGGCGCCCGATTCGGCGGCGATCAGCGCCGCCTTGACCGGATCGGGATGCGCGCCGCCGCGCGCGTTCCGGATCGTCGCGACATGATCGATGTTGACGCCGAGCCGGAGATTCACGCCGCTTCCTTGCGGCTGCCCGGCTTGATCGCCGGGATCGCTTCCAGTTCGGGCGGCAATTCGTCGGGCGCGTAGGTCGGCACCGCGAGCGTCAGCAACGGGAAGAAGGGCACGTCGAATTGCGCCGCGCCGCCCGAGCGATCGACCAAGGCGGCTGCGGCGATCACTTCGCCGCCCGCTTCGCCGATCGCCTCGATTGCCTCGCGCGAAGACAGGCCGGTCGTGACCACATCCTCCATCATCAGCACTTTCTGCCCCGGCTTCAACCGAAAGCCACGGCGAAGCTCGAAAATACCCTCGGGCCGTTCGAGGAAAACCGCCTCAACGCCCAATGCGCGGCCCATCTCATGCCCGGCGATCACCCCGCCCATTGCGGGCGAAACCACCATCTCGACCGAAGACCGGATGTCGCGCGGCATGCGCGCGACCAGCGCCGAAGCCAGCCGCGCGCCGCGCATCGGATCCATCAATACGCGCGCGCATTGCAGATAGCGTGAACTGCGCAGACCGGACGAGAGGATGAAATGCCCCTCGAGCAATGCGTCTGCAGCGCGGAATTCCGCCAGAATCTCGTCGTCGGTCATGCCTGTGCCCCAGGGTTTCGATGCGGGGCGCCTTATAGTGGCTGCCGCGCGGGCGGCAACGGGGTCAATAAATCGTCACGCATGCTTGAGGCGCGCGAACACCGTGCCTATAAGCCGCCCCAAAATGACCGGCTGTTCCGAGGAATCGGCGCGCCCGGTCCCCCAGGGGACAAGTGAGATCGAGACGCCTATGAACATGCTGAAGACAGCCCTGGCCGCACTTTGCATGGCGCTCGCGCCAGCAGCGGCGCAGGCGCAGCAGCCGGCGCCCGCTCCGGCTGTGACGGCTCCCGCCGCCAATGCCGAGGCCGGTGCCGCTGCTGAGAATGCGGCGACGTCGGCAGCCGCCGGCAATGCCGCGACGCCGGCGGCCAACGCCGCCGAGGCCGCGCCCGCCTTTCCGATGGCGAAGCCCGTCGACGGCATCGGCCAGCCGGTCGATGGCGCCTTCGGCATTCAGCCGCAGGTGACCACGCTGGGCGGCGAAGCGCTCTGGATGCACGACTATATCCTCGTGCCCGTCATGTTCGTCATCTCGCTGTTCGTGCTCCTGCTGATGCTGTGGGTGTCGGTACGCTATCGCGCCAAGGCGAATCCGGTGCCGTCCAAGACCACGCACAACACCTTTATCGAGGTGATCTGGACGCTGTTCCCGGTGCTGATCCTTGTCGGCATCGCGATCCCGTCGATCAGCCTGCTGGCGCGCCAGTACAAGCCGGCGCCGAAGGAAGCCGTGACGCTCAAAGCGATCGGCAACCAATGGTATTGGGGCTATGAATATCCCGACCATGGCATCGAGCTGACCGCGAACATGCTGCCGGCCGACGAAGCGAAGAAGCGCGGCGAACCTGCGCTGCTCGCCGCCGACAACCGCGTCATCCTGCCCGTCGGCGTGCCGATCAAGGTGCTGGTGACCGCCAACGACGTGATCCACAGCTGGGCGGTCCCCGCCTTCTGGATCAAGATGGACGCGGTTCCGGGCCGGACCAACGAAGTGACCTTCACCATCGACAAGCCCGGCGTCTATTACGGCCAGTGCTCCGAACTCTGCGGTGCGCGTCACGCCTATATGCCGATCGCGGTCGAGGCGGTCTCGCCCGAGCAGTTCGCCGTCTGGGTCAAGACCAAGGGGGGCAAGATGCCAGCCGAAAAGGCAGCAGAGGAAGCGGCGGCAGCCGCCGAGGCCGCGAACGCGGCCAATGCCACGAACGCCGCCGCCGCGAGCAACGCCGCGGAGGCCGCTCCCGCCGCGAACGCCACCAATGCCGCTGCCGCGGCCACCGGAAGCTGAACTCATGACCGATATCGCTGCAACGCCTGCCGAGTTTCACGACGCGCACGCGCATGACCATCATCACGACGCCGATCACAAGCCGGGCTTCTTCGCCCGCTGGTTCATGTCGACGAACCACAAGGACATCGGCACGCTGTACCTGATCTTCGCGATCATCGCGGGTATCATCGGCGGCGGCATTTCGGGCCTGATGCGGCTCGAGCTTGCCGAACCCGGCGTCCAGTATCTCCAGTCCTGGGCGGCGACGCTCGAAGGGCCTGGCGCCACCGCCGATCAGGCGAACCATCTGTGGAACGTGCTGATCACCGCCCACGGTCTCATCATGGTCTTCTTCATGGTCATGCCGGCGATGATCGGCGGCTTCGGCAACTGGTTCGTGCCGATCATGATCGGCGCGCCCGACATGGCCTTTCCGCGGATGAACAATATCAGCTTCTGGCTGCTCGTTCCCGCGTTCAGCCTGTTGCTCGGTTCGACCTTCGTCTCGGGCGGCACCGGCCTCGGCGCCGGCACCGGCTGGACGGTCTATGCGCCGCTCTCGACCTCGGGCTCGGCGGGTCCGGCGGTCGACATGGCGATCCTGTCGCTCCACCTTGCGGGCGCCAGCTCGATCCTGGGCGCGATCAACTTCATCACCACCATCTTCAACATGCGCGCACCGGGCATGACGCTGCACAAGATGCCGCTGTTCGTGTGGTCGGTGCTCGTCACCGCCTTCCTGCTGCTGCTCGCGCTGCCCGTGCTCGCCGCGGCGATCACGATGCTGCTGACCGACCGTAACTTCGGCACGACCTTCTTCGACGCGGCCGGCGGCGGCGATCCGCTGCTTTACCAGCACCTGTTCTGGTTCTTCGGCCACCCCGAAGTGTACATCATGATCCTGCCGGGCTTCGGCATCGTCAGCCAGATCGTCGCGACCTTCTCGAAAAAGCCCGTCTTCGGCTATCTCGGCATGGCCTATGCCATGGTCGCGATCGGCGTGGTCGGCTTCGTCGTGTGGGCGCACCACATGTTCACCGTGGGCCTCACCGTGAACATGAAGATGTACTTCACCGCGGCGACGATGGTGATCGCGGTGCCGACCGGCATCAAGATCTTCTCGTGGATCGCCACCATGTGGGGCGGCTCGCTGAGCTTCAAGACGCCGATGATGTGGTCGCTGGGCTTCATCTTCATGTTCACCGTCGGCGGCGTCACCGGCGTGCTGCTCGCCAATGGCGGCATCGACAACTATATGCACGACACCTACTACGTCGTCGCGCACTTCCACTATGTGCTCTCGCTGGGCGCCGTGTTCTCGCTGTTCGCCGGCTTCTACTATTGGTTCGCCAAGATGTGGGGCAAGAACTACAACGAGTTCCTGGGCCAGGTGCATTTCTGGCTGTTCTTCGTCGGCGTGAACGTCCTGTTCTTCCCGATGCACTTCCTGGGCCTCCAGGGCATGCCGCGCCGCTATCCGGACTATCCGGCGGCGTTCGAGCACTGGAACCATATCGCCAGCGCCTATGGCTACACGCTGATGCTGGCCGGCATGGTGGTGTTCTTCCTGAACGTCATCATCTCGCTCGCAGCCGGCAAGAAGGCGGTCGGCAATCCCTGGGGCGAAGGCGCGACGACGCTGGAATGGACGCTGTCCAGCCCGCCGCCCTACCACCAGTTCGAGACGCTGCCCAAGGTCGACTGACCGCAGCGAAACGGCAAAACGAAAGCGCCCCGGTGAAAACCGGGGCGTTTTTGTTTGGGGGGCGGATGCAGCCAATCCGCGCCTTCCAGGACCTCCTGGACAATTCGATCGAATGCTGGTCCTGGCGAAAGCCGTTGACCGAGCCGCTTGTCGGCCGTTCAGCGGGAAACGCCCGGACACGTGGCACCGGTATCGGAGCAAAGCCATGACAGGCTGCCTCAATGCCCGGATGCGATATATGTTTTCCGGCAGCCATTCTCTGTCGGACGTTCAACGGAGTCCGGAATGCCCATTTCCGATGCATTGCCCTTCCTGGTTTCATGGCTGCGCAATCCATTGCGCGTGGCGGCGATCGCACCATCCGGCCCGGCCCTCGCCGCGCTGGTCACACAGGAAATCGGTGCGAATACGGGTCCGGTCGTCGAATTGGGCCCTGGGACAGGGCCGTTCACCCGTGCGCTGCTTGAACGCGGGGTATCCGAACGGGATCTCGTTCTCGTCGAACATGGCCTGGACTTCGCGCGAATCCTGCAATGCCGTTTCCCTGAGGCCCGGATCCTGCAAATGGATGCGGCCCGGCTCGGAGACGTGTCGACATTGAAGCAGGATTCGATCGGCGCGGTCGTCAGCGGCCTGGGTCTCTCGATGATGTCGACGGCGAAGATCGCCGCCATTCTCGAAGGCGCCTTCAGATTGCTGCGGCCCGACGGAGCGTTTTTCCAGATCACCTATCATCGGGGTTGCCCGGTTTCGGACGCGGTTCTCGATCCGCTCGGCCTCGAGGCCGTCCGCATCGGCAAGACAGTGCGCAACCTGCCGCCAGCTTCCGTCTACCGGATCGCGAGACGCCACGCCGCACTCGCCTGACAGGAACCCGCATGGCGAACATGGATCTGGCCACCTGGCTGCTGGGGTTTGGTCTTGGCGGGATTTGCTGCCTGGCCATAGTCGAAAAGCTGGTGCCGGTGCTTCCCTCCTACGTCCTGCTCATGTTTCTCGGCATCGCCGCGCGCGATGGAACGATGCTTGCGCTGACGATCGCCGCCGCCACGCTGGGGTCGGTCGCCGGCGCGCTGTGCTGGTACGCGCTCGGTCGGCTGCTGGGTCCACGCCGCGCCAGGGCGACAGTCTCGCGTTTCGGACGCTACATATTCCTGAGGCCCGGCGCCTATGATCGCCTGACACAGATTTATCGGCAAAATCATTTCCGGGTGACATTGATGGGGCAGATCACGCCGATGGTTCGCATCTATCTGCCGCTGCCGGCGGGCGTCCTCCGGCTTGAACCGCGAACTTTCCTGGCGGCCACGTCACTCGGCTGCCTGATATGGAACACGACCTTCGTGATCCTGGGCCATTATCTGCCGGGACATGGACGCGATCGGGCCCTTGCCGGGTTTGGGGCTGCGCTCCTTCTCGTCGTCATCGAAGCGTCGATTCTCTATTTCCTGCGCCTTAGAGCGATTTGTAGTTCGATGGAATCATCGAACGACTTGGGAATCGCGGCAAGCAAGGGAAAATCCGGAGCCGAACCGAATCGACACTAGGGTCCGGAGGCCCCGGAACCGGGCGGAGGTTTGAGGCGCGCCGTGGCCGCCCCGCCGTGCGAGGCTGGCGCAATCGCAAGCCGCTGATAGACTGACACCGATGAGCGCAGCCTTCGATCGTCCGAACGAAAGCCTGGAGACGCCTCGCGCGAAACCCCATCGATTCTATCTGCGCCTCGCCGGCGATGTCGCCCTTTTCGGAGAGGACCGGCACCCCTTTCCCCTGCGCACCCGCAAATCGCGCGCACTGCTGGCACTGCTGGCGCTCGAGCCCGGGGGGCTCGCGCGCCAGCGCATCGTCGATGTCCTGTGGGCGGACCGACCCGACGAGCAGGGGCGCGCCAGCCTGCGTCAGGTCGTGTACGAATTGCGGACGGCGATCGGCAACGATGCGATCCTCACGGACCAGGATCGCATCATGCTCGCGCCGGGCGCGGTCGCGCACGACATCGCCACGGCCGGACAGGCGGATGCCGGCGAGCTCGCTGCGCAACTGGCGCTCATGCGCACGCCATTGCTTGGCGGACTCGACGGGATTTCGGACGAGCTCGATGCGTGGTTGCGTCAGGAACGGCCGCACCTGACCGATAGTCTGGCCAGGATCGGGGTGCAGCGGGCGGAATCGGCGCTGGCAGAGGGCCGGGGGGCGCTCGCCCGCGATATCGTCGACCAGACCCTGCGACTGGCCCCGCATGACGAATGTCTGGTTCGGGTGGCGCTGCGGGCCGATGCCGCCAATGGCGATTCCGCACAGCTCCACCGCCGCTACCAGGCCTTCGCCCACTGGCTCGCCGACGAGATGGATGCGGCGCCGGCCGAAGAGACCCGCGCACTTTACGAGCGTCTGCGGCTCGCGCCCTCGTCTGTGCCGCAGTCCGGTGCATCGGGGCCTCCGGTCTCCGCAATACCGGTGCCGGCCGGCCTGCCGCGACGATGGGCATGGGCGATCGGCCTGGCGCTGGTCATGCTGTGCGCGGCCGCCGCTTCATGGTTCTTCCTGCTGCGCACGCCGGCCCAGGCATCTTCCCCGGTGATCGCGGTCATCCCGTTCCAGCAGCTTTCGGGCGCGCCCTCGCCGCTCACCGGCGCGATCGGCGAGGAGGTGCAGAACCGGCTGGCCGGCTTGCCCGGCATACGCATCGTCGGCCGCTTCACCGCGGATCAGCTGGTCGGGGATGGCGACGTCCCGCGCCGCGCCGGACAGCTCGGCATCACCCATCTGCTCGAGGGCAGCGTCCAGCGCGAAGGCGACCAGTTGCGCGTCATCGTCCGCCTGATCCGCGTATCGGATCGTTCGGTGCTCTGGTCGGATCGCTTCGACCGGCGCATCGGCGCCGCATTCGCCCTGCAAAGCGACATCGCCGCCGCGGTGGCGGAACGGTTCGGGCGCTCATATGCCCAGATGACCGCACCCCACCGGCCCCCGCCGCTTCCCCAGGTCTATGATCGCTATCTCGCTGCGCGCGCACTGATCCGCGATCGCCGCGCGGCGCCGCTCGCCGCGGCGGAGCGCACGCTGCGCGAGGGCATCGCCATGCAGCCGGATCATGCCCCGCTCCATGCGCTGCTGGCGCAGGTCCTGATCCTTCAATCGCGGCATCCCACAACCTATGGACGGCGCGAATATGCCGCTGCGGAAGCAGAGGCCCGCCGCGAAGCGACGCTCGCCGCGCGGATCGATCCCGAACTGGCGGAAGCCCAGGCGGCGCTCGGCCTGCTCACGCACAGCGATGCCGCCTCGCTCCCGCATTATCGCCGCGCCGTCGCACTCGACCCCCAGCGCGCCGAATTCCATCGCTGGCTCGGCCAGGCGCTCACCACCGTCGGGCGGACGGACGAGGGCATCGCCGCCTTCCGCCGCGCGGTCGCGATCGACCCGCTTTGGGGCCTCAGCTACGAACATCTCATCGCTGCCCTGTCGGACGCCGGCCTGGATCATGAGATCGCGCCGGCCGTGCAGCGCTTCTTCGCGCTTTCCAACGACGCGCGTGCCAAGGCCCAGCTCGGACTCGTGCGCGCCCAGATCGACGGGCGGCTGGCCGATGCCGTGCGCCATGCCCGCCGCATGGTCGAACTGGCGCCGGAGGACCGGCAGAGCCATTTCAAATCCGCATCGCAGCTCGCCATCCTGGGCGAAACCGGCCCCGCCTTTGCCGAGCTCGAAGCCGGCGACTGGCTCGGCCGGCTGAGCGTCAGCCGCCGGTACGACGATCTGGCGAAGCAGGTCCGCGCCAATGCCGCGACCTTCTGGCAGGCGGGCTCCGGGCTATGGGACGTCAACGACGCGCTGGTGGCCAATGGGCATGGCCAATTGCTGCTCGACCTGTTCGACCAGCGGTTCGGCAGCGTCGCGCGCTACCGGTCGGGTGAAACCCTCCAGCCCGTCGAGGCCGGGGCGATCGCCGTCGCCATGCGGAATGCCGGACGGATCGCCGATGCGCGCGCAATGCTGCTCAGGATCCGCGCACAGGCCGAGCGCAACCGGCAAAAGCGCGCCGGGCTGCATATCCAGCGTCTCGAGCAAGCGGTCGTGGCCACGCTGGCGGGCGATCGTTCGGGCGCGCTCGATGTGCTCGAGCGGATGGCGCGGGACATGCCGGATCAGTTGCTGGCCATTCCCTATCGGCCGCTCGCCAGAAGCGCGGTCTTCGGATCGCTGGCGAACGATCCACGCTTCGCCGCGATCGACCGCCGGCTCGCGCTCTACGTCGACGCCGAACGCGCGAAGCTCGGGCTCCCGCCCTTGGGTAGAGCGCAATAAATCGCCATCCGGGATCGATTTGACGCCGCGGTGACGCCGCGGTGACGCATATGATCACGCCGTTCCGCTTTCACTCCATCGTCAGGGGAGCGGAGCGCCACGAATGTCCAGAATTGCAGCCTGCATATGTGCGCCGATCGCCGCACTGGCCTTTGCCGGCGCCGCGTCCGCGCAACGCGCCGACGACAATGCGGTGCGCGGCGCCGAGGATGCGTTCGGAACGACGATCGGCAACGAGAATATCGGCCTCTACACGCCGAACGAAGCGCGCGGCTTCAGCGCGATCGATGCCGGCAATGCGCGGATCGACGGGCTCTATTTCGATCAGCAGGTCGAACCGGTCAGCCATCTGATCAGCGCCGCGACGATCCGCATCGGCATCTCGGCGCAGAGCTATCCGCTGCCGGCGCCGACCGGCATCGTCGATTATGCGCTCGTCCGCGCGGGCGACAAGCCGGTGCGCAGCCTGCTTGCAAGCGTGGGGCCGTTCCGTTCCTACGGTATCGAGGCCGATCTCCAACTGCCATTGCGGCCGGATCGCCTGAGCCTGGTCGCCGGCGGTACGCTCAACAACACCGATGACGGCTATGGCGCCGCCTCGGGCTATGCCAATGTCGCGATCATGCCGCGCTGGACGCCCAGCGACCGGTTCGAACTCACCGTCTTCGGCAGCGGAAGCTGGTCATGGGCTGGCGAAGCCCAGCCATCGATCTTCGTCGCGGGCGATTATCTGCCGCCGCGGATCAAGCGCGCCCACTTCTACGGCCAATCATGGGCGGACAATCGCAATGTCGGCGCGACCTTCGGCGCGCTCGCCAGGCTCGATCTCGGGCGGACCGTTATCAGGGTCGGGGCCTTTCGTTCGGTCTTCACCATCGACGAGAATTATGCCGACCTGTTCCTCGACACCCAGCGCGACGGAACCGCGAACCGCGTGATGGTGCAGGAACAGGATACGCGCTTCGCATCGATGTCGGGCGAATTCAGGCTGACTCACGATTTCGGTTCCGATCGTGCGCCGCACCGCGTCCACCTCGTCGTCCGTGCCCGCGACCAGCATCGGCGCTATGGCGGCGCGGCGCTGACCGACCTCGGCGTCTCGCGCATCGGCATTCCCGATCCGCTGCCCGAACCCACCGTCTCGTTCGGACCCAAGACGCGCGATCATGTCCGCCAGTTGACCGGCGCGCTCGCTTATGAAGGGCGGCTGTTCGATCGCATCGAGCTCAGCGCCGGGCTGCAAAAGGCATTCTACCGCAAGGAGACCGTCGCGCCCGACACGGCATTGCCGGTGGAGGGCAAGGATTCGCCCTGGCTTGCCAATATGGCCGCGGCCATCCGGATCACCGGCAGGCTGGCGGCCTATGGCAGCTATACCCAGGGGCTCGAGGAAGGCGGCGTCGCGCCCAACAATGCGGTGAACCGCAATGCCGCGTCGCCGGCTTTGCGCACCCGGCAGATCGACGCCGGCCTGCGCTACGCCTTTTCCGGCAATTTCCGGCTGGTCGCCGGCGTGTTCGACGTGCGCAAGCCCTATTTCAACCTCGATCCGGTGCGCGTTTATCGCCGGCTCGGCGATTTCCGCCAGCGCGGGATCGAGATGTCGCTCACCGGCTCGCCCGTACAGGGGCTGTATCTCGTCGCGGGCACATTGTTCCTCGATCCGCGGGTGACGGGCGAGGAAGTGCGCGCGGGCATCATCGGCCGCAAGCCGGTCGGCCAGACCAGCCGGCTCACCATCGTCAGCGGCGAATATGAGCTGCCATGGGCAAAGGCATTTTCGGTGGGCGCGACCGTCACCAGCGTCGGCGCCCGCATGGCCAGCGCCGACAACCGCCTGTCGATCCCCGCGCGATCGGTGCTCGACCTGTCGGGGCGCTATCGCTTCAAGCTGGCGGGCGCACCCGCCAGCATCGTCGCCCGGCTGGGCAATGTGTTCAACAATTTCGGCTGGCGGACCAATGCCTCGGCGGTCTTCGTCCCCAACGGGCAGCGCCGGCTGAGCGTGTCGATGGCGGCCGATTTCTGAGCCGCGCCTGGTTGAGAGCAAGGCCCGGATTACCCCTCGGGCCCTCGATCATCGATCGTCCCGCCGCGCGAATCGTCCCTTCACCCTTTTCTCAAAGGCGCCTTCGGCCTATAGGCGCGCTGAAATGACCCCGGCGACCTCGTTCTCCACTCCGATTCCGGCCGATTGGCGGGATTTTCTGGCGCTCACCAAGCCTTCGGTGATGCGCCTCGTGGTGTTCACCGGCCTGTGCGGCCTGCTCGTCGCGCCGGGCCATATCCATCCGGTGATCGGCTTCACCGCGATTCTCTGCATCGCGCTGGGCGCGGGTGCGGCGGGCGCGCTCAACCAATGGTATGAAGCCGATATCGACGCCAAGATGAAGCGGACCCAACAGCGTCCGCTGCCCGCCGGGCGCATGGATCGCCAGTCGGCGCTCCATTTCGGCGTCGGCCTCTCCTTCTTTTCGGTGATCCTGATGGGGGTCGCGACCAACTGGCTCGCCGCCGGCATCCTGGCCGCCTCCATCCTGTTCTACGTCATCGTCTATACGATGTGGCTGAAGCCGCGCACGCCGCAGAATATCGTGATCGGCGGCGCCGCTGGCGCGTTTCCGCCGTTGATCGGCTGGGCGGCGGTCACCGGCGACGTCTCGGCGATGCCCGCTTTGCTGTTCCTCATGATCTTCCTGTGGACGCCGCCGCATTTCTGGGCGCTCGCCTTGTGGGTGCGCATCGATTACGCCGCCGCCGGCATTCCGATGCTGCCCGTCGTCGCGGGCGAAAAGACGACGCGCCGCCAGATCTTCCTCTACAGCCTGCCGATGGCCGCCGCGGTGATCGCGCCCTGGCCGCTCGGCCTGGCCGGCCCGATCTACGGCGTTTCGGCGATCGTGCTCACCGCCTGGTTCCTGATCCGCGCCGCGATCGTCGGATTTCGCGCAAGCGACACCGGCGACGCGATGAAGCCCGAAAAGGCATTGTTCGCATGGTCGATCCTGTACCTCTTCCTGATCTTCGGCGCGCTGGTCGCCGACCATTGGCTGTCATGACGCCCGAGGAACAGGATCTCATCCGCAAGCGGCAGAAATCGCGTGCGATCGTCATGGGGCTGCTGCTCGTCGGCTTCGTCGTGCTGATCTATGCGATCACCATCGCGAAACTGGCCGGCGCATGAGCGGCGTGGCGGCAACGGGCGCGCTCGAGCGCGGCAAGCGCCGGACGGCGCTGTCGATGGCGATGCTCGTCACCGGCATGGTGTGCCTGGGCTATGCATCGGTGCCGCTCTATCGCCTGTTCTGCCAGGTGACCGGTTTCGGCGGAACGACGCAGCGTGCGGAGGCCGGCGCCCTGCCGACCCCGGTCGCGGGCAAGACCATCTCGATCCGCTTCGACGCGAATCACGCGCCCTCGCTGCCCTGGAGCTTCGAGCCCGAAAAGCATGTCGAGACGATCACGATCGGCGCGCGCGACATGGCGTTCTATTCGGCGAAGAATCTCTCCGACAAGCCGGTGACCGGCATCGCCAGCTACAATGTCAGCCCGACCCAGGCGGGCAAATATTTCACCAAGATCGAATGTTTCTGCTTCTCTCAGCAGACGCTCGAGCCGGGCCAGCAGGTCCGCATGCCCGTGATCTTCTTCGTGGATCCCAAGATCCTCGACGATCCGGACGCCAACGATATCAAAGAAATCACTCTCTCCTACACCTTCTTCCCGGTGGACCCGGAAAAAGGTTGAGGTTAGGGAAAAGCCAACAAGGGTAAGGGACACGCCAAATGGCTGGAGCGAAGAACCACGACTATCACATTCTGGCACCGAGTCCGTGGCCGATCATCGGCTCGTTCTCGGCGCTGGCCATGGCGGCCGGCGGCATCATGTGGATGCATGATGTGGCGGGCGGCGGCTGGGTGTTCCTGGCCGGCCTTGCGGGCGTGCTGTTCACGATGTTCTCCTGGTGGTCGGACGTGATCAAGGAAGCCCATTCCGGCGATCATACCCCGGTCGTGCAGCTCCATCTGCGCTACGGCATGATCATGTTCATCGCGTCCGAAGTGATGTTCTTCGTCGGCTGGTTCTGGGCCTGGTTCGATTTCTCGCTCTTCCCGCGGCCGATCCAATATGTCGAAGGCGCGGTCGAAGTCATGGCGACCGGCATCGGCCAATGGCCGCCCAAGGGCCTCGAAGTCCTCAACGCCTTCGAACTGCCGCTGCTCAACACGCTGATCCTGCTCTGCTCGGGCACCACCGTCACCTGGGCGCACCACGCGCTGATCCATGGCGACCGCGAAGGGCTGAAAAAGGGCCTGTGGTTCACCATCCTGCTGGGCACGCTGTTCTCCGCCATCCAGGCCTATGAATACGCGCATGCGCCCTTCGGCTTCGGCGGCAGCACCTATAGCTCGGCCTTCTACATGGCGACGGGCTTCCACGGCTTCCACGTGCTGATCGGCACGATCTTCCTGATCGTCTGCCTGGTCCGCGCCTATCGCGGCGACTTCACGCCGCGCCAGCATTTCGGCTTCGAAGCCGCCGCCTGGTACTGGCACTTCGTCGACGTCGTCTGGCTGTTCCTCTTCGTCGCCGTCTATGTCTGGGGCGGCTGGGGTGCGCCGGTCCACGGCTGATCCGATGACCTACAAGGCCCCCGACCCCGCGCATGCCGCGCTCGGGGGCCTTTGTCCGCGCTGCGGCGCGAAGACACTGTTTTCAGGCTGGGTGAAGTTCGCGCCCGCCTGCCGGAACTGCAGCCTCGATCTTGCCCAGTTCAATGTCGGCGACGGGCCGGCGGCTTTCCTCATCATGATCGTCGGCGCGATCGTCACGATCGGCGCGGTCACGCTCCAGCTCAGCATCGAGCCGCCCTTCTGGGTCCATATCCTGCTCTGGGTGCCGCTGACGCTGGCGCTGGTGATCGGCCTGCTCCGCATCGCCAAGGCTGCGCTCGTGACGCTCGAATATCGCAACCGCGCGCGTGAAGGCCGGCTGGTCGAATGAAGCGGCTTCCCCTCCTTCCCACGCTCATCGTCGCCGCCGCGATCGCGGTCATGATCGGCCTGGGCGTCTGGCAGCTCCAGCGCGCGCATTGGAAGAACGGGCTGCTCGCGCAATATGCCGGCGCCGCGACGCAACCGCCGATCGCCTGGCCGGTGGTGCCGATGGCGAAGGATGCGCCGCTCTTCCGGCGCGCGACGGGCTTCTGCCTGTCGGTCGGCGGCTGGACCGCCAGCGCCGGCCGCAATCTGAAGGGCGAGGCGGGCTGGTCGCATATCGCGGCATGCCGGACCGGCGGGGCCGAAGGGCCCGGCATGCAGGTCGATATGGGCTGGTCGCGCGACAGCGCGGATCCGGCATGGCGCGGCGGCGAGGTCACCGGGGTGATCGCGCCCGACAGCAAGCACGTCATCCGCCTGATCTCCGCGACGCCGGCGCCCGGCCTCGAACCCAGCCAGCCGCCCAATCCCGAGGACATTCCGAACAACCATCTGGCCTATGCGGTGCAATGGTTCCTGTTCGCCGCGGTGGCGGGAATCATCTACTGGCTGGCGCTGAGGCGGCGGCGGCGAACATCTGCCGAGTGAGCTTGGTTGCGCGCCCGGGCGCGCGCCGCTAAGGCCGCGCGGTCATGCGATATATCAGCACCAGGGGGAGCGCACCTGCGCTCGATTTCGAGAGCGTCACGCTCGCCGGGCTCGCCACCGACGGAGGACTGTACGTCCCGGAGAAATGGCCGTCGCTGTCGCATGAAGAGATAGCGGGCCTCGCCGGCCTCTCCTATGTCGAGACCGCCGTCCGCGTCATGAAGCCCTTTGTCGGCGATGCGCTGGACGAGGATGCGCTGCGGACGCTGTGCACCCAGGCCTATGGCCGATTCGAGCATGACGCAGTCACCCCGCTGATCCAGCTCGATCATCGCCACTGGCTGCTCGAACTGTTCCATGGCCCCACATTGGCCTTCAAGGATGTCGCGCTCCAGCTGCTCGGCCTGCTCTTCGAACGCTTCCTGACCAATCGCGACACCCATCTGACCGTCGTCGGCGCAACCTCGGGCGATACCGGCTCGGCGGCGATCGACGCATTGGCCGGCCGCGCCAAGGTCGACATCTTCATGCTCCATCCCGATGGCCGCGTGTCCGACGTCCAGCGTCGGCAGATGACGACGGTGCTCGCGCCCAACGTCCACAACATCGCGATCCAGGGCGACTTCGACCAGGCCCAGGCGATGGTGAAGGCGATGTTCGCCGATCCCGACTTCTCCGGGCGCTTTGCGCTGTCCGCGGTCAATTCGATCAACTGGGCGCGGCTGATGGCGCAGGTGGTCTATTATTTCTACGCCGCCGCGCGCCTGGGCGCGCCGCACCGCCCCGTCGCTTTCTCGGTGCCGACGGGCAATTTCGGCGATGTCTTCGCCGGCTATGTCGCCGCGAAAATGGGCCTGCCGGTGGCGCGGCTGATCGTCGCCACCAACGTCAACGACATCCTCCATCGCGCGCTTTCGGCGGGCGATTATTCGCAGGGCACCGTCGTGCCCACCGCGACGCCGTCGATGGACATCCAGGTCAGCTCCAATTTCGAGCGGCTGCTGTTCGACCTCAATGGCCGCAACGCCTTCGAACTCGCCGAATCGATGCGCGAATTCGAAACCCATCGCGCGATCACGCTCACCGACCGCCAGCGCGAGGGTGCGACCGCGCTCTTCGCCAGCGCGCGCGTCGAGGGTGACGACATGCAGATGGCGATGCGCTGGGCGTGCGAGCGTGCCGGCCAGGTGATCGATCCCCACAGCGCCGTCGGCCTCGCGGCTGCCGCGCGCGCCGAGGATCTGGCGCCGGACGTGCCGATCGTCACGCTGGCGACCGCGCATCCCGCCAAATTCCCCGATGCGGTCGAGCGTGCGACCGGCGTCCGCCCGCCCCTGCCCGCGCGCATCGCCAATCTGTTCGAACGCGAGGAGCGGTTCGCGGTGCTGCCTGCAACGATGGACGCCGTGACCGGCTATATCGCCGAGCGCGCCACGCCACGGGGATGACGCTCGAGACCCTGATCGCCGAACCCTGGGCCGATTACGGCCTGATCGACTGCGGTCATGGCCGCAAGCTGGAGCGCTACGGCCGCTATCGCTTCATCCGGCCGGAGCCGCAGGCGATGTGGGCGCCCGCGTCGGACGATTGGGATGCCGATGGCGAATTCGTGCCCGGATCGGATGAGGATGGCGGCGGCCGCTGGGAATTCACGAAACCGGTGCCGCGCGAAGGCTGGACGCTGGGCTGGGACGAAGTTCGCTTCACCGCGCATTGCACGCCGTTCCGCCATCTCGGCTTCTTTCCCGATATGAGCCCGGTCTGGTCGTGGATGCGCGATCGGACCGGCGATCTGCCCAGCCCCGCGATCATGAACCTGTTCGGCTATACCGGCGTCGGCACGCTCGCCATGGCCGCGCGCGGCGGTGAGATGGTGCATGTCGACGCATCGAAGAAATCGGTCGAGGCCGGGCGCCGCAACGCCACCCTGTCGGGGCTGGCGGACCGTCCCGTGCGCTGGATCATCGACGACGCCGCCAAATTCACCGCGCGCGAGGTCCGGCGCGGCCGCCGCTATGACGGCATATTGCTCGATCCGCCCAAATATGGCCGCGGCCCCGAAGGCGAGGTGTGGAAACTCGAAGAGGGCCTGCCCGGCCTGATCGGCGATTGCAGCCGGCTGCTCGACGCCGAATCGCGCTTCTGCTTCCTCACCGTCTATGCAGTGCGCATGTCGGCGCTCGCGATCGGCGAACTGATGCGCCAGGCAATGGCCGGCCTGCCCGGCAAGGTCGAGGCCGGCGAGCTCGCGGTGCGCGAGGAACGCCGCGGCCTGCTGCTCCCCACCGCGATCTGGGCCCGCTGGTCGCGGTAACTGCGATGTGGGTTGCACGTGGATGCCGAAGGTTATCCCGTTGCCCATGACACCCCATCGTCACCCTGAACTTGTTTCAGGGTCCATGCCGAAACCGGCGCGGTGGCGCAGGTTGCAGCATGGATGCTGAAACAAGTTCAGCATGACGACGGTGGGGCCTTGGCTCAGCGGTGATCCGCGCGGCCCAGGAACCACGACGATCCGGAGCTGCTCCCTCAGCGCTGAGGAACGTCGATGACGCTCAGCCGCTGCGGCAATATGCCCGCCGGGACTTTCCTGATCTCCTTCAACCCGTCGAGGTCGACGACGGAGATGCTGTTCGACTTGCGGTTGCTGACGAAAGCAACCTTCGAATCGGCGCGGATTGCGATCCAGTTGGGGTCCTCGCCGACCGGTACCGTCCCCTTCAGCTTGAGATCCGGCAGGCTGTAGACCGCGACATAATTGCCGGTCGATGCGGCCGCGACGATCGCGGTGCCGTCGGGCGTGATCGCCAGGCCATGATCGACGGTGTGGGGATAGGCCTCGGGTGCTGCCACGCTGGCGGGCAGTTTCGGCAGCTCGACCACCTTTTCGAGCGCGCCGGTGGCGAGGTCGCGCACCTCGAAACCGTGGAAGCGCGAAAGCTGGTAATAAACCTTGCCCCGCTTATCGAACTGGAAGGGGCGCACCCCCTCCCGCGTGTTGATCGTACGGACGACATCGCCGCTGGCCGCGTCGTAGACGAGCATCGCATCGATGAACATGTTGCCGACCACGAGATGCTTGCCGTCCGGCGTCATCTTCGCACCGTGATTGCCCATCACGCTAAACAGGCGCTTCAGGATGCGCCCGGTTCGCGCGTCGAGCACGACGATCCAGCTCCGGTCGGCAAGCGTCACATAGAGTTCGCGGCCATTGGTGTTGACCGCCATGTGATTGGGCAGGCCGTCGACGAAGGTTTCCCAGACCAGTGTGTTCGTCGCCGTGTCGATGCCGTGAACGAGCCCGCTTTCACCGACTGTGGATCCCAGCGGGCTGTTGTTCGAAAGCATGACATTGGTGAATGCCATCGTCCCGTCGGGCAGCCCGACGACATCGTCGGTATAGCCGCCGATCGGGATGCGCGTGACCGGCTCGTACGTGTTCGCATCGATGACGATGACGTCCTCGGACTTGCTGGCCTGGACATAGACCAGCTCGCGCGCGCTGCCGGCGCTCGACATGAACGGCGCCGTTGCCATGGCGATCAACGCCATCGCGCATCGGCCTGCATCGAACCTCATGCTTCCCCTCCGTCTGATGGTCCTGCCGCTGCCGCGATCAGAATTCGTAGCGCGCCGAAATGCCCATGGTGCGCGGGGCGCCGATGGTCTTCACCGTGTAGCCAAGGCCGGCACCCGCCACCGACACGCCGCTGGTATAATATTTCTCCCCGCCGAGATTCCGGACCCAGAGGCCAAGATCGAGCGGCTGGCCGAATGGCCGGCGCCATTCGATCCGCGCATTCATTGTGGTGTATCCGGGATTGATGCCCTCCGGCAGGATGTTGTCGTCGGACAATTGGGTTTTCGACTGGGTGTAGAAATCGAACTGCGCCGTCGCCTCGCCGGCATCGCCACCCAGTTCGTGACGCAGCAGGATGCTGCCGCCGCCCGAATGCTTGGGCGTGTTGGCGAACATGAAACCCGATCGGTCCTGCACGCCGCCGCCCACGATCGGCACCAGCCAGCTCTTATATTTGGCATCGGCCAGGCTGTAATAGCCGCGGAGCTGGATCGCGCGGATCGGTGACCAGAGTATGTCCGCCTCGAAGCCGCGCACCCGCGCCGACGCCGCGTTGACGACGCGCGTGATCAGGATGGTCGATGGACCGGTCGAGACCGTCTGGGTCTGCGTGCGCTGGATATCCTCATAATCCTGGTGGAAGACGGCCAGATTGGTGCGCAACGTGCCGCCGCCGATCCGCCAGTCGGCCTTCAGGCCGATCTCATAGTCGGTAACGAATTCGGGTTCGAATGGCGCGAACTGGGCGGGGATGTTGGCGCGCTGGTTCACGCCGCCCGATCTGTAGCCCTTGCGGCTCGCCACATAGAGCAGGTGGTCGGGGCTGATCTGCCAATCCAGGCCCAGCGTCCAGGTTGGGGCATCGGCCTTGTAGCCGGCCTCGCGGACGCAGGGCGATAGCGGCGTGCCGCCGACATCGGCGGACAGAAGCGCGCAATTGCCGTTGTTGAACGAGGTGCGCGCGATTTCCCGCTGGTCCCAGGTGTAGCGCAGGCCCGCCGTCGCGGAGAGCCCGTCCAGCCCCGGTATCTTCAGCGTCGCCTGCGCGAAGAGCGACTGGCTCTCATTCTTGACGCGGCCGATGCTCTGCGCGTTCTGGATAAAGGTCGGCCGATAATCGAGCAGCGTATTCTGCCGCTCGGTGCCCTTCTCCATGAACAGATAGCCGCCGCCGATCCATTCGAGGGCGCCGTCGAACGACGATCCGCTGATCTGCAATTCGTTGCTATACTGGTTCCCGCGCAGGTTGACGGTGCCGTTATACTGGTTCTGCGTGGTGCCGTCATAATCGAAGGCGGTCGTCGAGCGGACCCGGCGATATCCGAATATGTTCTTGATCGTCACGTCGTCGAGATCGAACGCGGTGGTGTTGGCGATGGTGAGCGTTTTCACATCGGTGCTGTCCGCGGGTATGGCGGTGCGCACCGAATGGAACGGCTCGCTGCGGCTCGACGCGAGTTCGCCCAGCGCAAGCTGGCCGAGCGTGGTCGATGACAGCGTCGACCGCGCATTGAACAGCTTGAAGGCGGTGCCGTTTTCGCTGGCCGCGAAATTGGTCACGTACAAGGTATTGGTCAGCCGGTCGCTGAGCTTCGCCTTGATCCCCAGCCGCAGCGAATAATTGTCCGCATCGTCATAACGGATGCCGGTGCCGATGCCCCGCGTATAGCCACGATGCGCATAGCTGCGGCCAGACAGGCGGATCTGGATGGCGTCGCTCAGCGGCACGTTCACCGCGCCCTCGAACGAGCGCAGGCCGTAATCGCCCAGTTCCGTCGCGACATAACCCTCGAACGAGTCGGTCGGCGCCTGCGGCACGATCAGGATTGCGCCACCCGTCGAATTGCGTCCGAACAATGTGCCTTGCGGGCCTTTCAGGACCTGAACCGACGCCAGATCGTACATCGCGCCGTTCAGGCCGTGCGCGCGCGCCTGGATGACGTCGGCGAAATACACCGCGACCGAGGGATCCTGCGAAAAGAGCGGCTCGAACTGCGACTGGGCCCGGATGACGAAGCGCGGGATATTGGCGCTGAACGCGCTTGGCAGCACCTGCAGCGACGGCACGGTGCGGGTAAGATCCGACAGCGAAACCACCGACTGGCGCGCAAGGTCCGCGCCGGCGATCGCGGTGACCGCGACGGGCACGTCCTGAAGCTGTTCCTCCTTGCGCCGCGCGACGACGACAATTTCCTCGAACCCCGGTGCGCGTTCCTCCGCCGTGGATTCGCCTTGCGCCCCCGCGGGTTCGGCCACTTGCGCATGCGCCCCGGCAGCGGCGAGCAGCGCGCCGGAGCAGACCGAAGCGGACAACAGGCGACGAACGACCGGGCGCTGGATGAAGCATGTCATGAAATCTGATTCCCCGAAATGTGATGCAGGCGGTCAGGCCGGAAGCCGGCGGACGGACGAGGCGACGACACCGCAACCCGGGGTCGCAAGGCGGACCCCATGTATCGGCGCAAGCCAGAACTGGCAGCGTGAACCATGTTCGGATGATCCATGACACCCTCCCCATCCGCGGCCTCTCTGGGCGGCTCGATCGTCAATATGATCAATGAAATACAAACCGTCAACCAGGATAACGATTGATCGGACCACTTATGGTCGCTTAATCTCGCAAAATATTGCAATAATATCTCATATTATCAATATGATATATCGACCTCCAAAAACGCATGCATTCCGAAATATCATCGGCCAACGATATTTAATCGTATTGGTGGTTTACGGTTTGCGCCCGGCAGGATAGGTCGCCAGGCGCAACGAGGGAGACAGGATTTGCGGGAACTGCCCAAGACCATGCGCGCGATCGAGATCATCGCCCATGGCGCACCGGACATGCTGCAACCGACCGAGCGCCCCTGCCCCCGACCCCAACATGGCGAATTGCTGATCCAGGTCGCCGCCGCCGGCGTCAATCGGCCGGACCTGCTGCAGCGCGAGGGGCATTATCCGCCGCCGCCGGGCGCAAGCGATCTGCCGGGGCTGGAAGTCGCCGGGATCGTGCGGGCCTGCGGCGACGGCGTCCCCTCGTCCTGGCTCGGTCAAACCGTCTGCGCGCTCGTGCCGGGCGGCGGATATGCCGAATATTGCATTGCCGTGCCGGCGCTATGCCTGCCCGCCGTCACCGGATTCAGCATCGAGGAAATGGCCGCGATTCCCGAGAACTGGTTCACCGCCTATGACCATGTCGTGCGCGGCTGCCGGCTGACGAAGGGTGAGACCCTGCTGGTGCACGGCGGCACGAGCGGCGTCGGCATCGCCGCCATCCAGCTTGGCCTGGCGGCGGGCGCGCGCGTCTTCGCAACCGCCGGCAGCGACGCCAAGGTCGCCTGGCTGCACCGCCTGGGCTGCACACAGGCCGTCAATTACCGCGAACGGGATTTCGTATCGGCGCTGCGAACAGCCACCGATGGCGTCGGCATCGACGTGATCGTCGACATGGTCGCCGGCCCCTATCTCGCGCGCAATATCGAACTGCTGGCGGAACGCGGCCGCATTTCACTGATCGGGGGCATTGGTGGCGTGGTCGCGGACGGCATCTCGATCGCGCCGATCATGCTCAAACAGGCCATGGTGACGGGCAATGTCCTGCGCACCCGCCCGGCCGCCTACAAGGCGGAACTCGCCGCCTCGCTCCACCATGCGGCCTGGCCCTTGTTCGAGCGCGGCGACGCGCGCCCGGTGATCGATCGCAGCTTTCCGCTCGACCGGGCGGCCGACGCGCACCGATTGATGGAAAGCTCGGCTCACATCGGCAAGATCGTTCTGATACCAGGTCTCGATGAGCATGACTCGTCGAGATCCGGTATCAGCCCGCGCGGCGCTTGAGCGAACCGATCGAGGATGCGTCAGCATCTTCGAGATCGCGTATTACGCCCTGACCGCCGGCCCGGCATTGCCGCGCTCCTCGTCCAACGCCGCGAGATATGCCTTGCGGCCGGACATCAGCAGGAGGATCGCGATCGTCAGGACAATACCCCCCACCAGCGCGATCGATTTGCCGACGGCAAGCGGATCGCCGAAGACGCGATCGGTCACCAGCGCGATCAGCAAGGGCCCGACGCCCAGGCCGACGGCATTGTTCACGATCAGGTAAACCGCCGAGACGCGCCCTCTGAGCCGACCCGGCGTCATGAGCTGGATCGACGCCGCGGTGATGCCGCTCCAGACTGCGCCGAACAGCGCGAACAGCAGAACCCCGGCAACGACCAATGCATGCGACGTCGCAAGGCCCATGGTCACGCCGGCGATACCAAGGCCAAGCCCGATGATCGGCCCCAGGATGAACGGCGCGTCGTTCCGCCCCTTCGTCACCAGCCGATCATTGAGCGCGCCCCAGAAAAGCGTCCCCGTCGCGCCGAGAATGATCGTTCCCAGGCCGATGAGCAGGCCGACCTGATGCACCGGAAAACCGTGCGTGCGCATCAGATAGGTCGGAAGCCAGGCACCCGCGCCATAGCCGAACAGCGAAAACAGCCCGAAACCGCCCATCAACGACAGATAGGCATGGCGACGTCGCGACAATTGACGCCACAGCCCTTTCGCCTCTGCGGCGGCGACGGGCGCGCGGCGCGGCGGCTCGCGCACCGCCATCATCAGCGCGGCGAGCAGCAGCCCCGGCAGGCCCACGCTGATGAACACGAGCTGCCACGGACGCAGCACGCCCAGCAGCGGAACCGAGACCGCCCCCACCGACATCGACGCCTCGATGACATAGCCGCCGATGATCGACGCGAGCCCGCTGCCGAAGACAACGCCAAGGCCGAAGACCGACATCGCGCGCGACAAATGGCTGGCGCGGAAATAGTCGGTGATCATCGAATAGGCGCCCGGCCCCAGCGTTGCCTCACCCACGCCCACGCCCATGCGCATCACGAATAGCTGCGCATAGCTGGATGCCAGCCCGCATCCGGCGGTGAACAGCGACCATGCCGCAACCCCGGTCGCGATCACGCCCTTGCGTGAGACGCGGTCAACCAGCGACCCCATCGGCAGCCCCATCAATGCGAAGAAGATGGCGAAGGCAGGACCGAGCAACAGGCTCATCTGCGTGTCGCTAAGGGCCAGGTCCCGCTGGATCGGCACCACCATCAGGGCGATGATCTGCCGGTCGATGAAGGAACAGGCGTAAAGCGCGCTGAGGACGCCGACGGCGAACCAGCCCTGTGACGCAGCCGGATAACGTTCAGCCTTATGTTCGCCGGTTGACGTTTCTTCCATGCCCGATGGCTCCTCTGCCTCGACGTCCGATGCCGCTTTGAACCGGCACATTGCTTGCGCGTCACCCATTGCCAATAGGTGAAAAGATTGTCGATCAAAAGCGCGAAATGACCACCGGGTTGACCCTTGCCAAGAACCGCTTCAGTATTTAATCGCAACGACCCGTGGAATCGAAAGGCAACTGGGTTGACGATAGATATCGCCACATTGGGTTTCTGGATGCACGATGAGGCCGCCGCGGCGCTTGGCGCCGGATTCCGCCTGCACAAGCTCTGGAATGCCGGCGATCTCGATGCCGCCGGCCCCATTCTGGACGGACTGCGCGGCATTCTGACCTATGCGGGCGCCCCGCCCGTCGATCGCGCATTGCTCGATCGTCTGCCCGCGCTGGAGCTGATCGCCGTCATGGGCGCGGGGATCGATACGATCGACATCGATACGGCTGCGGAACGCGGCATCACCGTCCGCAACACCCCCGGCACCAATGCCGACGATGTCGCGGAACTCGCAATCGGCCTGCTGATCGCCGCGGGGCGCGGCATCGTCTCGGCCGATGCCGCCATGCGCGCGGGCGGCTGGATCAATCGCACCTCGGATCGATTGAGCGGACGGCCGATCGGACTCGTCGGCATGGGCAATATCGGCAAGGCGATCGCGCGCCGCGCCGCCGCATTCGACATGCCGGTGCATTATCATGCGCGTACGCCGCAGCCCGATCTGCCCTATCGCTATCATGCCGAGCTCGGCGCGCTTGCGCGGACGGTCGACGCGCTTGTCGTGGCCGCCCCCGCGACGCCCGAAACATATCGCGTGGTGGATACGGCGATCCTGGAAGCGCTCGGCCCCAGGGGCATATTGATCAACATCGCGCGGGGCTCGCTGGTCGACGAGGCCGCATTGCTCGCCGCGCTGACCGACGGGCGGCTCGGCGCGGCGGGCCTCGACGTATTCGAACACGAGCCGACCTATGCCCCCGCATTCCGGGCTTTGCCCAATGTCGTGCTGAGCCCGCACAACGGCGCCAATACCCATCAGGCGTTCGCGGCGACCAGGACGCTCGCCGTCGCGCTCATGCGCGCGCATTTCGAGCAGGAATCAATCGAGGGAGAGCCGTGAAATGACCCTGACCGCCATTGCGCCCGTCGAGCGCCGCAGCACCAAGATCGACAGCATCCCGATCGGCGATCCGGAGACCTTCGTCACGCCGCAGCACCAGAGCGTCGAGGAGGAGCGGCTGTCACGCAAGCAGCGCCTTGCCGCCGCCTATCGCATTTTCGGCCGATTCCGGTTCGATATGGGCGGCGCCGGCCACATCACCGTGCGCGATCCCGAGCATCACGACCATTTCTGGGTCAATCCGTTCGGCGTGCATTTCACCAAGATCCGCGTGTCGGATCTGATGCTCGTCAATCACGCGGGCGAGATCGTGACCCCGCCGGCGCGGGTGAAGCCGTGGCTCAATCAGGCGGCATTCGCGATCCACTCGCGGCTGCATGCCATGCGCCCCGACATCACCGCCGCCGCGCATTCGCATTCGCTCTACGGCAAGGCATTCGCATCGCTCGGCCGCCTGCTCGATCCGATCAGCCAGGATTCCGCGGCGTTTTTCGAAGCGCATGCGCTTTACGACGAATTCACCGGCGTCGTGTTCGACACCAGCGAAGGCGAACGGATCGGCGCCGCGCTGGGCCAGCACAACGCCGCCATCCTGCAGAATCACGGATTGCTCACCGTCGGCCAGTCGGTGGAAGCGGCGACCTGGCGCTATCTGGCGATGGAGAATGCCTGCCAGACGCAATTGCTGGCGGAAGCCGCCGGCAGCCCCATCAAAATGTCTCCGGAAATCGCGCGCCACACCCGCGATCAGCTCGGCGGTGAATGCGGCGCCTATTGCGGTTTCCAGCCCTATTGGGAGCAGATCACCGCCGAGGAACCCGACCTGCTCGATTGAGCCACCGGGAAGCCGACGCAGAACAAAACCAACAGGAGAGGGAGAGGTCATGCCGGATGCCGCGCGCCCATTGGTGCTGTACGATCAGGATGTGCCGGGCGTGGCGCGGATCACGCTCAACCGCCCCGAGCAGCGCAACGCGCAGGACTTTCCCCTGCTCTATGCGCTCAACGACGCGTTCGATCGCGCGATCGCGGACGAAACAATTCGCTGCATCGTCCTGGGCGGCGAGGGCCGCGACTTTTCTTCGGGCCACGACCTCAAGGGCGCGGGCATGGCGCTCGGCCAGGACCGTCCCGCGACCGGCCATTGGGGCGGCTTCGACGAACCCGGCGCGCATGGCTGGTATGCGAGCGAGCAGGAAATCTATCTCGGCCTCACCAAGCGCTGGCGCAATCTCGCCAAGCCCACCATCGCCGCGGTCCGGGGCAATTGCCTCGGCGCCGGGCTCGCGCTCGCCTGGGCCTGCGACATCATTGTCGCCGCCGACGACGCGCGCTTCGCCGATCCCGTCGTCACCTTCGGCATGATGGGCATCGAATGGTTCGCCCATCCCTGGGAACTGGGCCCGCGCAAGGCCAAGGAGCATCTGTTCACCTCCGATTCCTGGGATGCGCACGAGGCCTGGCGGCTGGGCATGGTGAACCATGTCGTTCCCGTCGACACGCTGGACGGTTTCGTGCTCGACATGGCGTCGAGGATCGCCGCCAAGCCCGCCTTCGCGCTCAAGCTCGCGAAGGAAGCGGTCAATCGCTGCGTCGACACCGGGCAGCAGGCGACGGCGATCGACTCCGTGTTCGCGCTCCATCACCTGTGCCATCAGCATAACCAGCTGCTGTTCGGTCAACTCATGGACCCGACCAACGCGCCATCCTTCCTGCGCAAACCCGACAGATGAGGCTCGAAACGACGCCCGAGCAGCGGATGCTGGAGGACAGCGTCCGCCGGCTGCTCGCCGACCATCATGATCCGGCCGCCCGCCCCGCACCGGGCGCGTTTCAGCCGGGCCTTTGGGCCGCGCTGGCGGAACTCGGCATTCTCGGCATCGGGCTCGCCGGTGAACATGGCGGCAGCGAGGGCGGATGCGACGAGATCGCGATCGTCGCGCGATCGCTGGGTGAGGCGCTGGTCCGCGCGCCGTTCGTCGAAACCGTCGTCGCCTGTGGCGGGCTGATCGACCGGATCGGGACCGACGAACAGCGTGGAGCGCTGATACCGGCGCTGGCCGCCGGCAAGACCGTGATGGCGCTGGCGACGGGGCGGATCGACGCGCGCACGGCCGGCGACGGCACGGTCCGGATCACGGGCTCCGCGCGCCTCGTCCCCGCCGGGGGATGGGCGGACATGTTCCTGGTGGCCGCCCGGGAAACGGATGGCGCGACTGCGATCTATCGCGTCGGCCGCGACGAACCGGGCCTGTCGCTCTCGCCGGTGCCGACGATCGACGGGCGCCTCTCGGCCGATCTCGATTTCGATCTTTCGCTCGCTGCCAGCGATCGACTGGGAACCTGTGACGCCGCCGGGATTCTCGCCCGTATCGCCGATCGCACCGTCGCGGCAGAGACCGCCACGATATCGGGCGCGATCGCGGCGATGCTCGACGCCACCCTGCGGCACAGCCGGATCCGGGAGCAGTTCGGCCGGCCGATCGGCGCCTTCCAGACGGTACAGCACCGCATCGCGCGCATGGCTGTGCTCGCGCAGGAAGCGCGCGCGGCGGCCGCCCTCGCGACCGTGGCCGAGCGCGAACGCCCTGCATTCCGTACACGCGCGGTTGCCAGCGCTGTGCTCAGGGTGGCGGCGGTCGGCGACCATGTCGCACGCGAAGCGGTGCAGCTCCATGGTGCGCTCGGCATGACCGAGGCGCTCGACATTGGCGGGCATTTGAAGGCGGTGTTCGCCTTTGCGCATAGGCACGATCTGCGAGGCAAACGGCGCGCACTGGCGGCCGCGATGCGCGACGCGGATACCGCGCGCGCGCCGCTCGCCCAGCCCCCCGACCCGGACGACGACGGCATCGGCAGGACGCTTGCGCTTTCGAACGACCAGGACCGGTTTCGCGCCGGCATCGCCGATTTCATCGAAGAGGCCCTTGATGCGGATACGAAGCGCGGCGCCAGGCTGACCGTGGGCGTGTTCGCCGAACCGGCGGTCGCGCAGCCCTGGCATAAGAAGCTGTTCGAACAGGGCTGGATCGCTCCCTATCTTCCCGCCGATGCCGGCGGCACCGGTTGGAGCCCGATCCAGGCCTATCTGTTCGAGAGCGAGTCTGGCCGCGCCGGCGCGCCGCCCTTGCAGCTTCAGGGCATTCGCATGCTCGCGCCCGTGCTGCTCCGCTTCGGCACCGCCGAACAGCAAAGCCGCCATCTGCCCGGGATATTTTCGGGCAAGGACATATGGTGCCAGGGCTATTCGGAGCCGGGCGCGGGATCGGATCTTGCCGCACTGCGCACCATGGCGGTGCGCGACGGCGATCATTATGTCGTCAACGGTTCGAAGATCTGGACCACCCAGGCCCAGCATGCGAACCGGATGTTCGCGCTGGTGCGCACCGCGAGCGCAGGGCGGCGGCAGGACGGCATCAGCTTTCTGCTGATCGACATGGCCACCCCCGGCATCACCGTCAGGCCGATCGAGACGATCCCCGGCGAGCATGAGGTGAACGAGGTCTTTTTCGACGATGTCCGCGTGCCCGTCGCCAATCGCGTCGGCGACGAGAATCACGGCTGGACCTGCGCCAAATTCCTGCTCGAGCACGAACGCGGCGGCAGCGTGGTCGCACCGTCGCTGCGCGGCTATCTGGCCGGGGCGCTCGAATGCGTCGATGGCGACGCGCTCGATGATCGCATCGCCGAAATTGTGGCCGCGATCGACGCGATCGAAATGCTGGAACTGCTCGCGATCGCCCAGCCCGAGGACGGGCTGGACGCCGGTCTGTCCGCCTCCGCGCGCAAATTGCGCATGGCGGAGATCCGGCAGCAGATCGGCGCGCTCGCCTGCGACGCGCTGGGCCCGGACGCTCTACGCTGGCCGCTCGCCCGGCCATTGCACGAACAGCCGGCCAGCGATCCGATAGCGGAACGCCGGCGCGCGGCGGTCCCCATCGCGCTCAACGATCTCGCTTATTCGATTTTCGCCGGATCGAACGAGATCCAGCTTTCCATTCTTGCGCGCGGCATCGGGATGCCCGACCCGCGATGAGGGGCACGACCATGCCGGACGATTCAACGAGCACACGCGACCTTTCGGCCCTGCTCGATCCAAAAAGCATCGCGATTGTCGGCGCTTCACCCAATCCCCTGCGCATCGGCGGCATTCCGGTCGCCAACCTGCTTGCGCGCGGCTTTCCGGCGGACAGGATCCTGCCGGTCAATCCCAATCATGGCGAGATCCAGGGGCTGCGCTGCTACGCCGATATCGACGCCCTGCCATGGGCGCCCGACCTGGCGATCGTGGCGGTCGCCGCCGACGCGGCGCTCGACGCGCTCATCGCGCTCGATCGGCTGGGCGCACGCGCCGCGATCCTGTTCGCCGCCGGCTTCGGCGAGGATCCGACCCCGGAAGGCGTGGCGCGCGACGCCCGGCTCAAGGCCTTCATCGCCGGCAGCGCGATGGCGATCGCGGGGCCAAACACGATCGGCATCGGCAATATCGCGACCGGAACCACCGCATCCTTCCTCACCACATTGGGCGAAGCGCTGCCTGCCGGGCCGCTCGCGCTGATCGGGCAGAGCGGCAACAGCGTCAGCATGATGGCCAGCGACGCGCGCGATTTCGGCATCGGCATGTCCTATTTCGTTTCGACCGGAAACGAGGCGGGCGTCGATTTCGCCGCCTATCTCGATCATTTCGCGGCCGATCCCGCGACCGGCGCCGTACTCGGCTATTGCGAACAGGTGCGCGACGGCGCCGCGTTCATGAACGCGGCCCTGCGCCTCCGCGACGCCGGCAAGCCGCTGTTCCTCGCCAAGGTCGGACGCTCGGAAAAGGGACGCGAAGCGACGATATCGCACACCGGGGCGATGGCGGGGGATGCGATCGTGACCCAGGCCGCGTTCCGCCAGCTCGGCATCGGCATGGGTCGCGATCCGGCCGAAGTCATGGATCTCGCCCGGCTGTGGAACACCGGCGCGCGCCCGGCCCGGCCCGGTGTCTGCATCGTCTCGCTGTCGGGCGCCGGCTGCGCCTTTCTTTCGGACATGTTCGACGATGCCGGCGTGCCCGTCCCGACCTTGCCCGACACGGTCCAGGCGCGATTGCGCACCGCCATTCCCAGCTATGGCATGGTCAGCAATCCGGTCGACCTGACCGGCAATGTCATCAACGACATGAATCATCTGCGCACGGTTCTGGAGGCGCTGATCGAATCCGACGCGATGGATTGCATCCTGATCTACATCATGGGCTCGCTGCTCGATGCGGCGGCGCCGATCCTGCTCGAGATCCGCCAGCGCACCGACAAGCTCATCGTTGCGCTCGATCCGTCGCATGCCAGTTCGACCGCGACATTGCGCGCCGCCGGGGTCGAGGTGTTCGCCGATGCCCTGCGCGCCGTTTCCGGAATCGCCGCCTATCTTCGCTGGGCGCACGACATGTCTCAAGGCCAGTGGCGACCGGTCGCACGACACGCGCTCGCGGCCCCGGACTGGCTTGAAAGCCTCCGCGCCGGCGGCAGGCGGAGCCTGAGTGAAATCGAAGGCAAAAAATGGCTCGCCGAAGCCGGCATCCCGACGGTCGAGGAGGTCGAGGCGGCGGACGAGGCGGCAGCGTTGGCGGCGGCCGAAGCGCTCGGCTATCCGGTGGTGGTCAAGCTTTCGAGCCCCGATATCGCCCACAAGACCGAGATTGGCGGCGTCGCGCTCGATATCCGCGATGCCGGGCAGCTTCGAACGGCGTTCCGGTCGATCGTCGCACGGGCGACCGCGGAACGGCCCGATGCGGAGATCCGGGGCGTGGTGGTGCAGAAGCAACTGGCCGGGCAGGACATGCTGGTCGGCATCACCCGCGACCCGACCTTCGGGCCGGTGATGACATTGGGGCTGGGCGGCGTGCTGACCGAACTCTATCGCGACATCGCGGTGCGCCTGCTGCCGGTCGATCGCCGGACGGCCCGGGCGATGCTGGACGAACTGACCTGCGCGCCGCTGCTGACGGGCTTTCGCGGTCGGCCCGCGGCCGATGTCGACGCGCTGGCGGACACGATGGCAACGCTTTCGGACCTGGCGCTCGCCAGCCCGCACATCGCCGAACTGGAAGTCAATCCGATCATCGTGCGCCCCGCAGGCGAAGGCTGTTTCGCGGTCGATGCGCTCATACGACTAATCGATTGAAAGCGATCGCGGCGGAAGGCTCGCGCTTACTGCCCCCTCTCCCCCTTCAGGGGGAGAG
>NZ_JBYSZM010000041.1:60082-70307 GCF_058787155.1 Sphingobium sp. FW305-3-2-15-F-TSA7 | reverse complement strand
CCGCCACCCCCGCCGCCGCCTCCGCCGGAGTGCACGCCGGGACCGTACATCGTGTTCTTCGACTGGGATAAGTCGAACATCACGCCGGAAGCGGCTTCGATCCTGGACAACGCGGTCACCGCGTACCAGAATTGCGGCAACGCCCAGGTCATGCTTGCCGGCCACGCCGACAAGTCGGGTTCGGACAAGTACAATGTCGGCCTCTCGCAGCGCCGCAACGACTCGGTTCGTTCCTACCTGGAATCGAAGGGCATTCCTTCGGGCGTCGTCACGACCGAAGCGTTCGGCGAAAGCCGCCCGCGCGTCGAGACTGCCGACGGTGTCCGCGAACTGCAGAACCGCCGCGTGGAAATCACTTACGGACCCGGCTCGGGCATGTAAGCGACGGGCAATCTTCGGATTGCCTCATGCGACAAGAAAATCGGAGGTCGGCCCCAAGGGCCGGCCTCCTTTTTTTTGGCGATCCGGCGCTCGAATGCCGTTCGATGTTCGAATCGTCATCCATGATCGCATGCGATTCGTCGCTTTAGCCATTGCAGGCGCTGCAGAATCACATTGCGGCATCTTCTCGTCGGACAAATCCGCCCGACGACTCAAAAATCGCGGTAAACAGAAAATCCTGCGCTCTGTTGTGGTTTGATCCGTCCCGGACAGAGTCTAAGAAGCTGGCAAACGACCATCGGGGAATGAAATGAAGATCACTATGATCGGCGCCGGCTATGTCGGCCTGGTGTCGGGCGCGTGTTTCTCGGATTTTGGACACAGCGTTGTCTGCGTCGACAAGGATCCCGCCAAGATCGAAGCGCTCGAGACCGGGCGTATGCCGATCTTCGAGCCCGGATTGGATGCCCTGGTCACGAAGAATGTCGCTGCGGATCGGCTGTCATTCACAACCGATCTCGCCCATGCGGTTGGCGGCGCCGGCGCGATCTTCATCGCGGTCGGCACGCCGTCGCGCCGCGGCGACGGCCATGCGGACCTCACCTATGTTTATGATGCGGCGCGGGAAATCGCCGCCGCGTTGACCGGCGATATCGTGATCGTCACCAAATCGACAGTGCCCGTGGGAACGGGCGATCGAGTCGAAGAGATCATCCGCGAGTTGCGGCCGGAACTCAGGGTGGAAGTGGTTTCCAATCCCGAATTTCTGCGTGAAGGCGCTGCGATCGGCGATTTCAAGCGGCCTGACCGCATCGTCGTCGGGAGCGACAGCGAATGGGCGCGCGACGTGATGCGTGAAATCTATCGCCCGCTCTATCTGAACCAGGCCCCGATGGTGTTCACCAGCCGGCGCAGTTCGGAACTGATCAAATACGCCGCCAATGCCTTTCTTGCGGTGAAGATCACTTTCATCAATGAGATCGCGGATCTCTGCGAAGCTGTGGGCGCAGAGGTGCAGGATGTGTCGCGCGGAATCGGGTTGGATAATCGCATCGGCGCGAAGTTCCTGCATGCGGGCCCCGGCTATGGTGGCTCCTGTTTCCCCAAGGACACCGTGGCGCTACTCAAGACCGCCGAAGATCATGCGACTCCGCTTCGGATCGTCGAGGCGACGGTACAGGTGAACGACAGTCGAAAGCGTGCGATGGGGCGGCGCATCCTGCAGGCGATGGGACCGGACCTGCGTGGCCGCACCGTCGGCCTGCTCGGCCTGACCTTCAAGCCCAATACCGACGATATGCGTGACGCGCCGTCACTCGCGATCATCCGCAGCCTTCAGGATGCGGGTGTTCGTATCAAGGCCTATGACCCGGAAGGCATGCAAGTCGCTCAACCGTTGATCGGCGATGTCGAATTGGTCGAGGATGCCTATGAGGCTGCACGTGACGTGGATGCGCTGGCGATCGTGACGGAATGGGACGCGTTTCGCGCTCTTGATCTGGCTCGCATCGCCGCATCGATGCGGACGCCGCTGCTGGTCGATTTGCGCAATATCTATTCGCCGGTCGAGGCCGAGCGGGCAGGGTTGCGCTATGTTCCGGTCGGATCGGCGGCGCAATCCGGATAATAAGGAGGGTGGGCTTCTGCTTGCCCTGCTTTGTGGCGGGTTGCGCGAAACGTGAATTGCGCAGCCTGTCATAGCCTTTGCGATCGCGCCGCTCCGCGCGCAAAAAATCGGCTCCCAATCCGCCGCGCCAAAGGGCGCAATTCTTTCTGAGTGTTTGCCTTGGCGGGCAGCCGACGGGCGGAGGCCGCCTCTTTCAGCAATAGAAAATGATCGCTGGAAGCGATCAAAGCAGGCAAAAAAATGGCGGCCCGAAAGCCGCCATTTTTCTATTCCTGAGATCCTGATGAGATCAGGGGCTCTTCGGCTTGCTGTTGCCGCCGGCAGCGACGACAACGCCGAGGATGATCAGGCCAATGGCGCCGATCGCGAGGATCATGCTGCTGCCACGTGCTTCGCTCTCACCCTGGAGGGTGGCATCGGTGCGAACCGACTTGGACGCTGCGGCCGAAACCGAAAGCTTCGAAGCGGGGCTCGAGGTCTGTGCGAGCACGGGAGTGCCAGCCATGCTGAGCGCCACCATCACCGCCATAGAGATTTTACCCAAACGCATATTCTGGCTCCCTTTACAACAACCGGCCTTCTGATTTCCGCTGCGATGCCACATGATCTTGCCCAACACAAGCCTCAAAAGCGGCATCACACGCAAAAACAAGCGTAAACCAACTGCACGAGTCATGCCCAACGCCGACTCTCGTAAGCAAATCCTCTTTGGGTCATAAAGTTCCAAAAGTGAAATCAAATGATGCGGGCCGTTGGCAAACGCGGCCCAAGCGTTGCGGAACTGCAACAAGCTGTCCGTTCCCGACGAATTTCGGCTTCGCCCAACTGTGCTCGACGGACGGCAGGCATTGGCCGTGGCACCAGCCCAATATTCGTCAACCTGGCAGGTTTGGAGCACATCTGCCCGAGTGACGGCACAGATTTGGGCCGCGATGCGTTGGGGCATTGCCGTCGGCTTTGCGTGAGCAGGCGGGACGGGCTATGGCACGGCCTCGCGAAATTCTGGATGTTATGCTGTATTCGAAATTGAAACGATGGACGCGGCGGCAAAGGCCGGAGGCCGCGGCACGGGCGCCCGAAGGGCTGCGTATCTATGCGATCGGGGACATACATGGCCGCCTCGACCTGTTCGAGGCGCTGCTCGCGCAGATCGACGCGGACAATGCGCGTCGAGCGCCCGCCGATGTCAGGCTGGTCCTGCTCGGCGACCTGATCGATCGCGGCCCGGCTTCCGCGGGCGTGATCGAGAAGGCGATGATGCTCAAGCGCGGCAGTCCGGCGGTCAGCATCCTGATGGGCAATCATGAGGAGGTATTCCTCCGCGCGATCGCCGGCGATACGCGCGCCACGCGTCTGCTGATCCGTGTCGGCGGACGCGCGACCTTGATGAGTTACGGCTTTACCGACCAGGAATATCAGGATCTCGACTATGATGCATTGACCGCGCGGCTCGCCGAGCGCGTGCCGGCGGCGCATGTCGCGTTCATATCCGGATTCGAGGATGTGGTCGAATATGGCGATTATGTCTTCGTCCATGCCGGTATCCGGCCCGGCGTCGATCTGGCGGAACAGCGGGTATCCGACCTGCGCTGGATCCGCGAAGAGTTTCTGCGTCATGACGGTTCGCACGGCCGCATCATCGTGCACGGCCACAGCATCACCGAAGAGGTCGATCATCGACTCAACCGGATCGGCATCGATACCGGCGCCTTTGCGTCGGGGCGCCTGACCGCGATCGCTCTGGAGGGTGAGGAGCGATGGTTCCTGCAGACCGGCGAGGCTGCTGTCGCTGCCGCCTGACTCGGCATAGCGTATCCGGATCGAAGCGAGGTCCGCTTCAGACCAAGAATAGAGCCTGATTGGCTACGTCGAACTGACGTTTCACGCCATCGGCGGAAGCGCGATGCGCTTCCACCTCGAGCGATCAGGCTCTAACCGGCCAGGCGGAGATCGGTGTCGATCCGGCGATTCTTGGGCTGGTCGGGCCAAATGCCGCGCGTGTCATAAACCCATTTATCGGCACGCTCGTCAGCGGGCACCGATTTGAACACGTCATGATCGACGAGCACGATGAACAGCGGGCAGGTCGCAAGCGCGGTGTCGATATCGACGAGTTCCGCGCCGCTACCGTCGAATGCGGCAGGAAGCGTGTTGGCGTGCGGCTCGACGATCTTGATGCGGCTGCCATGTTTGCGCGCCAGCGTTTCCGCGACCTTGAGCGCCGGACTTTCGCGGAAATCGTCGATGTTCGGCTTGAAGGCGAGGCCGAGGCAGGCCACGGCCGCACCGGGCAGCGATTCGACCAGTGCATCGGCCTTCTCGATCACATAATCGGTCTTGCCGTCATTCACTTCGCGCGCGGTCCGGATCAGCGGCGTATTGGCGGGATCGGCATGGACGAGGAACCATGGGTCGACGGCGATGCAGTGGCCGCCGACGCCGGGACCGGGTTGCAGGATGTTGACGCGCGGATGGCGGTTGGCCAGCCGGATCACTTCCCACACGTCGAGTTCCATCGTGTCGGCGACTCGCGATAGCTCGTTGGCGAAGGCGATGTTGACGTCCCGGAACGCATTTTCGGTCAGCTTCACCATCTCCGCGGCGCGGGCGTTGGTGGTGACGCACTGCCCGCGCACGAAGCGGCGATAGAAGGTCAGCGCCTTGCGCGCGCAACGCGGTGTGATACCGCCGATGCAGCGGTCATTGTCGATCAGTTCGACCAGGATACGGCCGGGCAGCACGCGTTCCGGACAATAGGCGATCGCGATATCGGAGGCTTCCCCGGTCTTGCCGGGCACGCGGAGATCCGGACGGAGCTGCGCCAGCAGGTCGCGGACCTTCTCGGTCGTGCCGACGGGCGATGTCGATTCGAGGATCACGGTGTCGCCGGCCTTGAGCACCGCGGCGATGCTCGTCGCGGCTTGCAGGATATAGCCGATATCGGGAACATGATCGGGGCCGAACGGCGTCGGCACCGCGATCAGGAACACGTCTGCGGGTTCAATCTGGGTGGAGGCGCGTAGCGTGCCGCGCGCGACGACGCCCTGCACGAGGCCGTCGAGATCGACTTCCTCGATATGGACGCGGCCCGAAGAGACCGTCTCCACGACATGCTCGCTGACATCGATGCCGAGGACGGGGCAACCCGAGCGTGCAATCACCGCGGCGGTGGGCAGCCCGATATAGCCGAGGCCGAGAACGACGACGTTAGGCGGGCAATCCGAAAGCATTGGCGACGATCCTTGCTATGCGCTGGCTGCTTTGCCCATCTCCGAAGGGATTGTGGGCATGCGCCATCGCTGACCAGGCGTCATTATCGTCAAGCAGCGTAAATAATTCGGAAACGATACGGTCTTCCGTGGTCCCGATCAGTTTTGCCGTGCCGGCGGCGACGCCCTCGGGCCGCTCCGTCGTCTCGCGCATCACGAGCACCGGCTTGCCGAGCGCGGGCGCCTCTTCCTGCACGCCGCCACTGTCGGTGAGGGCGATGTGGCAGGCACCGAGCAGGCGGACGAAATGTGGATAGTCCAGCGGTTCGATCAGCGCGACATTGGCCTTGTCTGCCAGCAGTCCGTCCATCGCGGCGCGGACATTGGGATTGGGATGGACGGGAAAGACGATCGCGACATCGTCGCGCGCGGCGATCCGCCGAATCGCGCGCGCGATGCTTGCCATGCCCTCGCCGAAATTCTCGCGGCGATGCGTGGTGACCGCGACGATCCTTTTACCCGCGAAGGGCGTCAGCACGGGATCGAGCCCTGCGGCCAGCGCCGGCGTGGCGGCGATTTTCGAGACGGTTGCATGCAGCGCGTCGATCACGGTGTTGCCGGTGACGTGGATCGTCGCGGCGGTGACATTCTCGCGGGCCAGCGCCTGTGCCGCGGTCTCGGTCGGCGCGAAATGCTGGTCGGCGATGGTCCCGACGATCTTGCGGTTCACCTCTTCCGGCCATGGCTGGTAGATGTCGTGGCTGCGCAATCCCGCCTCGACGTGGCTGACCGGGATCTTGCGATAATAGGCCGCGAGCGCGCCGACCATTGCGGTCGCGGTATCGCCCTGGACGATGATCCGGTCGGGACGCTCGCGATCATAGACTTCGCCCAATTGAAGCAAGAGGCGCGCGGTCAATTGATCGAGCGACTGATTCGCCTGCATCAGGTCGAGATCGATGTCGGGGGTCAGGCCGCTGATCTCGAGCACCTGATCGAGCAGTCCGCGATGTTGCGCGGTCACGCAGACGCGCGTCTCGATTCCGGGGACGGCGCGCAGCGCGTGCACGACGGGAAACAGTTTGATGGCCTCGGGGCGGGTGCCGAACACCAGCATGACCTTGCGATTCTGGTTCATGCGGCGGCTGCTAGCAGCATCGTCTTACCAATCCCTGATGATGGCTGTCGGCATATGAGTTTAGCAGGGCAGGACCCGATGCCTAGCCTGCGGATGGCAGAAGGACCGCTTCGCCAACGGAACAAAGCCTGTGCTAGGTGCTTGTTGCATCTGATTCCCGTCGTGCCGAAGGAGCCTCCCCATATGCCCCGTTTCTCCAAGCTTTTCGCTTTGTCCGGTATCGCGGGTGCGGCGCTGCTCGGCGCTTGCGCCGCCAGCGATGCTGCCACCGCTGATGGTGCTGCACCCGATGCGCCGGGCGCCCGCGCATCGCTTCAGACCGCAAGCGGGGCGGCTGCAGGCGAAGGACGGATCGTCGCGACATCCACCGGGCTCAGGCTCACCGTCGATGCTCAGGGCGTGCCCGCCGGTATTCACGGCATCCATGTCCACACCACCGGCAAATGCGAGGGCCCCGATTTCCAGACCGCGGGCGGGCACTGGAATCCGATCGCGCGCCAGCATGGGCACGACAACCCGCAGGGCGCGCATAGCGGCGACCTGCCCAATATCACGATCGGTGCCGATGGGCGCGGTACGCTGACCATCGACCTGCCGGGCGCGAAGCTGAGCGGGGAGGGCGGCCTGCTCGACGCCGACGGTGCGGCGCTGGTGATCCATGCCACGGCCGACGATATGAAGACCGATCCGTCGGGCAATAGCGGCGGACGTATCGCCTGTGGCGTGTTCGCGGGATAATCCGTTGATGGTCCCGCCCTTCAAGGGGCGGGGCCGGTCGGCGTCAGTCGCAGGCGCGGTGCAGCTTCTGCGCCAGCCATGCCGAGATCAGGCACATCGCCGCGCTCAACAGCAATTGGTGTTCGATCGATACGCCCAGCGCGCTGAGGCCGAGCGCGATCAATGATCCGACCACCATCGCGCCCGAATTGACGATGTTGTTGGCGGCCACGGTGCGCGCGGCCTGGCTCTTGTCGACGCTGGTGGTGAGAAAGGCATAGAGTGGCACGACGAACATGCCGCCGCTGACCGCAATGCCGAGCAGGCTGGCGAGCAGCGGTATCACCAGCCTGTGGTTCAGGAATTCGCCGATGCCGTAGAGGGTGCCGTCGGTCGAGCCGCCCCACTGGCTGCACACGAAATAGAAAGCGACGACGAAGCCCCCCATCACGATCACCGATGCCGGGGCATATCGTGCCGAGACCTTGCCCTTGAGCAGCCGGTTGATCGCGATCGATCCGATGGCGATGCCGATCGAGAACACTGCGAGGAACAGGCTCGCCACGGCCTTGTCGGCGGTCAGCACATTCTTGGCGAGCGGCGGGAACTGGATGAACAGCACGGCGCCGATCGTCCAGAAGAAGCTGATCGAGACGATCGCGAGATAGAGGTGTCGAATGTGCATCGTGCCGCGCACCAGCGCGATCGAGGCACGGATCACATGCCAGTCGATGCTGTGATCCTCGTGTACCGGCGGGGCGGGGGGCACCTGCCGTCCGGCGAAATAGCCGATCACTGCGGTGATCACGACGCCGATCGCCGCGATTTCCACAGGGATCACGCCCGCCAGGATCGTGCCAGCCAGGATCGCGATATAGGTGCCCGCTTCGACCAGCCCCGTGCCGCCGAGTACATCGTCCTTCTCCAGATGCTGCGGCAGGATCGCGTATTTGATCGGACCGAAGAAGGTGGAATGGATGCCCATGGCGAACAATGCGAGCAGCATGAGCGGGATTGCGAGCAGCTTCACCGCATAGCCCTGCCAGGCGAGCACCAGCCCGGCCGCCCCGACGATCATGATCAGGATTTCGCAGAATTTCACGATGCGGATGATCCGCGCCTTGTCGATCGAATCGGCGAGCTGGCCCGACATGGCGGACAGCAGGAAGAAGGGGAGGATGAAGATCCCTGTGGCGATGCCGCTGAAGATCGTTTCCGACGCGGCGTCGTTATAGACGCCGTAGACGACGAACAGGACCATCGCCTGTTTGAAGAGATTGTCGTTGAAGGCCCCGAGCAGCTGCGTGACGAACAGCGGCAGGAATCGGCGGCGCGACAGGAGCCCGAGCGATGTTTGCATGAATCGGCGAATTCGCTCCGAGGACTATCCGTGGCCGCTCCATAGCCGATCATGGCCGGGCATCCAACGTAAAGTCTCGATATCACTCAAACCACCCGACCGACACGCTCGGCGCTTCCACGCCGGGCGATCAGGCGGTATGGGAAGGGCAGAATGCTGACACTGCCAAACCTGCTGACATTGTCCCGGATCTTTGCGGTTCCGCTGCTCGTCTTCCTGCTGTGGCCCACGCCGAAGCCGTTCGACTATTTCGTCGCCTTCGCGCTCTACTGCCTGATGGGGATCACCGACTATTTCGACGGCTATCTGGCGCGCGCGAAAGGCACCGTTTCGCGGCTCGGGATCTTTCTGGATCCGATCGCCGACAAGATCATGGTTGCCTCGGTGATCGTGATGCTCGTCTTCATCGACGACATCCAAGGCTATCATATCGTCGCGGCTCTGGTGATCCTGCTGCGCGAGATCATGGTCTCGGGCCTGCGCGAATTCCTCGCGGGACTGAGCGTCTCCGTGCCGGTCAGCAAGCTCGCCAAATGGAAGACGGCGTTCCAGCTCATCTCCCTCGGCGCGCTGATCCTGGCCGGATCGCTGCCGCAATGGCCCTGGGTGCTCGATATCGGGCTGCTCAGCCTGTGGGGGGCGGCGCTGCTGACCTTGCTCACGGGCTGGGATTATCTGCGCGTCGGCATCAAGCACATGGATTGAAGGGCGTGGGCAAACGCTTTCTCCGCACAGCCATCTGCTTGCTTTGCGGCGCACCGGCCGGACTCGCTCATGCCGGTCAGGCACCCGCCACCGCGCCGGCGGCCGATGAAGGGCGCCTGTTGTTCGCGATCGTCTATCGTGCCGGACCCGCCTGGCAGGCAGGAAAGCCGATAGCCGAGCAGGGGCTGGGCGACCATGCCCGCTATATGAAACAGCTCGTCGACGACGGCGTAGTCCACACCGCGGGCCCCTGGGGGCCGGACGGCGGGATCGTGCTGCTCCGTGCGGCCGATCTGATGGCTGCCCAAATGCTGGTCGACGCCGATCCGGCGGTGAAGACCGGGCTGTTCATCGGCGAGGTGCGGCGATTTGCGCCGCGCTTCACCAGTCCCGCGCCGCTTGGCCCAAGATAACGGATACCGAATGGCGATCGATCTCGTCTATTTCGCCTGGGTGCGCGAAGCCATCGGCCTGGATGGCGAACGGATCGACGTGCCCGGCGAGATCGAGACCGTCGCGGAGCTGATCGACTGGCTCTCGGTACGGGGAGAGGGGTATGGGCGGGCATTTTCCGACCGGTCGCGCATTCGCGCCGCGATCGACCAGATGTTCGTCCCCATGGACGCGCCGATTGCCGGCGCGCGCGAAATCGCCTTTTTCCCGCCGGTGACGGGCGGATGATCCGGATCGAGGTGAGCGAAGCGGATTTCGATGTCGCTGCGCTGCTTGCCGGACTGGAAACGCTTGGCGGCGGCGCGGTGGCGAGCTTCACCGGGCTGGTGCGCGGCGACGGCGGACTGGAAGCGCTCGAACTGGAACACTATCCGGCGATGACCCAGCGCGCGCTGGCGCGGCTGGCGGAGGATGCACGGACGCGCTGGCCCTTGCTCGGGATTGTCCTGGTCCACCGCGTCGGACGGTTGGCGGCGGGCGATCGCATCGTGTTTGTCGGGACCGCTTCGTCGCATCGCGCCGCGGCCTTGGAGGCGTGCCATTTCCTGATCGACTGGCTGAAGACCGAAGCGCCCTTCTGGAAGAAGGAACATCGCGCGGGCGGCGGCGAATGGGTCGAGGCGCGGGGGGGCCCC
>NZ_JBYSZM010000041.1:0-60072 GCF_058787155.1 Sphingobium sp. FW305-3-2-15-F-TSA7 | reverse complement strand
GGGGGGCGGGGCGGGCGGCCGACGATGCCGCGCGGGATCGATGGCGCAAGGGCTGAGCGCAAAAAAACCGCCCAGCGCGCGCCGGGCGGCAAAAAACCTCAGGATGACCCGATTCAGCCGAGCTTGGGCACCAGCACGCCGTTGACGACGTGGATCACGCCGTTGGAATCGGCGACGTCGGGCTGTGCGATATAGGAGGGATTGCCGTTGACGTCGGTCAGCTTGACCACGCCGCTTTCGTCGGCGGTCAGGGTCAGCGTGCTGCCTTCGACGGTGGTCAGCGTGGTGCTGCCGCCGGCATCCTTCGCCTGCTTCACCAGCGTCTCGAGGGAGAGTGCGCCGGGAATGACGTGGTAGTTGAGAATCTTGGCAAGGGTGGCCTTGTTCTCGGGCTTCTTCAACGTGTCCATCGTACCCGGAGCGAGCCGGTCGAACGCTTCGTTGGTCGGTGCGAAGACGGTGAAGGGGCCGGCTCCGGACAGCGCCGCATCGAGACCGGCGGCCTTGATCGCGGACACGAGCGTCGAATGATCCGCCGATGCGGAGGCATTTTCGACGATGGTCTTGGTGGGGAGCATTTCTGCGCCGCCGACGACCGGATTGGGCAGGGCGGCTGCTTCGGTCTCGGCCTGGGCCTGTACCGCGAAGGGAGCGGAGAGGCCGAGCAGGGACGCGGCAAGAACAAGAACACTGTTCCTGGTTGACTTCATCATGATCTCCATTTGAGCTGAAAGGGGGCGCTTTCGCGCGCTTTAGCTACAAAGGATCGTCCTGTGTTGCAATTTGGTTTCGGTCGATTCGCCTCAACCGGGCGATGAGGTGCTGGCGGCGCGCAGCACTTCAGCAAACAGGCGGAAATCCTTCTCGCGGGGCGAACCGCGGCGCCAGACCAATGCGATGCGGCGGGCCGGCGAGTCGGCATCGAGCGCGCGTGCCTCGATATTGGTGCCGTCCAATATGCCTGCGTCCATCGCCATCTGGGGCAGCATCGTGACACCCAGGCCGTTGTCGACCATCTGCACCAGCGTGTGGAGCGAGGTGCCGAGCATCGATGCCTCGGCGCGCAACTCGGGGCGGTTGCATGCGGCAAGCGCATGATCTTTCAGGCAATGACCGTCCTCGAGCAGCAGCAGCCGGCTTTCGTCGATCGTGTCGGCCTTGACGCGCTCGGGCAGGTCGACCCCTTCGTCATGGGGGAAGGCGATGAAGAGCCGATCGTCGAACAGCGGGTCCGATTCGACGTCGCCACAGGCATAGGGTAGCGCCAGCAATACGCAGTCGACCTGGCCATGGTGCAATGATTCGCACGCCGAGCGACTGGTCTCTTCGCGCAGATAGAGCTTGAGTTCGGGCCAGTCGGCGCGGATGCGCGGCAGGATACGGGGAAGAAGGAAAGGGGCGATCGTGGGAATCACGCCCATGCGCAGGTCGCCGGACAGCGGCTTGCCCGCAGCGCGCGCCATTGCCGACAATTCCTCCGCCTCGCGCAGCACTCGAATCGCCTTTTCGGTGATCCGTTCGCCGAGCGGCGTGAAGCGGACGACGCGGCGCGTGCGTTCGACCAATGTGATGCCGATCAGCGATTCGAGCTCGCGCAGGCCCGCCGACAATGTCGATTGGGTGACGAAACATGCCTCCGCCGCGCGGCCGAAATGGCCGTGCTCGCGCAACGCGACGAGATATTGCAATTGCTTGAGCGTCGGCAAATAGGTCGACATTGATTACCCCGTCCGATTAGTGCGGGGTATATCATCGAATATGTGACTGTTTGAAGACGGTCAGAAAACCACGCGGTAAATGCTGTAGAGGCTGGTGATGGTCAGCACGACGCCGACCATGACGAGCAGCGTCTTGGCGGCGACGCGCTTGGCGATGATCGCCCCGAACGGTGCTGCGACGATGCCCCCGATCAGCAGGCCGATCACCGGCATCCAGAATTCGCGCGAGAAGCCTTCGGTGCCGATTCCGATCAGGAAAGTGATCGAGACCGTGATCGTCAGGAAGAACTCGACGCTGTTGACGGTGCCGATCGTCGTGCGCGGCTGCGCACCCTGGACAAGCAGGTTCGAAGTGACGACGGGGCCCCAGCCGCCGCCGCCGGCCGCGTCGAGGAAACCGCCGGCCAGGCCGAGCGGCTCGATGATCTTGGGTTCGCGATGCGCCCGCGGCGGATAGCGCAGGCCGCGGATGAGCAGATAGATGCCGATCCCGGCGAGATAGGCCATCACGAAGGGGCGTGTGATCGCGGCGTCGAGCGAGGTCAGCAGATAGGCGCCAGCGATGCCGCCGAGCATGCCGGGGATCAACAGGCGGAAGAACAGCTTCCAATTGACGTTCTTGTGGATGGCGTGGCTGATTCCCGACACACCGGTGGTGCAGCATTCCACCAGATGGACGCCCGCCGACGCGATGGCGGGCGGCACGCCCAGCACGCTGACGAGCAGAGTCGACGAAATCACGCCGAATGCCATGCCGAGTGCGCCATCAACCATCTGTGCCGCGAAACCGACCGCAATGAAGGGCAGGATGGAAAGCCAATGTTCCTGGATAAGTTCGATCATTCGCCTACCGGTCCCTCACGTCGCGGCGCTGTGCTGCACCAGCGTTGCGCGGACGACAAGACAGATTCCCTATCAATAGGCTAGACAAGCGCTTTCAGCCGGGATTTGAAACGTCCCGTCTTTATCCCTAGATTATGCCGAGTTCAGGGAGGGCCGCGATGCTGGCTGAGTTGAAAGCATATCTCGATTCGATCAAGGCGCGCGATCCCGCGCCGCGATCGCGATGGGAGATATTGCTCTATCCGGGGGTGCTGGCGATCGGCCTGCACCGTGTCGCGCATTGGCTGTACGAAGCCGAACTGTTTCTGGTTGCGCGCTTCGTCAATCACCTGTCGCGTTTCCTGACCGCGATCGACATTCATCCCGGTGCGCAGATCGGCCGCAACCTGTTCATCGACCATGGCTTTACCGTGATCGGCGAGACCGCGGTGATCGGCGACAATGTCACCATCTATCAATGCGTGACGCTGGGCGGCACCAATCCCGCCAACGGCATTGCCGGCAAGCGCCATCCGACATTGCTCGACGGTTCGATCGTCGGATCGGGCGCCCAGGTGCTTGGTCCGATCACGGTCGGCGCACGTGCACGCGTCGGCGCCAATGCGGTGGTGACCAAGGACGTGCCCGAAGGCGCGGTCATGGTCGGCATTCCGGCGCGGCAGACTTTGCTCGACGCCACCGAATATCAGAAGGGATTCGTGCCCTATGGCACGCCGTGCAGCGATATCTTCGATCCCGCGACTCAGAAGCTCGAGATCCTGAAATGCGAGCTCGAGCGGATGCAGAAGCAGCTCGACGCGATGCTGGCCGAAAAGGCCCCCAAGACGGACGGTGAACGCGAAAGCGCATGAGCGCGATCGTCACGCCATTCCCGGCTCCACGCGGCACGGTGCTGCAGATCGGGTTCGATCGCATCGAACTGACCCGGATCCTGGATTTGTACGGCCGGATGGTCGCCGCCGGGCATTGGCGCGATTATGCGATCGATCTGGGCCGCGAGGCCGCCATTTTCTCTGCGTTCCGGCGCACCGCCGAACGTCCGGAGTATCGGATCGAGAAGCGCCCGGCGCTGCGCAATCGCCAGGGCATGTGGGCGTTGGTCAATGAAGTGGGAGCGACGCTGAGGCGCGGGCATGAACTGAGTTCGGTGTTGGCCCCCGTCGAACGCAAGCTGCTCAAGCTGGTCGAGGATTAGGTCGGAGGCTTCCCCTCTCCCCCAAAAAAAGCGACGCAAAAAAATCCCCCGGGCAGGGGGGGAAGTTTTGGGGGGCCGCGCGTCATGGCGCGCGGCCCTTATGATTGCTGTTCAGGCGGTGATCGCCGGTCGGTCGAGCACCGGCAGCTTGGTGCGCAGATCGCCGGGCAGCGTGCTCACGACGAGGCGACGCGCCGGATGCCAGAAGGCCGAGAGCATCAGCAGCGCCGATCCGATCACCAGGCCGGTGAGCGCCACACTGAGGCTGACCGCGCCGAATTTCTCGAACAGCGCACTCATCGCATAGAGCACATAGGCAAGCGAAGAGACCAGCAAGGCGCGGCGATCGACGGTGAGCGAGATCATCGCGAAGATGATGTAGAGCGCGATGACGATGCCGGCCTGGGCCGTGCCGATCGTGCCGTCGAGCACGCCCAGCGCGTGGAAGATCGGATGCGCGATCATCGGCGCCGCGGCGAGATGGAGCCAGAAGGCGACGTCGGAGCGGCGGGTCTGGCGTGTACGATCGGACATATCCCACCACATGGCGAAGGCGAAGGTGGCGATGCCGCCGGCCAGAACCAGCCAGGTGAGATGTTGTGCGACGTCCTGATTGACGGCGAGCGCCAGTGCCACGACGACGCCGACGAGCGAGACGGCGCCTGCGGCGACCGTGATCGGCACGCGGAAGCGCAGCCAGTGACCCCAGGCGGCGATCGCGGTGATCACGCCGATTCCGGCCAGGATCAATGCGTTGGTGCGATCGGTGAAATCGGGTGACATATCGACGAGCGTGCCGATCATCGTCGCGGCGACACCACCCGTGAAGCTGAGCAGAAGCAGGATGCTCGGCAGCGCCATGCGGCGGCGCCGGGTGAAATATTCGGCCAGGCCCCAGCTGGCCCCGGCAACTAATGCACCGGCCAGCCCGGCCGAGCGGTCGCCGCCGATCCAGGCCAGCGCACTGAGCAGCAGCACGAGCGCGATTGCGACGAAGATGTCGTTGAAGCCGGTGAGGAGGCGGAAGCTTTCCTCATCGACGGTCGGCGTCGCGCGCCCGGCGGCGACATGGCTGCGAAACGCTTCTGCGGCCGCGGGCGTCAGCACGCCCGCGGCAACCGCGGCTTCGAGATCGGTCTCACTATACATGCGGCTTCTCCTCCCCTTGCAACGGCGAGGATAGCATTGCTGTATTAACTCAGCAATACACTATTTTCCTCCGGGGAGGGGGCTATCTGCCCTGCAGTTTCGACAGGATCGCCATCGATTGCTCGGCACCCGATTGCGGGACGGTCTCGCCGGTCCGGTCGGTGATCTGTGCCCAGCGTGCGGCGACACCTTCGGGCGTACGTTCGTCCTGCGGGATCAGCACGCCGGGTGTCAGCGTGACATAAGCGGCCTGGAACACGCCGGCGCCCGCGCCGACGATCGCATTGCTCGGTGCGTCCTCGGATACGAGGAACAGGGCTGCCGGCGCGACATTCTCGGGCGCGAAGGCGGCATAGGCTTCTTCGGGAAAGATATCGGCGGTCATCCGGGTGCCGGCGACCGGAGCCAGCGTGTTGACGCGGATATTGTATTTGGCGCCCTCCAGATAGAGCGTCTTGGTGAGCCCGGCGAGGCCGAGCTTGGCCGCGCCGTAATTGGCCTGACCGAAATTGCCATAAAGGCCGGTCGACGATGCGGTCATCAGGATGCGGCCATAGGCCTGTTCGCGCATCGTATCCCACACGGCCTTGGTGCAATTGGCCGATCCGATCAGATGGACCTTGACGACAAGATCGAAATCCTCGGGTTCCATCTTGGCGAAGCTCTTGTCGCGCAGGATGCCGGCATTGTTGATCAGGATATGGACGCCACCCCAGGCTTCCTTGGTCTTCGCGACCATTTCGACCATCTGCTCATATTCGGTGACGCTGCCGCCGTTCGACATCGCCGTGCCGCCCGCGGCCTCGATTTCCGCTACGACCTGTAGCGCGGCATCGGAATGGCCGGTGCCGTCACGCGATCCGCCGAGATCGTTGACCACGACCTTGGCGCCGCGGCGCGCCAGTTCGAGCGCATAAGCGCGTCCCAGTCCACCGCCCGCGCCGGTGACGATCGCGACCCGGTCCTTGAAATCGATGCTCATGCCCTGCTCCGAATGACGTTTACGCGAACGTCACCTAAAGCTTTGCCGAGACGATTGGAAGCCGGAACCGCCGGCCCCTCGGGAGCGTGGGGCCGGCGGGGATCGGGTTACTTGCTGTAACCCGGATCACGGCGTTGCTTGCAGCCATCGGTCACGGTGCGCGAGCACCAGGGATATTCGGCCTTTGGCGGCGGCGGTGGAAAAGCCTGCTCCACAGATTGGGACGGCCGAACGATCTTGGCCTGTCCAGCGGGAGCCGGCGGCGGTGGCGGCATCGCGGCGTCGGGCGGCGGAGCCATTGCCTCGTTTGGCGGCGGCGCGGAGGGATCGGCCGGCGGGGGTGGTTGCGCGATCGCGGCCGTGCTGAATGCAAATGCGGCCATCAGGAACATGGATCTCATCTTCGTCTCCTTGCCCCGCCCGGATGGTGCGGTGTTCCCGCATCAGCACGTCAACGAAACGAAACCCGCCAGGGTTCCTGGACGAGAGTGCCCATTGAACGGCTGGTCGCGCCTGTGGTGCGCCATATCGTGGGCTGGCCGATCAACGGGCGACCGGGGGCAGGCAGCCCAGCCCCGTGAGCGTCGTTCCGATCGCCCGATCGAGGGGCGTATGCGGTTCGGCGCCGATAACATCGATCAGGCTGGCATTGTCGAGTGCAAGCGGATGCCGCCAGAAACCACGCATCCGCGCGGTTTCGCGCAACGAGACGTTGAAGAACCCGGCAATGGCGAGCAGCGACCAGGGCATGCGCCGGACGGGAATCCCCGGATCGCCTGCGGCCGCCCTGATCGCCTGGACGATCAGGCTTCCGTCCGGATCCCAGATGCCCGCGAAATGATGGCGCGCGAGATGCGCCAGGGCCGCGTCGCGATCGAGCAGTCGCGCGAACGCCTCGCCGAGATCGGGCAGATAGGCCCAGGCATGGCCGACGCCCGGCGTTGCGGGATTCATGATCGAACGGATCGGTTTGCCGGGTTTGATCAGGCCTTGCGAGAACCAGTTATTGCCCGGCCGCGGCCCGAAAAAGTCGCCCGCACGCAGGATGAGCGCGCGAACGCCCGAGTCCGCGATGCGACGTTCCATCGCAACGCGAATCTCGCCCTTGTGCGTATCGGGGCGTTGCGGCGTGTCCGGACTTGCGAGGGGCGTGTCGCGCGGATCGAAATTATAGATGGTGCCGGGCAGTGCCAGGCGTGCATCATTGGTGCGCGCCGCCGCGATGCTGTTGTCGAGCATTGGCAGTACCAGCCTGTCCCAATCGCGATAGCCCGGCGGGTTCACCGCATGGACGACCGTGTCGGCGCCTTCGGCTGCACGCAGCACCGCCTGGCTGTCCATTGCGTCGCCCTGAACCCATTCGAAGCCCTGCGATTCGGTGGGCAACCGGCGCGCCATTGCGCGGACCCGCCAGCCGTGGCGGGACAGCGCGGCGGCGATTTCGCCACCCACGCCGCCGGTCGCACCCAGGATCAATGCCGTTTTCATGATTGTCTCCATCGGTTGAAGCTCCAATGTGCGACGCGGCGACCATGAAAGAAATTGTCGTATATGTTCGACCAATATATATAAATTTGATGAACCAAGATCCGGATTGGGAGCAGTATCGGGCGTTTCTCGCGGTTCTGCGCGAGGGGAGCCTGTCGGGCGCGGCACGTGTGCTCGGCGTCGCTCAGCCGACGGTGCGGCGGCGCATTGAGGATCTGGAGGCGATGCTCGGTACGGCATTGTTCACGCGTTCTCCGGGCGGACTCCAGCCGACCGAGACCGGTCTTTCGCTGCGCGGACATGCCGACGCGATGGCGCTTGCGGCCGCGGCGCTGGTCCGGTCCGCCTCGTCCGACGCGCGCGAAGTCGCGGGGATCGTGCGCGTGAGCGCGAGCGAAGTGATCGCCGTCGAAGTGTTGCCGCCGATGCTGGCGCGCCTGCAGGCGAAACATCCCGCGCTGGTGATCGAATTGTCGCCCAGCAACCGCAATGAGGATGTCTTGCGCCGGGAGGCCGACATTGCGGTGCGGATGGTGACGCCCGCGCAGACCGCGTTGATCGCCCAGCGCGTCGGCATGGTTCGGCTGGGGCTCCACGCGCATCGCGACTATCTCGCACGGCGCGGCATGCCGGAGACGCTGGAGGCGATGCGTGGGCATGCTCTGATCGGCGTCGAGCGTGACAGCCCCGTGCTGCGCGCGCTTCAGTCCGGCGGCCTGCCGATGGCGATCGAGGATTGCAGTTTCCGCTCCGACAGCGACCTGGCCCAGCTTGCGGCGATCCGTGCCGGCGTCGGAATCGGCATCTGCCAGTCAGCGCTCGCCACGCGCGACCCGGCGCTGGTTCCGGTGCTTGCCGGCGCCTTCGGATTCGATCTGGAAACCTGGGTCGTCTGCCACGAAGACCTGCGCAACGTCGCCCGCGTCCGCGCGGTGTTCGATGCGCTGGTCGACGGGCTGCGCCGCTATATAATTGGTATTACAGCTAAATCTGTTCAGGCCGCGTCGGCATCCAGTGCATAACCCGCCGAGCGGACGGTGCGGATGATGTCGGCGCGGTCGCCCTGGTTGATCGCCTTGCGCAGACGGCGGATATGGACGTCGACGGTGCGTGGCTCGATCTCGCTGTCGCGGCCCCAGACCGAATCGAGCAGCCTTTCGCGCGAGAACACCCAGCCGGGATGCTCGAGGAAATGCTTGAGCAGGCGGAATTCGGTCGGGCCCAGCGGTACGACCGCGCCGCCGCGCTTCACCTTGTGGCCGACCGTATCCATCTCGATATCGGCATAGCTCAGCGTCTCGCCGGCCAGCGCCGGGCGCACGCGGCGGAGCACCGCGCCGACGCGCGCGACCAGTTCGCGCGGGGAGAAGGGCTTGGTCACATAATCGTCGGCGCCGGTGTCGAGTCCGCGCACGCGATCCTCCTCTTCACCGCGCGCCGTCAGCATGATGATCGGCACATTGGCGGTGTCGGGCGCACGGCGCAGGCGCCGGCAGACCTCGATTCCCGACAGGCTCTCGACCATCCAGTCGAGCAGCACGATATCGGGCGCCGATTCCTGTGCGAGCAACAGCGCTTCCTCGCCATCGGGCGTGTGACGGACCGCGAAATCCTCGCGTTGGAAGGTATAGACGAGCAGTTCCGCGAGCGCGGCATCGTCCTCGACCAGCAGCATGTCTGCACGTGCCATGATCAGACCTCCCGCGCGGCGCGGTCGCCGAGATATTGGCCGGTGGCCGCATAATAGACCATCTCGGCGACGTTGGTCGCGTGATCGCCGACGCGCTCGAGATTTTTCGCGACGAACAGCAGGTGCGCGGCCTCGCCGATGGTCTTGGGATTTTCCATCATGAAGGTGACGAGCGTGCGGAAGATCGAATTGTAGAAATCGTCGACCACATGGTCGCGCTCGATCACGCGGAGCGCGGCGGCGGAATCGCGTGCGCCGAATGCGTTGAGCACGTCATGGACCATCTCGGTCGCGGTGTTCGCCATCGCGGGCAGCAGCGAGATCGGCTCGATCATCCGCCGGCTCTCGATCAGCGGCACGCGCTTGGCGATATTCTTGGCATAATCGCCGATCCGCTCGATCACGCCCGCGATCTTGATCGCGGCGACGACCTCACGCAGGTCGTCGGCCATCGGTGCGCGCAGCGCGATGATGCGCACCGCAAGCTTTTCGACCTGGCTCTCGATCTCGTCGATGCGCGCATCCTCCGCGACGATGCGGCTCGCGGCATTGGTGTCGCTTTTGACCAGCGCGTCCATCGCCGCGACGATCGCGGCTTCGGCGCGGCCGCCCATTTCGGAGATCAGCCCGCGCAGCTCGCCGATATCCTCGTCGAACGCCTTGACGGTATGTTCGGTGGTACCCATCGCCAGTCCTTATAAACCCGATCGATCCTCAGCCGTAGCGGCCGGTGATGTAATCCTTGGTGCGCTCTTCGCGCGGGTTGGTGAAGATCTCGGACGTGTCGCCATATTCGACAAGCGTACCGAGGTGGAAGAAAGCGGTCTTCTGCGAGACGCGCGCGGCCTGCTGCATATTGTGCGTCACGATTGCGATCGCGTAGCGGCCGCGCAGTTCGTGGATCAGTTCCTCGATCTTGGCGGTCGCGATCGGGTCGAGTGCCGAGCAGGGCTCGTCCATCAGCACGACCTCGGGATCGACCGCGATCGCGCGGGCGATGCACAGACGCTGCTGCTGGCCGCCCGACAGGGCGGTGCCGCTCTCGGCCAGCCGATCCTTTACTTCGTCCCACAAGCCGGCCTTGCGCAATGCGCTTTCGACCATCCGGTCGAGATCGGCCTTGCCCGGCGCGAGGCCATGGATGCGCGGGCCATAAGCGACATTCTCGTAGATCGACTTGGGGAAGGGATTGGGTTTCTGGAACACCATGCCCACCCGTGCGCGGAGCTGCACCACGTCCATCGACGAGGCGTAGATATCTTCGCCATCGAGCGCGATCTGCCCCTCGACACGTGCGCCGGCGATCGTGTCGTTCATGCGGTTCAGCGTCCGCAGGAAGGTCGATTTGCCGCAGCCCGACGGGCCGATGAACGCGGTGACGTTCGCCATGTCGACATCGATCGAGACCGATTTGATCGCCTGTTTGGCGCCATAGAACACGCTGACGTCGCGCGCGGTCATCTTGGGAGTTTGTGTCATGTTTTCCATTACCAGCGACGCTCGAACCTGTTGCGGAGATAGATGGCCAGCCCGTTCATGGTGAGCAGGAAGACCAGCAAGACGATGATGGCGGCCGATGTCTTTTCGACGAAGCCGCGGCTCACCTCGTCCGACCAGAGGAAGATCTGGACGGGCAGGACGGTGGCGGGATCGGTGATGCCGCCCGGCGGCGTCGCGATGAAGGCGCGCATGCCGATCATCAGCAAAGGCGCGGTTTCACCCAGCGCGCGCGCCATGCCGATGATCGTACCGGTCAGGATGCCGGGAAGCGCGAGCGGCAGGACGTGGTGGAACACCACCTGCACCGGCGAAGCGCCGACGCCATAAGCGGCATCGCGGATCGAGGGCGGCACAGACTTGATCGCATTGCGCCCGGCGATGACGATGACGGGCATCGTCATCAGCGCCAGCGTCAGGCCGCCGACGATCGACGCCGAGCGCGGCAGATGCATGAAATTGAGGAACACCGCGAGCCCGAGCAGACCGAAGATGATCGAAGGCACCGCCGCCAGATTGTTGATCGAGACCTCGATCAGGTCGGTCCAGCGGTTGCGGGGCGCATATTCCTCCAGATAGACCGCCGAGAGCACGCCGATCGGGAAGGCGAGCAACAGCGTCACCAGCATCGTGATCAGCGAGCCCTTGAGCGCACCCCAGATGCCGACACGCATCGGATCGGTCGAATCCGACGCGGTCAGGAAGTTGACGTTGAAATCGGTGCTGAGCCGCCCGGCCTTGTCGAGCATGTCGTGCGCGGCGCGTGCTGCCGCATCCTCGCCATGGCCCTTGGCGACCAGATCGATCCCGGTCGAAACGGGCACCGGGACATCGACCTTGCGCGTCAGGATCGAGGGATCGTCCTGGATCGCGTCGCGCACCGACAGCCAGGCGCCGTCGGAGATCATCGTTGCGCCCTGCGCGCCGAAAGCGGCAGTCGCTGCCTTTGCCGTCACGCTTTCCAGGTCGACCGCGGCCAGCGCCGCGCGTGCGCCGTCACCATGCAACGCCGCGGGATCGACCGCGATGCCGGCGCGCGGGAAATCGATCGGCAGGCTGACTTCGGTCTGGGTGAAGCCGCGTGCGCCGTTGCCGACCATGGTGATCAGCAGGAAGGCGAGGAAGGCGACCGAGATGAGCACGGCGCCAAGGCCAAGCAGGCGGAAACGACGCTCAGCCGCATAGCGCTTGCGGATGCGTGTCTGCATCACGTCGGTCTTCCAGTCGGTCGGCGCGCGCGCAGCGGGCTCGGCCGGGGAGACGGGCGATGGGGCGACTAGGCTGTCACTCATAAGCTTCCCGGTATTTCTTCACCACGCGGAGCGCGACGATGTTGAGCAGCAGCGTGATCACGAACAGCACAAGGCCGAGCGCGAATGCGGCAAGGGTCTTGGCACTGTCGAACTCCTGATCGCCGGTCAGCAACTGGACGATCTGGGTGGTGACGGTCGTCACGCTGGCAAAGGGGTTGGCGGTGAGGTTCGCGGCGAGGCCGGCGGCCATCACCACGATCATCGTCTCGCCGATCGCGCGGCTGACGGCGAGCAGCACGCCGCCGACCACGCCGGGAAGGGCGGCGGGCAACAGCACCTTGCGGATGGTCTCCGACGAGGTGGCGCCCATGGCGAGCGATCCGTCCTTCATTGCCTGCGGCACGGCGGCGATCGAATCATCGGCCATCGAGGAGACGAAGGGAATGATCATCACACCCATCACCAGGCCGGCGGCGAGCGCGGATTCGGAGGATGCGCTGGTGATGCCGATCGCGACCGCGAGATCGCGGAGCGCCGGCGCCACGGTGAGCGCGGCGAAATAGCCGTAGACCACGGTCGGCACGCCGGCGAGGATCTCGAGGATCGGCTTCACCCAGCGCCGCGTCGACGGCTTGGCATATTGGGTCAGGTAAATCGCGCTCATCAGCCCGAGCGGGATCGCGACGATCATGGCGATGATCGCACCGATGAAGATCGTGCCCCAGAACAATGGTACCGCGCCGAATGCGCCCGACGACCCGATCTGGTCGGCGCGGATCGCGGTCTGCGGGCTCCACTGCGTGCCGAACAGGAATTCGATCGGCGAGACCATCGAGAAGAAGCGCACCGATTCGAAGATCAGCGATGCGACGATACCGATCGTGGTCAGGATCGCGACGAGCGAGGCGAGCAGCAGCGCCCCCATCACCAGCCGCTCTACGCGGGTGCGCGCCCGGAAATCGGGGCGGACCTTGGTGAAGGCATAAGCGCCGCCCGCAAAGGCCAACAGTAGTGCGACGACCGCGCCGATCGTCCCGTAGAAACCGAGCGCCTGGGCATAAGCAGGCGCAAGCGCTGCCGATTTCGCGTTGAAGCCCGCGGCGATCGATCCGTCGGCCAGCGCGCGCGCCTCACCCAGGATCGCCGAACGCTCCATGCCGAAGCTGGGGAGCTCGGCGGCGGCGGGGCTTGCGAGCACCGCCTGGGTGACGAGGCCGGGTGACACCGCCGCCCAGACCGCAAGGAAGAGCAGGGCGGGTACCGCGACCCACAGCCCGACATACCAGGCGTGATAGGCGGGCAGCGAATGCGGCCGCTGCGACGCGGGGCCGGCGATCACGAAGCGCGACGCACGCACCCGCGCGCTGATCCATGCGATCAGCCCGAGGCCCAGTACGAGGAAGAGGAGAGCGAGGGTGGACACTTAGCCACGCACCTTTCGTGTCATCCCCGCGCAAGCGGGGATCCAGGAACACGGTTTCATTCGGACAATCCTGCGCTGCTGGATTCCCGCTTGCGCGGGAATGACAGGGTAAGGCTCTAAAGCCGGGCTCACTTCAGGTCTTTGCCGTCCATGAACTTGAGCGCGCGGGCGGTCTCGGCATTGACGGCGCGAACCGCGTCGGGCGATGCGATCAGTCCGCGGCGCGCCAGATAGCCATCGGCGTTCCAGGCGCTCGCATATTCGGCGATGAATTCCTTGAGGCCCGGCACGGCATTCAGGTGTGCGCCCTTGACGTAGATATACATGGCGCGCGCGCCCGGATAGCTGAAGTCCGCGATCGTCTCGTAGGTCGGTGCGATGCCGTTGATCTTCACACCGCGGACGGCGTTGAGATTCTCTTCGAGGAAGCTGTAGCCAAGCACACCGATCGCGGTGGGATTGGAAGTCAGCTTCTGGACGATGAGATTGTCGTTCTCGCCCTGCTCGACATAGACCTTGTCCTCACGGACCTTGGTGCAGATCGTCTTGTGCTTGTCGGCGTCCGCTTCCTTGAGCGCCTTCATTGCCGGATCGGCGTCGCAACCCTTTTCCAGGATCAGCTCGGCGAGCGAATCTCGCGTGCCCGAGGTGGACGGCGGGCCAAGCACCTGGATCGCGATCGCGGGCAGGGCGGGGTTCACGTCCTTCCAGGTCTTGGCGGTCTGCGGCTTGCCATAGGGCGTCGCCGCGATCGCCTTGTAGATATCCTGGACGGTCAGCGCCATTGCGGGGCCGTTATTGGCTTCGATCAGCGCCAGGCCATCGATACCGATCTGGATCTCGACAATGTCCTTCACGCCGTTCTTCTGGCAGTCCTCGAACTCGGACTTCTTCATGCGGCGCGATGCATTCTCGATGTCGGGATGCTGGACCCCGACGCCCGCGCAGAACAGCTTCATGCCCGAACCGGTGCCGGTCGATTCGACCACAGGAGCCTTGAACTGAGCGTTCTTGCTCGCGAATTGTTCGGCAACGGCCTTGGTGAAGGGGTACACGGTCGACGAGCCGACCACCTTGATCTGGTCGCGGCTCGCGCCGGCCGAATCGCCGCCGGCGCCTCCGCAGGCGGCAAGCCCAAGCGGCAGCGCGAAAATGGCGATTTTCCTGAACATTCGAGTCTCCCGACAGCGTAACAATCTGTGTCTGGCGCGGCGGTAGCAGCGACTCTTGAGGCTTTTGTTGCACATTGGTGACGCTTTTATGACAGTGCCCGGGGTGCGATCGGGAAAGCGCTCCGTCGCGCTTTTCAAGACGCCGCGGGAAGCGTCACGGTCACGGTCGTTCCCGTGCCCGGAACGCTGGAGATATCGAGACGGCCGCGATGCCGCTCGATGATATGTTTCACGATCGACAGTCCGAGGCCGGTACCGCCCATGGCGCGACTGCGGCCCGAATCGACCCGATAGAAGCGCTCGGTCAGGCGGGGCAGGTGCTTGGGATCGATGCCGTCGCCCTGATCCTCCACCGTCAACCGGATCATGTCCGCATCGGCGGGTGCGAGCGTGATCCGCACCGGGCTTCCCGCCCGGCCATATTTGATCGCATTGCCGATGATGTTGTGGAGAAGCTGCGACAGCTGCGCCCGATCGCCGGCCACGGCAGGCAACGCGCCAGCCGCATCGATTTCGAGCGCGCGGTCGCGGCTGGCGGGTTGATCCTGAATCACGCGCGTCACTTCGCCCGTCAGCGCGCGCAGATCGATTGCATCATCGGGTGCGCGATGCTTTTCCGCCTCGATTCGTGACAGCGAGATCAGATCGTCTACCAGCGTCTGCATGCGCTGCGCCTCTTTCATGATCACGCCGAGGAAACGGGTGCGCGTCGCTTCCTCGCCGCCGGCTTCTCCGCCCAATGTCTCCGCAAAGCCCAGGATCGCGGCGAGCGGTGTTCGCAATTCGTGGCTGGCATTGGCGACGAAATCGACGCGGATGCGCTCGGCGGCATGTGCCAGGCTGCGGTCGACCAGATGGACGAGACGCCGACCGTCGGCCAGTTCGGCGATGCGCATCAGCCAGCGCTGTTCGCGCGTGCCTAGTCCGATCAGTTCGATGCCGCGATCGATGCCGCCGTCGAGTGGACGAGCGAGATGTTCGGACGCCGCAGGGTGGCGGATCGCGGTGCGCACGTCCTCGCCCAATATATGGCGGCCGAGCAGTGCGAGTGCGGCGCTGTTGGCCACGACGATGCGGCCGTCGCGGATCAGCAGCAGCGGATCGGTCAGCGCGTCGAGCAGTTCGTTCGCGCTGGACCCGTTGCGTGCGCCTTCGGCCGAGGGCGGCGGCGTGTCAGGGGTCGACGCGCGGGGATAGATGGCAAGCAGGATGGCGCCGATCCCGCCGGTCAGGAAGATCAGCACGGATTCGAATGGGGCACCGAGCGCGGTGCCGACGAACGCCGAGATCGCAACGATTGCCGCGGCGGCAGCGGTCCAGGCAGAATCGAAAGTCTTCATCGCGGTGCCCTTATGCCATTTGCGTGACACTTGTGTGCAGAATCCGGGGCATGGTTAATGGCGTCGCGTCGGCGCGGATTTACGTTTATGCAATCATAAGCGGGTATAAGGGCGCGATGATGGATCAGCCGGACGACAGCGACGAAACCGGAAAGCCGAACGCTTCGCGGCGTCAGGCACTGATGATCGGCGCGGTCGCGGCGTCGGCCGTGGTCTCGATCCGCCCTGCATTGGCCCAGACCGCAGGCTCGGTGCTCAATTGCGAGATTCCCGTGCCCGATGCGGCACGTGCCGGCAATTATATCGCGCCCGACGGCAGCCTGGTCCCTTCGGATACGCCGGGCGCGTTCCCGCCATCGCCGCGTCCGTTCAAGGGCGAGGAAGTCCGTTCGACGCTGCGCAGCGGCCGTTCTCTGCCGGGCACCGATCCGTCGCGCAGCCAGGCCTATACCAATTATATCCGTCGTCTTCAGCAGGGCCAGAGCGGCTTCACCTGCTACGCCTCGCTGCAGAATCCGCGGCGCTAATTTCCCTGTCATGGGGGGCATCGTCTACCGGGCGGATCCGCCCTCGGCACGGTGCCTGGTGGCGCTCGACGCACTCGACCTGATCTATCATCGTCCTTCGGGCATGACGCATGTCGTATCCGAGCCGGTTCCCCAGATTCTCGACATGTTGGCGGATGGGCCGACCGATGCGGAGGGCGTCGTGGCGCGCCTGTCGGCACGCCATGATTTCGATCCCGAAGGCGCGGTCGAGGCGATCGCCGCGCGGTTGATCGAGCTCGAAGCGATCGGCCTGGTCCAGCGCGCATGATGCATCGCTTCTCCGTTCGTATCGGTCCGGTGGGGTTCCGTATCGGATCCGCCTGGCCGCAGCCGGTCGCGGCGCTCCGTGCGCTTTATGCCGGTTATCCGGAACTCGAGGATGGCGTGGCCGACTTCACGGTGCGGCTGGAGCCCGAGCGGCCATGGCGCCGCTTCCTGCGCCCCTCCGTCGCGATCCATGGCGATTTCACGCTGCCCGATGCTGCTCCACTGCCGCTGGCACAGGGCCTGCTCGCCGCCGAGATGGGCATGAATTTGCAGATGGCGCTCGGCCAGCGCCGTTATCTGCTGCTGCATGCGTCCGCGGTGGAGCGCGACGGCCGCGCGCTGCTGATGACCGGCCATTCGGGGGCGGGCAAGTCGACGCTGGCGGCGCTGCTCGGCGAACGCGGCTGGCGGTTCATGGGCGACGAATTCGCGCTGCTCGATCCCGAAACCGGGTTGCTCCATGCCTTTCCACGGATGGTCAGCCTGAAGAATGCTGCGATCGCGGCGATGACCGCGGAGGTTGCTCCCGATCGTTTCGGCCCGTTGCTGAGCGGTACGCCCAAGGGCGATATCCGCCATCTGCGCCCCAACCGGGCCGCGCTGGAGGCAATGGATGTGCCCGCACGGCCCGCACTGATCCTGTTTCCGCGCTATGGCTTCGCCAAGGCGGATCGGCCGGTGGGAGCGAGCGAGGGTTTTGTGCGGTTGACCCAGGCCTCGACCAATTATGTCGCGATGGGTGAGCCCGCCTTCGATGCGCTTTCGGCGCTGGTACGCGACGTGCCGGGCCGCGCGATCGACTATCCCGATACGGAGAGCGCGGTCGCGCAGGTCGAACGGCTCTGGACGGAAGAGGCACGATGAAGGCGCTTGCCGACGCGTTGCGCGATCCGGAGAGCACCGCGCGGTTCGATGCGGGTGACTGGACGGCGCTGATCGCGGCCGCGCGCGCAGAGCAGTTGATCGGCAGTCTCGCCTTCCGACTGGAAGGGCAGCCGATGCCCGGCGCCGCTGCGCGTATCCTGGCCGATGCCCGTGCGTCGGCCGAACAATGGCGCCGTTCGGCATTGTGGGAGGCGGAAATGGCACGCCGTGCGCTGGCCGCGCTCGACCTGCCCGTGATCCTGATGAAGGGCACTGCCTATGCCGCCGCCGGGATGGACGCCGGGGTGGGGCGCTCGATCGGCGATCTCGACATCATGGTGCCGCAGGGTGCGCTGGGTCCAGTGGAGGCGGCGCTGCTCGCCGCTGGCTGGGAATGGGTGAAACCCGATCCCTATGACGATGCCTATTATCGCGAGCATATGCACGAGCTGCCGCCGCTGATCCATCGCGAGCGCGACCGGATGATCGACGTCCATCATACGATATTGCCGTTGACGGCGCGGATTACGCCGGATGCGGCGGCGATGGTGGCGGACAGCGTCGAGCTTACCGACGGGCTGCGCACCTTTTCCCCGGAAGATATGGTGCTGCACGGTGTCGCGCATCTCTTTGCGGACGGCGATCTCGCAGGAGGTTTGCGGAACCTGTGGGATCAGGACCGGCTCCTCCGCCAACTCGGCGTTGAGCCCGGCTTCTGGGATCGCCTCGGCGCCCGCGCGCAGCTACATGGCCTCACTCGGCATCTCGCGCTCGCCTTGCGCCTGACCCGGCGTCTCTATGCGACGCCGGTCGATCCGGCGCTGGCCGGACGCGCCGGGCTGTTGGACGGCTGGTTCGTCCGCCGTCTGCTCGCGCGCGACGGTTGGGGGCGCTCGACGCGCAAGTTCACTCAACTCGCTTTCTATATCCGCTCGCACTGGCTGCGCATGCCGCCGTTGATGTTGGCGCGGCATCTCTGGACCAAATGGCGCAAGAGCTAAAAAGCCCCTTCCCTGAAGAGAGGGGCTAACCTTAAAGCCCGCGCAGCGTCGGGATCAGATCCTCGTAACGATCGATGATCGCATCGGCGCCGAGCTCTTCCGCAGGGCCGCCGAGAAAGCCGAAGCGCACCACGACGCTCGGCACGCCGGCATTCTTCGCTGCCATCACGTCGTAGATCGAATCGCCGACGAATGCCGCGCGGCCGCCGCCGGCGCGGCGAATCATCTCGTGGATCGGCGCGGCGGAGGGCTTGGCATTGCCCTTGCCCATGGTGTCGCCGCCGATCAGCGCGAAGAAGCGGTCGCGCAGGCCCAGTTCGGTCAGCAGCTTGTCCGCAAGGCGTTCGAACTTGTTGGTGCAGACCGCGACCTTGACGTCCATCGCGTCGAGCGCGTCGAGCGTTTCGACCATGCCCGGAAAGGCAAAGCTGCCCGCCGAGATATTGGCTTCATAATGATCGAGCAGCGCACGGTAGAGATGCGCCATCTCGTCCGCTTCGCAACCGCCGGTCGCCGCGAGGCCGTGCTCGAGCATCCGCTTGGCGCCGCCACCGATCATCGGCCGCACCGTTGCCACGTCGAGCAACGGTCGGCCCGCCAGTGCCAGGGCGTGATTGACCGCGCCGGTCAGGTCCGCGCTGGTGTCGAGCAGGGTCCCGTCGAGGTCGAAACCGACGAGCTGAAACGGAAAGGCGGCGGAGCTGTCTTGCATGGCGCGTCCCATGCCTCGGCAGCTATGGAAATGGCAAGGTTTCCGTGGCAAGTGCGGGCGCCATGAGGGAACATCCATGAGCGCGACGCCCGCCGCAGATCTTGCCGCAATCATCCTCGCTGCGGGGCAGGGAACGCGGATGAAATCCGACATCCACAAGGTGCTGCACCCGATCGCCGGGCGGCCGATGCTTCATCACTTGCTGGCAAGCGTCGATGCGCTCGCCCCCGCGCGGACGGTGGTGGTGGTCGGGGCCGGCCGTGAACAGGTCGAGGCATCGCTGGCGGGCGGTACGGCGGGTTTCGCCGTCCAAGCGGAACAGCTCGGGACAGGTCACGCCGTCCGTCAGGCGGAGCAGGCGCTTTCGGGTTTCGATGGCGATGTGCTGATTCTCTATGGCGACGTGCCGCTGGTCGAAGAGGCGACGATGCGCGGCATGATCGCGCGACTGAACGCCGCCGATGCCCCCGTCGTGGTCGTTCTCGCCTTCCGTCCCGACGATGCCGCAGCCTATGGCCGGATCGTCGTCGAGGGGGACGGTTCCATCGCGAAGATGGTGGAATATAAAGATGCGACGCCGGAGGAGCGTGCGCTAAACCTGTGCAATTCTGGGCTGATGGCGGTCCGCGCGCGCGATCTGTTCGATCTGCTCGGGCGCATCGGCAACGACAATGCGGCGGGCGAATATTATCTGCCCGACATCGTCATGCTGGCGCTGGCCGAAGGGCGGCGCAGCGCCGTGGTCGAGGCTGAGCCCTGGGAGGTCGCCGGCGTCAACAGCCGTGCCGAGCTGGCCGCGGTCGAAGGCGAATGGCAACGCCGCTGCCGTGCGCGCGTCATGGCCGAAGGCGCAACGCTGATCGCGCCGGAGACGGTGTGGTTCGCGCATGACACGGTGATCGGCCGCGACGTGACGATCGAGCCCAATGTTTTTTTCGGCCCTGGCGTGCGCGTTGCCGACCGGGTCGTCATCCACGGTTTCAGCCATATCGAGGGGGCGACGATCGGCGAAAAAGCGGAAGTCGGTCCGTACGCACGGTTGCGTCCCGGCGCCGTCATGGGCGAGAAATCGAAAGTCGGCAACTTCGTCGAGATGAAGAAGGCGGTGCTGGGCCCCGGAGCGAAAGCCAACCATCTGACCTATCTGGGCGATGCCGAGGTGGGGGCGGGCGCCAATATCGGCGCGGGCACCATCACCTGTAATTATGACGGCTATTTCAAATACCGGACCGAGATTGGTGCCGGCGCCTTTATCGGATCGAACAGCGCGCTCGTGGCGCCCGTCCGGATCGGCGCGGGGGCGATCGTCGGTGCGGGATCGGTCATCACCCGCGACGTCGAGGCGGATGCGCTCGCCGTCGCGCGCGGGCAGCAGGAAGCGAAACCGGGTAGAGCGAAACGCTTTCGCGACGTGATGAGCGCCAAGAAGAACAAGTAATTCCCAAGCCGTAAGCGGGAGAGGTTAGGGGGGAGGACGTGTCGGGCCTCACGTCGATCGTGAACAGGCCTCCCCCCGACCCCTCCCGCACACGGGAGGGGAAAATGGAGTAAGTACTGCATGTGCGGAATCATCGGAATCTTGGGCAAAAACGATGTCGCCGACCGACTGGTCGATGGGCTGAAGCGCCTGGAGTATCGCGGCTATGATTCCGCCGGCATCTGCACCGTCCATGACGGGCAGTTGGTCCGCCGCCGCGCCGAAGGGAAGCTGGAGAATCTGGCGCGCGTGCTCGCCGCCGACCCCGCGCCGGGCACGAGCGGCATCGCCCATACCCGCTGGGCGACGCATGGCGCGCCGACCACCGACAATGCGCATCCGCATATCGCCGGCGATGTGGTGATCGTCCACAACGGCATCATCGAAAATTTCAAGCCGCTGCGTGACGAATTGCTGGCCGAGGGCCGCATCTTCCTGAGCCAGACCGACACCGAAGTGGTCGCGCATCTAATCGCGCGCGAGGTCGAAGGCGGCGTCGCACCGCGCGATGCGGTCGCCGCGGTGCTGCCGCGGCTCCACGGCGCCTTCGCGCTGGGCGTCATGTTCCGGACCGAGCCCGACCTGCTGATCGGCGCGCGTCTCGGCGCGCCGCTGACCGTGGGTTATGGTGAGGGCGAGAATTATCTGGGGTCGGACGCGCACGCGCTTGCCGCGCTCACCCAGCGCATCGCCTATCTCGACGAGGGCGACTGGGTCGCGATCACACGCTCGGGCGTCGAGATCTTCGATCGCGACAACCAGCCGGTCGAACGCCCGATCGTCGAATCGGGGGCATCCGCCGCGATCATCGACAAGGGCAATCATCGGCATTTCATGCAGAAGGAGATCTACGAGCAGCCGGTCGTGGTCGCCCAGACGCTGCAAAGCTATCTCCGTCCGCTTGAACAGATGGTCGCGCTTCCCGACATGGATTTCGATCTGGCATCGGTCGAGCGCGTCACTATCGTCGCCTGCGGCACCGCATCCTATGTCGGTATGATCGGCAAATACTGGATCGAGCAGTTCGCGCGCATTCCCGTCGAGGTCGATGTCGCGTCGGAGTTCCGCTATCGCGATCCCGTGTTGCTGCCCAACACGCTGGGCGTCGTCGTCTCGCAGTCGGGCGAGACCGCCGATACGCTCGCTGCCTTGCGTCACATGAAGGCGAACGGCGTCACCACCGCGGGCATCATCAACGTGCCGACCAGTTCGATGGCGCGAGAGGTCGATCTGCTGCTGCCCACCCATGCCGGGCCCGAGATCGGCGTCGCGTCGACCAAGGCATTCACCTGTCAGCTCGCGGTGATGGCGGCGCTTTCCGTCAATCTGGCGCGCGCAGCGGGTAAGCTCTCCGTCGAGGAAGAGCGCGAGATCGTCCGTCATCTGGTCGAGGCGCCTGCCGCGATCAATGCAGCGCTGGCGCATGACGATGAAATCCAGGCGATGGCGGGCACGATCGCCAATGCGCGCGACGTGCTCTATCTCGGCCGCGGTCCGGATTATCCGCTCGCGCTGGAAGGGGCGCTGAAGCTCAAGGAGATCAGCTATATCCATGCCGAGGGCTATGCCTCGGGCGAGATGAAGCACGGGCCGATCGCGCTGATCGACGATAATGTGCCGCTGATCGTGCTCGCACCTTCGGGCCCGCTGTTCGACAAGACCGTTTCCAACATGCAGGAAGCGCAGGCGCGCGGCGCGCAGGTCGTGCTGATCTCCGACGCCGACGGGCTGGCGCAGGCCGGCGAGGATGCCGTCGCCACGATCGAGATGCCCAAGGTCCATCCGCTGATCGCGCCGATCGTCTATGCGGTGCCGGTGCAACTGCTCGCTTATCATGTCGCGTTGGCCAAGGGCACCGATGTCGATCAGCCGCGCAATCTGGCAAAATCCGTGACGGTGGAGTGAGCGCGCTGATCATCTGCGTTCGGCGCTGAGCGGGGAAGTTCGGAAAGTCATGAAGATTTTTCCGTAAGAAACTCCGTTTCGATGCAACTGTCATGGCTGAGCAGATGGCAGGAGCGTGTGGATGAGCGGCCCGCAAGGCCAATGCGACGAACGGGATGCGCTCTATGCGGAGGCATCGCGGGCGCATGGGGGCATGATCGCGCGGCTGTCCGCCGGCTATGAAGCGGAGCCGGCCTTGCGCGAGGATCTTGAGCAAGAAATGCATTTCCAGCTCTGGCGCAGCCTGGCGATCTTCGCGGGGCAATGCAGCCTGGCGACCTGGACCCACCGTGTCGCGCACAATGTCGGTGCTCGTCATGTCGACAAGGCCGTGCGGGGGAAGCGGATAGAGATACTGGCCGATCTCGACGGCGTCGATGTTGCCGACGATCGCGCCGATCCGGAGGAGCAGGCCGATGCGGCGGTGACGCTCGACCGCCTCTACGCGCTGATCTGGCGATTACGGCCGATCGACCGGCAATTGCTGCTGCTTCATCTCGAAGAGGTGGATGCATCGGAATCCGCCGAGATCACCGGGCTCACCCCCGGCGCGGTCGCGACGCGCATCCATCGCATCAAGGCATTGCTCGCAAAGGATTTTGCGAAAGGAGACTTGTCATGACGGGCAACGAACCCGACGCCCCCACGACGATGTGGAAGCAACAATCGGTGCAGCCGCATATCCTGACCCCGCAGGAAATCCGCATCCGCATCGATCGGCTGGATGGCCGCATACGCGCGCGCAATCGCATCGAATATGTCGCGGCCGGACTGGTGTTCATGGTGTTCGCGGTGTTCGCGATCCGCCAGATCGCGCAGGGCATCTTCGATTTGGCAACATTGGCCGCGATATTGCTGATGGTCGGCGTGGGGACGGTGGTCTGGCAGTTGCACCGGCGCACCAGCCCGGTGGCGGCGATCGACGGCGCCCGGCCCAGCGTCGAAATCTATTGCATCGGGTTGCAACGCCAGCGTGATGCGCTGGCGTCGGTATGGCTCTGGTATGTTGCGCCGTCCATACCCGGTCTCGTGACGATGTATGTCGCCGTGCTGCTGAAGACGGAGGCCAGGAACTGGCCGTTCGTCGCGGTGACGGGGGTGGTGCAAATCGCCTTCATAGCCTGGATCATCCATATCAATCGCCGGGCCGCGCGCGTTCTGGATGCCGAACTGGACGCCCAGGCCGGGCCGCACTGATCCGCCGCCCCCCCCGGCAATCCAAAATCCAGACAAGCCAATGCCCGGCGCGACGCCGGCTGAACGAGGAGAATGACGATGCGATTTCCCGGCAAGACCGTGGCCGCGCTGACGATGGCGGCGGCGGCCGTCACCGCGGCGCATGCGGGAGGAGAGGATGAGGACGCGATCGTGCAGCGCGGGCGGGCCCTGTCCGACTGGACGTCCGCGGAGAGCGTGGCGGCGTTGGCCAAGGCGGCGACGCCCGATCTGCGCTCCAAGATCGAATCTGCCGGCAGTGCGGCGGCGTTCGCCGAGGCGATCAAGGGACAGATGGGTGCGCAGACCAAGGTCTTCGACGAGATCGCCATGAAGGGGAATGGCTATAGTTTCTATCAGCGGCTGGCGGCGCATGAGCGCCTTCCAGCGGCATCGACGATGGTCGTATGGGATGAAAAGGGCGTGGTGATCTCCGCGGTAATCCAGCCTTCGGCACCACCCCCGCCTGCGCTTGCCGCCGGGGCCGGCGTGCCGGTACGGCTGCCTTTTTCCGCACCGGCCAAGGGGAGCTGGCTTACGTTTTGGGGCGGACGCAATCTGGTGCGCAATTATCATATGGTCGCGCCCGCGCAGACCTATGCCTTCGATTTCCTGGTGACGCGCGACGGACGCTCCTTCGAGGGGCCGGCGGACAAGCTCTCCTCCTATTTCTGCTGGGGGCAGCCCGTGCTGGCCGCCGCGGACGGTGTCGTGTCCGAAGCGGTGGACGGGGTCGTCGATATGCCGGTGGGCCAGATGAATCCGAAACAGGTGGCCGGGAACCACGTCATCATCCGCCACGGCGAGAGCCAATATTCGCTTGTCGGCCATCTTCAGAATGGATCGACCAAGGTGAAAAAGGGGGATGTGGTGAAGGCCGGGCAGCCGGTCGGCCTGTGCGGGAACAGCGGCAACACGTCCGAGCCGCATGTCCATTTCCACCTCCAGACCGGGCCGACATTCGCCGAAGGCGGGCAGGGGCTGCCTGCGGCGTTTCACGACATGATCGTCGATGGTCGTCCGTCACGGGACGGGGAGCCGGTGCGCGGACAGGCGATCGCACCCGCGCGCTGACAAACGAAAAGGGGAGCATCCGCCGGATGCTCCCCCCTCTTGTGGATGGATGTTCGGGGCAGCGAATGCCTCACCCCCTTTATGTCGTGGCGACGCCGCGCCCATGCGGCGCATGGCGGAGTTCCGCCCAGGCGAGTATCGCGACGACCAGCGCCTGCGCCAGCACGAAGGCGATGCCGAATGCGGTCGGCGCGGTCAGCGCGAGCACCGCGATGCTGGCCGCGACCCAGCCGGCATTGCCGACCACTGCGATCATCACCAATGCGCGATTGAGCAGCGGGGTTCGCGCCATCCAGGCGAACAGGCCCGCGACCGGGAACAGGCTGCACCCGGCGACGAGCAGCAGGATCGGGTGCAATCCGGTCGGCCCGGACAGCAGCTCCGCACCCAAGGCCATCGCGGCGCCTGCGGCCAGACAGGTCAGTGCGTCGAAGGACAGGATCTTGCGGATTGTGCGGGTATCGGTGTCGGTCATGGCGAAACTCCTTGTGCAGTGCGGTTAAGTGCATGTCGGGTTGACGAGCGGAGATTTCGTCGATTCAGGTAGCTGCGTCGATTACCTGTCAGGTAATGTCGAATGAGCGGATCGGCGCTTATTGCCTGGGTCTGTTCGCAGATGGAGGGTTTCGATGACGGTCGCAGCACGGGGCGTTGGGGATCATCTGCGCGAATGGCGGCAGAAGCGGCGGATGAGCCAGCTCGACCTGGCGCTGGATACCGAGATATCCACGCGGCATCTGAGCTTTCTCGAAACCGGGCGGGCGCGGCCCAGCCGCGATATGGTCCTCCGCCTCGCCGAACAGCTCGAGGTGCCGTTGCGTGACCGCAACGTGATGCTGGCCGCGGCCGGCTTCGCGCCGCTCTTCGGCGAACGCTCGCTCGACGATCCCGACATGGCGGGCGCCCGCCGCGCGATCGACCTGATCCTGGCCGCGCACGAACCCTGGCCGGCGCTCGTGGTCGACCGTCGCTGGGATCTTGTCGCGGCCAATCGCGGCATTGCGCCGATGCTCGCGGGGATTCCGCCCGAACTGCTCGGTCCGCCCGCCAATGCGATGCGGCTGGCGCTGCATCCGCAGGGGTTGGCGCCGCGCATCGTCAATTTCGCCGAATGGCGCCATCACCTGCTCGATCGGCTGCGACACCAAGCGCGCGCGTCGACCGATGGTGCGCTCGATCCGTTGCTGGCGGAACTGGAGGCCTATCCCGTGCCGCCCATGCCCGATGCGCGCCCGCAGGATCTGGGCGGGATCGCGGTGCCGATGAAGCTGATGATGGGCGATCGCGTGCTGAGTTTCCTCAGCACCACGACATTGTTCGGCACCGCGCAAGACGTCACTCTGGCCGAACTGACGCTGGAGACCTTCTTTCCCGCCGACGAGGAAACCGCCGAGGCGGTGAAGCAGGTGGCCGCATGAAAGCCGGTCATCGCTGGATCGGTCGATCGGTTGCGAGCTTTGCGCTGGTCGCGGCTTTTCTCTCTGGTCCAGGCATGGCGGAGGATCCGCGTCAGTCCTTCGATATGGCGATTCCGGTCGCTCCCGCGCCGGTCACGGTCGAAGGGAAGCACCAATATGTCTATGAGCTTCACCTGACCAATTTCAGCGCCGATGCGCTCGTAATCCGGCAATTGCATGTGATGAATGCCGAGACGGGCGAGGTGCTGGCGCAGTTCGCCGGAGAAACGCTTGCGGGGCGGATCGCGCGTCTCGCCGCCGGGAAAGATGCCGCGGTGGTTGCGCCGGGCGAACGCGCGATCCTGTATATCGAACTGGACCGGGTACGCGACGGTCGTTTACGACGGCTGTCCCATCGGATCGATTATATGCGTGTTGCGCCAGGCTGGGCGAAGGCGTTCAGCGTTTCCGGTGCGGATATCGCAGTGGATATGCGCCCGGTGACGATGCTCGGCCCACCGCTTGCCGGCGGCCCCTGGGTCGCGATCCATCATCCGGACTGGGCGCGCGGCCATCGGCGCGTGATCTATGCGGTCGGCGGCAAGGCCCGCATCCCCGGGCGTTTCGCCATAGACTGGGTCAGGGTGGACGAGAATGGCCGCACGACAAAGGGTGATGCAGACGCGGTCTCCACGACATTGGGCTATGGAGCCGATGTGATCGCGGTGGCCGATGCCGTGGTGGCCGCGGCGCGCGACGACATGCCCGAAAGCGATCGCATCTCCGCGAACCCCGATCATCCGATCGGCGATGCGGCGGGAAATTTCGTGTCGCTCGCACTGCCTGGCGGCCGCTACGCGATCTACGAGCATCTGAAACCGGGCAGCATAAAGGTGAAAGCGGGGGATCGCGTGCGGAAGGGCGCGGTCATCGCGGCGCTCGGCTTCACCGGAGACTCGACCGGCCCGCATCTTCATTTCCACCTTGCCGACGCGGCCGCACCGCTGGAGGGGGAAGGGATGCCCTTCCTGATCGATCGTTTCGTGGCGCTCGGTCGTTATCGCGATATCGGCACGCTTGGCAGTGCTCGCTGGGAAATGGTGGCGCCGGCGACGAGCGGTCCTCGCATGGTCGAGCGCCCCGGTCCGAACACGGTGATCATGTTCGGACCGGCGCGGGATTGAAGCCAGTCAGCGGTCGAGGATCGTTGATCATGAAGGTGAAGTCGTGACGCTTCAAACCCCTGTTGCGATTGAAGCCCTCAAGGGTTTGCGGCATTGTCCGATCTTTGAGGGGGAAAGAATGCTATGGGCATGGCAGGGGCCGCGCTGGCGATCAAACCGAGCTTCCTGCGATCGAGGATCTACGCGATTCTGATCGGCCTGACGGCGAGCGTCGGTTTGGGCGCTGCGGGTGCGGCGCATGCCGCGAAGATCGAACATCGTACGCTTTCTAACGGTGTAGATGTCATCCTGCTCATGGGCTCGATCGAGCACGGTGATGACGACGTATTCCGTAAGCTTTCGATCAAGCTCAAGGATGCTGTCGTGGGGCTCGACAGCGAAGGAGGAGCCCTGGTGCCGGCGATCGAGATCGGCAAGCTGATCCGGCTTGCGGGCTATTCGACCGCGGTGGTGAAAGATGCTGCCTGCCTTTCGTCCTGTGCGCTGATCTGGTTGGCCGGTTCTTCAAGGTTGCTTTCTCCCGAAGGTCAGGTCGGTTTCCATGCCAGCTATCGCAATAAGGACGGCAAGATCGAGGAAACCGGCGTCGGCAATGCGCTTGTTGGTCACTATCTGACATTGCTGAACTTGCCGCAGAGAGCAGTTGTCTTCGCAACCACTGCGCCTCCTGACAAATTCAATTGGTTGTCGGCTGAGAACAAGGTGGAGGCGGGTATCGAATTCGAGGAGTTGATCCCCGATAAACCGGGCGATGTCCCTCAAGGCAAGGCAAAGACTGCCGGCAAGGCACAAGAAGGAAATCGTCTGGGCCCAGCGCCGCCGATCGTGGTTACGAATGTGCGAACTCCGAGCGACACATCTGGAGTGGCGGGAAAGAAAACGGAGATCCGGCCGTCGATTGATCAAATATCCCAAGAGTTCCGAGAATATATGTTGAAACCGGGATCTGTGAGAGAACAGTTTTCCGCGATGGGACTTGATGAGAAGGAATTTAAGGTTTTTGAATTTCATCTCCATGAAACTTTTGGAAATGGGAAATTAATAGCCGAGATATCCAAGGAAATTTATAACGCATGGGGTGCGATGTCAGACTATGAATCCAGCCGGCGCGTTGGAAGGCAATTGGGAAGCTCCGTGGCAGAAAAGGTATTCTTCAGGGGGCTTTCGAGGTTGCCTGACGAAGATATCAGAGCATATTTTCGTTATTTTTCCTTGTATCCAAAAGTGATGAATGACGCCCAATGCAGTGCCTTTTTTCGAGGAAATCCTAGCGATCCGGGCCTTGAGTTCCGAGCAGTTTCGGCCTTGGGGGAAGGTGAGCTGGAGAAGTTTCTATCTTTATACAGGCGTGGAATATCAACCGGTCTGTCGAGCGGAGGTGAAGGGATTTATCCGAATGAAGAACAAATAAATATCGCAAAACAGTCATTTAAAAGCCTGTATGTTGAGCGAATTGCAGCGTTGCCTGATGCGGAAAAAGAAAAAATATTGAAGGCGAACGATAACAAAGATTCTGTCAACGAAAAAGACTATTGCGATTCTAATGATATATTGTTCACGGCCATTTATGACCTCGAAGGCATGGTAGGAAATTGGTTCAGGCTTGCTTTTATACGAGATATCAGTCGAGATTGATGACGGTGCAGCCGTACCCGACCTGTGCCTACGCTCCGGTCAGGATGGCGGCTTGCATCTGCTCCTTGTTGCCAGCGGCCGCGCATGTTGGCGCAGCGCCAAGAGCACATGGCCGGGCTCCTCGATCATGGCAAATGGGCGGTATGCTCCATCCAGACGATCGTCTCTTTTGGCGCGCGAAGTCGACCCATCCAGCCGGCGGTGATTATCGAAGGCGTCGCGTAACCCTGGCGACCGAGCAGCATCAGCACAGGCAGGCTCAGGCGGTCGAGCTTCGCGAGGCTGACATCTGCAAGCTGCGGACGCCGCGCTGATCCCATTGGGCGACGGCAAAGAAATCTTCCCGGGGGGCGCTGGAACGACCAGGTAATCGGCATCTCCGAGCCGAGGCGCCATGGATGAACAATATGATCGGATTGGCGCGATCGGCGCCAATCTCCGGCAATTTCATCTTGATGCCAGGTCCTTAGCGGAGTGGAGGAGGCGTGGAATATTGCCCACATCCAACCTTTCGCTGGAGCGACAGTGAGGAAATTGGGACGTCTCCGAATGATCACCGTTCGGGCCGAACTTGGGAAAGCCCGGCCCGGACGACTTGCAGGGTGATATTATCGCGACTGCACGTTGGGTTCTTCGCCACCCTCCGTACTCGGTGCCGCCTCCTCCTGGCGCTTGGCTTCGGATTTCACTTCGCCTTTCGACATGCCGGAGACCAGCGCATCGCCCGATGCCGTAAAATTGCCGGCGGGGAGCGCGACGCTGCGATCGCCCACCGTCATCATCAGCGACGTGATCGTGCCGTCGGCGGTCGAGCGGACCGATTGCACGGTGCCGATGGCGCGGCCCTTGGCATCCTCGACGATCATGCCGGGCTGGACCGCGAAATTGCCGGCGGCATTGGCCGCGCCGCTGCCTGTTGCGGCAAGCTGACCCAGGCTACCCTGTGCGTTGCCGGCAAATGATCCGGCTGCGTTCGCGCTACCGCCGACCGCGTTCGTGCTGCCGGCAGCGGATCCAAGCGTTGCGTCCGCCGTGCCGCGCGCGCCGGTCACGGTGTCGCGCGCCAGCCCGACCGCGGGTTGTGCCGCGCCGCGCACCGCGTCGGTGCCGATCGCCTGTACGGTCATATCCGCATCGGCGGACCCGCTGCCGCTTCCCGTCGCCGACCCGCCGATCGTGCGGCCGATCGTATCGACATTGCCCGTGAGGCCGCCATTGGCCGATTGGCGCGTCGAGGCGCGCGTGCTCGCGCGGCCCGACCGCCGGTCGACACTGCGGTCGAGCCGGGTCTCACCGCTGCGTCCCAGCGTGCCGCCGATGCCCGAACCGAGACCGCCGGACAGGCCGCCGATCGTCTGGCCGAGCCCGCGGCCGCCTAGGAGCTGGGCCGAAGCCGGTGTCGTCGCCAGCGCCAGCATGGCGGTGCTCGCAATCAGGAGAATTTTCATGATCTTGTCCTTCCCTTCGTGCCGGCGGTCAGGCCGCCGTCAGAAGGGAAACGGAACCGGGCCTCCCTTTAATCCCACGGCGCGAGATTTTTTTCAGCGTGTACGGCAGTCACCGCAGACCAGTCCCTGGCCGAAGATCTTGTCCGGTCCCTTCGCGCCGAGATCGATCGCGCCCTGCGCCAGCGCGCGATAGGCTGCGTCGCGACGTGCGGGATCGGGCGCCGGATAATGCGCGAGCAGCGATGCGGCGACGAGGGGGGCCGCGAACGATGTGCCGCGCACTGCGGCCATGCCGCCACGTGCGTCCGCCGCGCGCATGTCGCCGCCGGGGGCCGCGAAATCGAGATGGAGTGCGCGGCCGGCTTCGATCAACGCGCGATTGCGCGCGTCGACACCGGTCACTGCGATCACGCCCGCATAGGATGCCGGATAGGATGGCGGGGCGGCCGGGCCATCATTGCCGACCGCCGCCACGATCATCATGCCGCGCGCCTGCGCCGCGCGGACGACGCGATCGAGCAAGGGATTGCGTGGGCCGACGAGGCTGATCGTCACCACGGGCACCTGCCGTCCGGCGAGCCAGCCCAGAGCGCGCGCGATGGTCGCGGCGCTGCCGCCCGCCGGATTGTCGCCATAGACATCGGCAACCAGCAGCCGCGTTCCCGGGGCGGGGCTGCGCATCGCCCCCCGGCCGACCATCAGCGAGGCGACGGCCGTCCCGTGATGGCTTGCGGACGGTGGGCCGGCGAAGCCGCGCTGCTCGATCGGCCCGTCAAGCGCGGGATGGCGGGCGACGCCGCCATCGATCATCCCGATCGCCGCGCCGGAGCCGGGCTGCGAGGTTTGCGCCATGGCGGCGAGCATCGGCATCGGCTTTGCCGCGCCGCTCTGGAAATGCAGCTGGTCGGCGCTGATCTCCGCCGGGCCGGCAATGTCGCGCAGCCTTTTCTCCGCGCGGGCCAGGCTCATGCCTTTGGGCGTGCCGAGCCGCGTATAGCGGATGTCGAGTCCGTCGATGCTTTCCTCGCCGATCAAGGTGAAGCCGGCGTCGACGGCCTTGCGCAACGCATCCGGTGTCGCGTCGACGATCATCAGCTCGCCGCGCACCGCTGGGTCGCCCTCGGCATCGAGTTCCAGGACGCGACGATTGGCGGAGACAGTGCTGCGCAATCGCCTCAGTCGGTCTCCGAGCAGGTTTTCGGCCATTCTGGCCGGTTCCACCCGGTCCAGAGTGTTCGAAACCGTGCGATCGATCGCGTCGGGCAGGCGCTGGATGACGGGGGGCAGCCCCGGCACGAGCTGAGCGAGCAGGGGCGCGGGCAGCCCCGCAACAAGGCATGTCAGAATGACCGGGGCTATGCGCCGCATCTGCCCATCCTAGCCCCGCTTCGCGAAATTCGTTCGATCTTTTTCGTCATGATAGGGATGAAACGCAGGAGCACGACCGTTTCATCCGTGAAGGACAGAAGATGGTGATGCGTTGATGGCGTTCGAAGGCGATATGCTGGCGCTGCTGCCGCGGCTGCGGCGTTTCGCCATGAGTCTGTCACGCAACGCCGCGGACGGGGACGATCTGTGCCAGGCGGCGGTCGAACGCGCGTTGAAATCGCGCGATCAGTGGCAGGCGGGCACGCGACTGGACAGTTGGATGTTTCGGATCATGCGCAATTTGTGGATCGACGAGATCAGGGCCCGTGGTCGCCGCGACCAGACCTTCGTACCCGAGGAAGCGGGGGCTACGGTGGGCGATGATGGCGACCGGCGCATCGAGATGGCGGTCGAAATCGCCGATGTCGGCCGCGCGATGGACCGGCTGCCCGCCGAGCAGCGCGAAGCGATCGCACTCGTGCTGGTCGAGGGTTTTGCCTATCGCGAGGCGGCCGAGATCCTCGACATACCGATGGGCACGCTGACGTCGCGACTGGTGCGCGGGCGCGAGGCGCTGATGCGCGAACTGGGGGAAGCGGCATGACGATCGATCGCGAGACATTGATGGCCTATGCCGACGGCGAACTCGACGAGCTGACCCGCCGCCGCGTCGAGCAGGCGATCGCGACGGATCCGGCGCTTGCCCGCCAGGTCGAGGCCGATCGTGCGCTGCGTGCCCGGATCGCGGGACATTTTGCGCCGTTTGCGGAAGAGGCCGTGCCCGAGCGGCTGAGCGCGTTGCTTCGGACCGATGTCATCGATCTGGCTGCCGCGCGGGCCGAACGCCGGCCGGCGCGATACTGGTTCGCCAATGTCGCGGCGATCGCGGCGACATTGGTGGTCGGCATTCTTGTCGGCCAAGGCATTGCCGATCGGAATGCCGGTCCGGTCGGCGTCAGCAACGGCGTGGCGGTTGCGCAAGGGAGCCTTGCCGCCGCGCTCGACACCCAACTCGCTTCCGCGCAAGCCGGCGATGCCGCGACCCGGATCGGGATCAGCTTTCGCAGCAATGACGGCAGCTATTGCCGGACTTTCCAGGGCGCGGGGCTGGATGGCGTCGCCTGTCGCGCCGCGGGCGGCTGGCAGGTTCGTCACATGGCGAGCGGCACCGTGCGCGCAGCGAGCGAATATCGCCAGGCAAGTTCGACCGATCCGGTGATATTGGCCGCGGCGCAGGCGATGATGGTCGGCGATCCGCTCGACGCCGCAGGCGAGGCTGCGGCGCGCGATCGGGGATGGAGATAGGGCGTCAGCCCCGCCGCAGCGGAAACATGGCGCGCAGTGCGGGATCGCGCAGCCACAGGCCGCCCCACATGAACAGCCCCAGATAGATGCTGAAAAATATGTGGCTGAACAGCGGGCTGCCGGCGCGGACCTGCGTCGCCATGGCGCCGCCCAACAGCCCCATCATCAGCACTGCACCGAAGATACTCGTGCGCGGCACCAGATAGAGGATCAGGCAGGCCAGTTCGATCAGGCCGATCATGAAAGCATAGCCGGGCGGCCAGCCGAGTGCGGCCATGGTCTCCTCAGCCACTGGCATGCCGAGCAGCTTGGGCGTCACCGAAGCGCCGATCATGAACAGCGCGAACAGGCCGGTCAGCGTCCAGCCGGTCCACAGCATCGCACCGCCATTGCGGGTTTGCGCTTTTTCGGTCGCAGCGTTCATGGCTGGCCCGGCGTCCAGCCCGCGGCCGGAACGGTGTTGATCATCCAGGGGGTTCCGAACCGGTCGGTCAGCATGCCGAAAGCGGGCGACCAGAAGGTCGGGCCGAACGGCATCGTCGCGCTGCCGCCCTCGGCGAGTGCGTCGAACACGCGCTGCGCTTCGGCCGCGTCCTCGCTGTGATAGGAGACGCTGAAGCCGCCCATATCCTGCGCATAATGGGCGGGCGCATCGCAGCCCATGATCGCCTGGTCACCGATCTGCAGCCATGCATGCATGATCAGGCCGCGGTCGTCCTCGCCGATCGGCACGCCTTCCGGCACGTCGTCAAAGGTGAGCATCGCGGTGATCTCCCCGCGCAGCACATCGGCATAATGCGCGAAGGCTTCGCGGCAATTGCCCTTGAAGACGAGATTGTTGATCAGCTTCATCGGCGGTCCTCCTTCTCATTGATCGATAAGGCCAGCCAGCGATCGAAGCGTTCGAAACTACTGGTCCAGCCATGATGATGTCCGGTCAGGCTCTGTGCGGACTTGAGCCCTTCATGCGTGAAGTCCATGCGCGTGCGCCCGTCGGGCAATTCGGCGAGCGCGATAGTGACGAGCGTGTCGACGGGCGGGCCGTCCTCATGATCGCCTTCCCATTTGAAAGTGAAGACCAGCCGTGCGGGCGGATCGATCTCGCGATAGGTGCCGCGCTGCCACAGCAGCGCACCCGTTTCCGGCGATTTGAGACAGGCGCTCCAGGCACCGCCGACGCGCAGATCCTGCTCGGCGTGGATGGCGGGAAACTCGACGGGACCCAGCCATGCGACCAGCATCTCCGCCTTGGTCCAGGCAAGCCAGATCAGGTCGCGCGGCGCGTCGAATTCTCGGACGAGGTGAAGCGTCTCGCGAGAGGATATCCCGTCAGCTTGGCCGGACATCGCGGTCTCCCGACTGGATGCGTTTCAGATAGGCGTCGAGCCGGTCGAAGCTCGCGTCCCAGAAACGGCGATATTGATCGAGCCAGTCGCTGACGGGTTTCATCGCCATCGGCTCCAGCCGGGCGGGGCGCCATTGCGCCGCCTTGCCGCGACTGATCAACCCCGACCGCTCGAGCACCTTCAGATGCTTGGAGATCGCGGGCAGGCTCATCTCGAACGGTGCGGCGAGATCGTTCACCGACGCCTCGCCTTCGCTCAGCCGCGCCAGGATGGCGCGACGGGTGGGGTCGGCAAGTGCTGCGAAGGTTGCACTGAGTGGGTCGGTCTGCATGGCGGTATTTGTATTTAACCGATAAGTTAAATTCAAGCCAAATCGCGAGACGTCGCATCATGCGGGCCGGCCGCATGCTGAATGTTCACCGGGTCCGGTTAGGCCCGGATGGCGTGAATTTATCTTGAAGTGCGCATGCGTCGGCGAAGCGTGCCGTTAGAAACGGCTATGCTTCAGGGGGTGACGCTGAGCGAATCCAGCACGCGGACGGCGATAGGGTCGAGCGCCGCGGCGCGGGACACGGGGTAGCGGACCATGACGCTCGCCATCGCGCCTTTGGAGGTCTTGAGCAGACGGATACGGATGCGGTCGCCCTCGGCGGTCGCGGCGCCGCGATATTCGCGCTCGCCGACCATGGCCCCCTCGACCTCGGTCGTGCCGTCGCGCAGTGCCTCGATCGCCTGCTGGAAATCGGCGTCGCCTTCATTGTCGGCGCCATAGGCGCGCATATCCGCGTCGGTCGCCTTGTCTTCGAAGATGCTGCCGTCTTCGTTGGCGGCGGCGCTCAATTGCGCCCAGCCCTCGGGGATCATGACCGAGAAGCCGTATTTGCGATTGGCATAGGTGCCGACGGGCTCGTCCGGTTCGCCTTCCAGTGCCACCGGCTCGCTGTCCACCGGGGTCACTTTTTGTGCGGCTTCGGCATTGTCATTGCCGGTGGCCGCCCGGTCGCACGCCGCCAGGCCGATCACGGCCGCCAACGCGCAAATATATGAAAGTCCCCGATCCCGCATGGCCGATTTTCTGACACGCCGAATCCGTAACGGTCAATTGGCTGGATCGACGATTCTGCGGAGAAATGGCGAAAATCTGAACCGATCCGGTCAGGATCGCCGCCGGCTTATGCGGCGTCGCCGATCCCGAGTTCGCCGAGCTTGCGGTACAATGTCGACCGGCCGATGCCGAGGCGGCGGGCCACTTCGGTCATGCGGCCGCGATAATGGCCGATCGCCAGGCGAATGACATCGGCCTCGATCTCCTCGAGCGGGCGAAGATTGCCGTCGGCGCGGTAGAGGGCGACGCCGGCGCCGTCCGCCGCGGCAGTCAGGCGGTTGCCCGGCATGCGCTCGGCAAGCGGGCGCGGGTCGGCGGCCTGTCGGGCGATCTCCGGGAAATCCGAGCGGGTGAGTGCGTCGCCATCGCACAGCACAGCGGCGCGGAACAATGCGTTCTGGAGTTGGCGGACATTGCCCGGCCAGTCATAGGACATCAGCAGCGCTTGTCCCTCATCGGTGATGCCCAGGCTGCGCAGGCCCGGCTGTTGCGCGATGCGCGTCAGCATGTGGCGGGCGAGTGCCGGAATATCCTCGCGGCGCTCGCGCAGCGGCGGGATGGTCACCTGGACGACGTTGAGCCGGTAGTAAAGATCCTCGCGGAAGCGGCCGGCCGCGACCTCGTCGATCAGAGTCTTGTTGGTCGCGGCGATCACGCGCACGTCGACATCGGCGACCGCGCGGCCGCCGATCGGCTGGATCTCGCCCGACTGGAGCACGCGCAGCAATTTGACCTGCGCGTCGAGCGGCAATTCGCCGACCTCGTCGAGGAACAATGTGCCGCCATCGGCTTCCTGGAACTTGCCGCTATGGCGCTCGAACGCGCCGGTAAAGGCGCCACGCTCATGCCCGAACAGAGCGGATTCCACGAGATTGCCGGGAATCGCGCCGCAATTGACCGCCACCATGCGCTTGCGCGCGCGGGGCGAGGCGGCGTGGATCGCTTCGGCGACCACTTCCTTGCCGACGCCGCTTTCACCCTCGATCAGCACGGGAACGCGTGCCCGTGCCGCCTTGGCGGCAATGGCGAGCGCGGCCCGGAAATCGGGGGCCGAGCCGACGATTTCGGCAAAGGCGAGCGGCTGGCTGATCTTTTCGGTCAGCGGGCGCAGTTCGCCCGCCGATGCTCCGGCACCGACCGCCGCATCGAGCGCGGCGAGCAGCCGGTCGGGCGCGATCGGCTTGACCAGGAAATCGGTGGCGCCTGCGCGCATCGCCTCGACCGCGGTCGAGACCGAGGTGACTGCGGTGAGCATCAATATCGGAAGGGCGGGCCGGCGCGTGCGAATCTCGGCGATCAGATCGCCTGCGTCACCATCGGGGACCCAATGATCGAGCAGGATCGCATCGAGCATCATGCCGTCCTGCGTGCCGAGCATCGCGATCGCGGTTTCGGTGTCGCCCGCGAAAATGGTCCGCCAACCCGCGCGCGACGCCAGCGCCGCGACCAGGCGGCGCTGTGCCGGCTCGTCGTCGATCAGCATCAGCACACGTATCCCGTTCGGCGTCATTCCTGCTCCATCCGTCCCGTATGGGGACGTTATGGCATGGAGGTGGTAAAGGCCGCCTTAAAGCGAGGCGGTGAATCGCGCTCATTGGATTCTTTGAATCGAGTCCGGATTCCGTTCGGATTTGCGTGCGTTCCGTCGTGCGCGACCCTGCGCCCGAGCGCTTGCACGCGCCGGGGCTTGAGGCGGCCGGCTTTGCTGGCTAAGGACCCCGCGAGGCTTTGATCATGGCAGGGGACATAAGAATGGCCGACGGTGGCGATATGAAGGCGCATCAGCAGACCTATGACGGGTTCATCGGGCTGTTCAAATGGGGCACGGTTGCGAGCGCACTCGTCGTCGCGCTCGTCATCTATCTCCTCGCAAGCTGACGCTGCGCACATGAAGATCGCGGTCCTTAAGGAGGACGCGGCCGGTGAGCGTCGTGTTTCGGCGACACCGGAAACGGTGAAGAAATTCATCGCACTTGGCGCCACCCTGGCCGTCGAATCGGGCGCGGGGGCGGATGCCTCGATCGCCGATGCCGATTATGCGGCAGCGGGTGCGAGCGTCGGCACGCGTGCCGCGGCACTCAAGGACGCCGACATATTGCTCGGCGTTCAGGGCCCGTCACCCGCGAGCCTGAAGGGCGCGAAGGCCGGGGCCTGGCTGGTCGCGGGCCTCAATCCGTTCGGAGAGCGCGCGCGAGTCGACGATTATGCCAAGGCCGGTGTCGAGGCGCTGGCGATGGAATTCATGCCGCGCATCACGCGTGCGCAGTCGATGGACATCCTCTCCAGCCAGTCGAACCTGTCGGGCTACAAGGCGGTGCTCGACGCGGCGGGCGAATATGGCCGCGCCTTTCCGATGATGATGACCGCGGCGGGCACGGTTTCGGCCGCCAAGTTGTTCGTCATGGGTGTCGGCGTTGCCGGGCTGCAGGCGATCGCGACCGGCCGGCGCCTCGGCGCGCAGGTTTCGGCGACCGATGTGCGGTCTGCGACCAAGGAGCAGATCCTGTCGCTCGGCGCCAAGCCGATCTTCGTCGAGAATGTCGCGGGCATCGAGGGCGAAGGGTCGGGCGGCTACGCGACCGAGATGTCGGAGGAATATCAGAAGGCGCAGGCCGAACTGGTTTCCGCGCATATCGCCAAGCAGGACATCGTGATCACCACCGCGCTGATTCCGGGGCGCGCCGCGCCGCGGCTGATCAGCGACGCGCAGATTGCGACGATGCGGCCCGGCAGCGTGATCGTCGATCTCGCGGTCGAACAGGGCGGCAATGTCGAGGGGGCGGTTGCAGGCGAAGTCGTCGTGAAGCACGGCGTCAAGATCGTCGGCCACCGTAACGTGCCGAGCCGGCTCGCCGCTGACACGTCGGCGCTGTTCTCGCGCAACCTGTTCAACTTCCTCAGCGCCTTCTGGGACAAGGAGGCGGGGCGGCCTGTTCTTCCGGACGACGACGAGATCACCCAGGCGATCCGACTGACCAAGGATGGCAAGGTCGTCAACGCCAGGTTGCTGGGTTAGTCATTCTAAGGCCGTTCGTGTCGAGCGAAGTCGAGACACGCTGCGCAAGGTCCCTCGACTTCGCTCGGGACCAACGGGGGTAGGAACTATGGACTTCATTTCGATCCTGTCGATCTTCGTGATGGCGTGCTTCGTCGGCTATTATGTCGTCTGGTCGGTCACGCCGGCACTGCACACGCCACTGATGGCGGTGACCAACGCGATTTCCTCCGTCATCATCGTCGGTGCGCTGATCGCATCGGCGGCGCTCGGTTCGGCCAGCGCGACCTGGCTGGGGCTGCTCGGAGTGGTGCTCGCGAGCATCAACATCTTCGGGGGCTTCGCGGTGACCGCACGCATGCTCGCCATGTACAAGAAGAAGGAGCGCTGACGCCATGCACGAGGCTGCTCCCGTAAACCCCTGGGTCGCGCTCGCCTATCTGGTGGCCGGCATCTGTTTCATCCTGGCGCTGCGCGGACTTTCCAGCCCCGCGAGCAGCCGGCGCGGCAACCGTTTCGGCATGTTCGGCATGGCGCTGGCGGTGGTCACCACCCTGGTGACGCACATTCCGGGCATGTCGCTTTCCGGCGAAGGCGATTTCGCTGTCGACTGGCAAGCCTTCGGACTGGTGCTCGGTGCGATCGCGCTCGGTGCTGTCATCGGCATCACCACGGCGCGCAAGATCGCGATGACCGCGATGCCGCAGCTCGTCGCCGCTTTCCACTCGCTGGTCGGCCTGGCCGCCGTGCTCGTGGCGGCGGCCGCCTATCTCAATCCGGAAGCGTTCCACATCGTCGATGCGGCGGGTGAGATCTTCGCGGTCAGCCGTGTCGAGATGGGCCTGGGCGTCGCGATCGGCGCGATCACCTTTTCGGGATCGGTCATCGCCTTCCTGAAGTTGAACGGCAACATGTCGGGCGCGCCCATTATGCTGCCGGCGCGGCATGTCATCAATCTCGGCACGCTTGCCGCGATCCTGGGTCTGATCGCCTATTTCGTGACCGACCAGAGCCCATGGGTGTTCTGGACCGTGACCGGCTTAGCCTTCCTGATCGGTTTCCTGCTGATCATTCCGATCGGCGGCGCGGACATGCCCGTCGTCGTCTCGATGCTCAACAGCTATTCGGGCTGGGCGGCCGCGGCGATGGGTTTCACGCTGGGCAACAGCGCGATGATCATCACCGGCGCGCTGGTCGGCTCGTCGGGTGCGATCCTCTCCTACATCATGTGCAAGGCGATGAACCGCAGCTTCATCTCGGTGATCGCGGGCGGCTTCGGCGCGGCGCCGGAGGCGGGCGGTGGTGCCGCCAAGGTTGACCGCCCCTGGAAGCGAGGCTCAGCCGAGGATGCCGCATTCCTGATGGGCCAGGCCGAACAGGTGATCATCGTTCCGGGTTACGGCATGGCTGTTGCCCAGGCGCAGCACGCGCTGCGCGAGATGGGCGACATGCTCAAGGCGCAGGGCGTGCGCGTGAAATATGCGATCCACCCGGTCGCAGGCCGCATGCCCGGCCATATGAACGTGCTGCTGGCCGAAGCCAACGTGCCCTATGACGAGGTGTTCGAGCTGGAGGACATCAACTCCGAGTTCGCGCAGACCGACGTCGCTTTCGTCATCGGCGCCAACGACGTGACCAACCCGGCGGCAAAGACCGACAAGACCTCACCGATCTACGGCATGCCCGTGCTCGATGTGGAAAAGGCCAAGACCGTGCTGTTCGTGAAGCGCTCAATGGGCGGTGTCGGCTATGCCGGCGTCGACAATGACGTCTTCTACATGGACAATACCATGATGCTTCTCGCCGACGCCAAGAAGATGGTCGAGGAAATCGTCAAGGCGCTTGGCCACTAGCGACCTTTTGTCATTCCCGCGCATGCGGGAATGACATTGAGGTGGATCAGCCGTCCTTGGGCTTCGCGAAGCCGGCAATCGCCTGCTTGAAATAGTCCGACTGGTTCACGAGCGGAATAAGGTCGAGTTCGCGTTGCAGCACGTGCTCCAGCGAATGGGCACCCTCGGCATAGACCGCCTTGGTCAAGGCCACGCTGAGCGGCGCGAGTGCGGCGAATGCCCGGGCGGTGACCATCGCAGCCGCCATTGCGCCGCCGGGCGGGCAGACCTCATCGGCGAGTCCCTTGGCGACCGCCGCATCCCCGGCGATTTCGTTCGGCGCCATCAGGAGCCGTTTCGCCGCAATGGGGCCGACGCGCTGCTGAAGGCTCCACATGATACCGAGATCGCCGACCAGCCCGAGACGGGCAAAGGCGGTGACCAGTCGCGCATTTTCGGCGACGACCAGGTGATCGCAGGCCAGCGCGATCGAAAGGCCACCGCCCGCCGCGATCCCCTCGACAGCGGCGACGATCGGTTTGGGGCCGGCCGCGATCGCACGGATCAGGCCGTGCACCTCCTTCATATTCTCGCGCGTGGCATTGATCGATGGAGGCGGCATATTCGGATCGACGCGCGAAAGGTCCGCGCCCGAACAGAAATGCGCGCCTTCGCCGGCGAGGATGATCGCCCGGCAGCCATCGTCCCTGGACATGGCGACGAGATGGCTGGTGAGCGATCGCCGCATTTCGGGGGTGAAGGCGTTGCGTCGTGCGGGATTGGACAGCGTCAGCACGGCGATCGCGCCATCGCGGACGAGCGTGACGGAAGGTTCGATGTCCGTCATGGCCTCAACCTGCCTTCAGCACGCGCAGCGCATTGTCGCGCAGGAATTTGGGCCAGACTTCGTCGCGCAGGGGCACGCCGGGCAGTTCGCCGAAGCTGCGCTCCAACGACAGGCCGGAGGGGTAGTAACCGGCATAGATCACCTTGTCGGCGCCGCGCGTATTGGCATAGTCGATGATGGCCTTGGGGAAATATTTCGGCGCAAAGGCGCTCGTCGAATAATAGAGATTGGGCCATTTCAGCAGCAGCTTCACCGCCATGTCCACCCAGGGTTCGGCACCGTGGCGCATCACGAATTTGAGGTCTGGGAAGAACCAGCAGACCTCGTCGATCAGCTCGACATGCTGCGGGGCAAAGGGCATGCGCGGCCCCGGAACGCCGGCATTGACGAAGATCGGCAGGTCGAGCTCGACGCATTTGGCGTAGAGCGGATAGGCGCGCTTGTCGTTGATCGGCACGCCGCATCCACAGGGAAAGAAGCTCGCCGCCGCAATGCCGTGCGTCTCGTACATTTCGGTCAGTCGCGCGAGTTCGGGCATGCCGCCGGCCGGATCGATCATGACATGGCCGAGAAAACGGTCGCGGTGCCGGGTGATCGCTTCGATCGTGACGGGATCGCTGACTCCGATCAGCGCCTTGTCGATTCCGAACCGGTCCATTTCGCGCAGCGTGTCGCCGATCGCGTCGGGCCCGCGCTCGACCTGCGGCGGATCCTTGAACAGGAAGCCCGCAGGATGGACGAAGCGCTGGTTGCGGCTGTCGTCGTCGCGCAGCCGGTCGCCGAACTGGTTCGACCAGTCGCGACTGGCATAGGGCAGATCGAGCATCGTATCGATCACGCCGATATTGGTGGGCATCGCCATCGCATCACTCCCGGAAACGGTCGCGCCGCTCCATCGTGACGGTGGGGCGCCGGAAACACCCTGATCCAGCGTGATAAAAGCGCATAATCGATTCTACAGAGGATGATCCTCAGCAAATTTTGATGGTGAAAGCGCGCAACCCCTCATAGCCTGACCCATCATCACAGATCGGCCGCCCGCGACGCAGGACGAAAAGGCCGGCGGCACGGGAGAAGATTTATTCGTATCACGCTCAGGCAACTCGCCGTTTTCGAAGCCATTGCGCGGTGCGGCAGCATCGCCAAGGCGGCGGACGAGATCGCGTTGAGCCAGTCGGCGGCGAGCATGGCGTTGCGCGACCTGGAAGCGCATCTGGGCGTCGATCTGTTCGCGCGCGAGGGCAAAAGGCTGTTGCTGTCCGACTATGGCCGGCAGGTGCAGGCGCGGGCTTCGTCGTTGCTCCGCCAGGCGCAGGAACTCGAGAAGCTTGCCGCCGGCGACGAACTGGTCGGGCGATTGCGGCTGGGGTCCACGCCGGCACTGGCGCATTCGGTGCTGTCCGCCGCATGCGGCCGCTTCACGCTCGAGCATCCCGGTGTCGTCATCGATCTCAGCGTTGCCGCGTCGATCGACGTCATCGCCAGGGTGCATCGCATGTCGCTCGACATCGGCTTTATCGGTTCGCCGACCAACCGGATCGATCTCGACACCCGCGACTGGATCGACGATCGCCTCGCGATGTTCTGCGCGCCGAGCCATCCGTGCGCGCAGCGTGTCGGCGAGAGCCTCACGCAGTTCCTGGCGGAGGACTGGGCTCTCGAAAAGGCGATGTCGAGCGAACGGATCTCGCTCACCATGGAAGCGCTCAAGCATCTGAGCTCGATCCGCATCGTCTTCGAATCCGACAGCATCGACGCGGTCAAGGCCGCGGTGACGGCGGGGGGGATGATCGGCTGCCTATCGCGCCGTACCCTGACCGGCGAATTCGCGCGCGGAGAACTGATCGATCTCGAAGTCTCCGATCTCGACATACCTCGCCGCGCCACGATCATCTGGAAGAAGGACAGCTATCAGGGGCGGCTTCAGAGCACATTCCTCGATTTTATCGGGGAGATCGAAGGATGAGCCTGCCGCCAAAGCCGCTGGCAGGCATCAGGATCGTCGATCTCAGCCGCGTGCTTGCCGGTCCCTGGGCGACGCAGACGCTTGGCGATCTGGGCGCCGAGGTGATCAAGATCGAGCGGCCCGCGCGCGGCGACGACAGTCGCAGCTTTGGGCCTCCCTTTCTGGAGGGGAAGGATGGTGGCTGGACCGGCGCCTCGGCGATGTTCCTGGCCGCCAATCGCGGCAAGCGTTCGATGACGCTCGATCTGGCGCGTGAGGAAGGGCGTGCCGTGTTGCGCGACCTGGTCGGCACCGCCGATGTCCTGGTCGAGAATTTCAAGGTCGGCGCGCTTTCGCGGATGGGGCTCGACGCCGCGACGTTGCGCACCTCCAATCCCGGACTGATCATCTGTTCGATCACCGGATACGGCCAGACCGGCCCCTATGCGCCGCGCGGCGGTTACGACCCCGTGATCCAGGGGCTGTGCGGCCTGATGAGCGTGACAGGCAATCCGCCCGAGATGCCGGGCGGTGGGCCGATGAAGACGGGCCCCAGCCTGGTCGATATCATCACCGGCCTCTACGCCGCTATCGCGATCCAGGCCGCGCTGATCGAGCGGGGCAAGGACGGGCCGGGCGTGGATCTCGACCTGTCCCTGCTCGATTGCGGTGTCGCGGTGATGGCGCAGCAGGCGATGCATTACACGCTGACCGGCACGCCGCCGCGGCCGATCGGCACCGGGGCCAATGGCGGGGTTCCGGGCGGCGGCTATCTCTGTGCCGATGGTCATATCATGATCGCACCGGGCAATGACGAAGGCTATGCGCGGATGTGCGGGGCGATCGGGCGGCCCGATCTGGCGACCGATCCGCGTTTCCGGACCAATCGGGACAGGCTGGCGCACCGCGCGGCCCTGCTCGGCATATTGGAACCGCTCTTCATGACCTGGACGGTCGCCGATCTCCATGCGGCGCTGCTGGCGGCGGATGTGCCGTCCGGGCCGGTCAACGATCTGGCGCAGGTTGAGGCCGATCCGCAGGTCGTCGCGCGCGGGATGTTCGTCGATCTGATGGGGCAGGGCGGGCGGATGGTGCCGCAAGTGGCCGGGCCGGTCGTCTATGATGGATCGAGAGCGACGGCCGCCGCGCCGCCGCCGGCACTCGGGCAGGACACCGACACGCTGCTCGCGGAACTCGGCCGTGTTCCGGCCGAGCGGGATGCGCTGAAGGCGGCGGGGATCATCTGACCCGGCCTTTTGGCGCCGCTAGTTTGATTCATCCGAGTCTAAGCATTCCCCGAGATTGTCATTCCCGCGAAAGCGGGAATCCCGCTTCTTCTTCTTTCTGATGCTTCACGGAATAGTGGGATTCCCGCTTTCGCGGGAATGACAAGATGAGTTGATCGAACTGGATCAAGCTCTAGCAGGGTCTTGAAACGCCTCCTCTCCGCGTCTCCGTGCCTCCGCGTGAGCCCGTCAGGCCGCAGTGAAGGGGTAGAGGGTGACGGCGGCGTCCGGATGCGGCTGGAGAACGACCTTGACCGGCATGCCGATCGCAATCGCAGCGGGTTCGACCTCGATCAGGTTGGTCAGCATCAGCGGCCCCTCGTCCAATTCGACGACCGCAACGACATAGGGCGCGGAAAATGCGGGCGTCGGCGGCCGGTGGACGATGGTGAAGCTGTAGAGGCGTCCGTGCCCGCTCGTCGCGCGCCATGTAAAATGCGGCGAATGGCAGGTCCGGCACAATATCTGCGGCGTCCAGCGCCATGCGCCGCAATCGTCACAGCATTGCAGCCGCAATTCGCCGGCACGCGTTCCTTCCCAAAAGGGTGCCGACAGCGGCGTCGGATGCGGCATCGGGATGGTCGGCGCCATGATCAATCCTTCGCCAGCAGTACGAAACCGTGCCGGCCGTCGGTCATCGGCGCGCAGCCCACTGCCAGCCTGGGATCGGCCACCTTGCGGCACAGGGCCGGGTCATGGGTGTGAATGCCCTCGCGCCATCCCGGGCACAGGTCGGGGGTGTCGCCGCGGAATTGGCGGACGATCTCGATCGGCTTGAAATTATAGGGCACGCCATTGTGACTATAGGCGAGATTGCCGCCGTCGAGCGATCCGGGATGGGCCCCGTCGATCCGCATGGCTTCCGGCGCATAGGCGCCGCCCTCTCCGGGGGCGCAAAAACCCAATGTTTCGAGCTGGATGATTGGCCCATGTGCGAAATGATCGTAACACATGACGATGTCGACATCGTCATGCCGGACCCCGGCGCGCGCAAAACCCTCGATCATGCGCGGGCGGCTCTGCATCATGCCGAGCGACGGCGCCTCGAAATAGCTGTTGGACCGGGTCTCGAACGCACCGCCGAGCACCCAGACCGGCGCCTGGCGGCAGTCGCGCGCGCGTTCGGCCGAGGTGACGACGATGCATGAGGCGCCGTCGTTGACGAGCGAGCACATTGGCTGGGTGAAGGGATCGGCGATCATCCGTGCGGCGAGGATCGCTTCGGCGTCGAGCGCGGGTCGGTCGAAGGCGACGGCTTCGGGATTGAGGCGGCCATGGCGATGCGCGATCGCGGCGACGGCGGCCATCTGTTCGCGGGTCGTGCCGAATTCGTGCATATGGCGCCGGGCGATCAGCGCGAACTGCGCCGGCGTCATCGATCCCGTCCATTCGGTGAATTCATAGGTCGGCCGGGTATAGGTCGCCATCTCCGCGCCCGCCATTTGCGAACTGCCGGCCGGGATCACCACGACCTCGGCCAGCCCGGCGCGGATGGCGGCGCCCGCAAGCAGCACCGCCGGCGCGCCCGATGTCTCGGCGACCAGCGTCATGGGCTGGCCGAACTGATAGGCGATATTGGCGTCGCTCACGCCCTGGCCGTTGCCGGCCGGAAAGCCGAAACCGATATAACCGTCGACATCGCCGATGGTGAGGCCGGCATCGTCCAGCGCCAGGCCGATCGATTCCATCAGCAGCGCGATCGTCGTCCGGCCCGACTTGCGGACCTGCTCGGTGACACCGATGCCGACGATCGCGATATCGCGCGCACCGTTCATCCGGCGACGACCAGCGAGTCGACGGCGACGGCGCGATCGTGCAGCGCGATGACAGGGTTGAGATCGAGCTCGGCCAATCGTGGTCCGGCCGCGAGCCCGAGACCGGCGACCGCAAGCCCCATGGCGACGAGCGCGTCGAGATCGGCGGGTGGACGGCCGCGCGCGCCGGCGAGCAGCGGCGCGATGCGCAGTCCCGCGATCATCTCGCGAATATCCTGCGCATCGACGGGCAAGGGGCGCACGGCGACATCACGCAGGATCTCGGCATGGATGCCGCCGGCGCCGATTGTGAGCGCCGGGCCGAGATGCGTGTCATGGGTGAGCCCGATCAGCATCTCGACGCCGCCCGATATCTGCTCCTGGATCAACACGCCCTCGATCCGCGCATCGGGGTTTGCCGCGCGGGCACGCTCGACGATCTGCGTGAAGGCCCCGGCCGCATTTTCCGGCGTATCGATGCCAAGCATGACAAGGCCGAGATCCGATCGGTGCGGGAAATCGGGCGACGACAATTTCACGACGACCGGAAAGCGCATTTCCGCCGCTGTTGACGCCGCCGCATCGGCGGATGATGCGAGGGCCTGGCGTGCCAGAACCACCCCGGCGTCGTCGAGCAGCGCGGCGGTCGCCGCATCATCGACGATGCCCGTGGTCCCGAGCGCGCCGATGTCGAGCCTGGGGCTGTGGGATGGGCGATCGCGAAAATGCCGGCGGGATTCGCGATAGGCGGAGAAGGCCTTGAGCGCACGGAACGCCTTGTCGAGTGAACGGAAGATCGGCACGCCAGAGGCGACGAGATCGGCATAGCCCGCACCTTCGGTGAGGACCGAACTCCACACCGCGATGACCGGCTTCTTCGCGCCGCGTTCGACCCAGGCGCGGACGTCGGCCGCCATATTGTCGGACAACATGCCGAACGCCGCGTTGAAGCCGACGATGATGACGTCGACCGAAGGGTCTTCGGCGATGATGTCGAACACCGCGCGACGATCGTCCGCCGCTGCGTTCATCGTGAACTGGCCGCCATTGTCGATCGGATTGGCAAAGGAGACATAGCCGGGCAGCAGCCGGCCAAGCCGTTCGCATGTCGCATCGCTCAGCGGCGGCACGTCCACGTCATAGCGTCCCGCGATCTCGGCCATCAGCGTCGCGGTGCCGCCGGAAACCGAATAAAGCGCCGCACCCGGACCGGTATCGGCCGGCAGCTTGGCGAAGAGATTGGCGGTCTCCAGCAATTCGTCGAGATCGCGCACGCGGGTGACGCCATGCTGGTCGAACAGGCCCTGGACGATCGCGTCGTTGCCGGAGAGATGCCCGGTATGCGACGCAGCCATCCGCGCGCCGCGCTCGCTCTCGCCGATCTTGAGCATGACCACCGGCTTGTCCGCGCGATTGGCTGCTTCGAGCGCGGCGCGCAGGCGCGGGAGCGACTTGAAGCCCTCGACATAGCCCGCGATCACGCGGGCGGGATCGTCGGCGGTGAAATGGCCGATCACATCGGCAATCTCGATATCGACTTCGTTGCCGACGGTGATCCAGCGGCTGAATGCGGCGCCCATGGCGATGCCTTCGACGATCGGGCGGCCCATCGCGCCGCTCTGCGTCACCAGGCCGATCAGCCCGCCGCGATGCCCCTCGGGCACGGCGAAGCGCTCGAACATATTATCCGCGGTGTTGGGGCCGATGACGCGCGCTCCGGTCTCGGCGATCGCGGCGGCGAGCGCGGCCTCGTGAGTCGCGCCTTCGGGGCCGGTTTCAGAAAAGCCCGCGCTGAAGATGACGATGCTGCGGATGCCGTGCGCGGCGCAGTCGCGCACGACCTGCGGAACATTGGCAGGGCCGACGCGCAGCAGCGCCACGCCGAACGCCTCCGGTACCTCGCCGATCGTGCGATAGACAGGGATGCCGGCGATTTCGCCGCCCTTCGGATTGACGAAGCACAGTTTCGCATCGGGGCCGTAGCGGGCGATCAGGTGCGCCACGCCGGCATCGCTGTCGACGCGGCCGATGATCGCGATGCCGCGGCCGGGGATGAAGAATTGGCGCAGATCGGCCCTGCTGCGAGCCAGCGAAGCGCCTGGAGTTTCATAGGTCATACGGTTGCTTCACGCCCCCTGGCGCGGGTTGCCATGATACAGGCGCTGATCGCCAGCAGCCCCGCGAGGGAGGCGAGCGCGAACAGGCTGGTCGAAGCGGGTTCATCGGGAAAGGCGAGGTGCAGGGCGGTCGGCCCGAGAAACGGGCCGGCATAATAGACGCCCTTGACCAGCCCGGTGTTGCGCGCGCGATCGGCATCGCTGCTGAGCGATGCGACGAGCGAGAAGATCGTCGGCCCGACCAGCCCGCCGCCAAGGCCGATCATCACCATGCCGGCCGCGATCACGGTGATCGTCAGCGCGAAACCGACGATGGTCAGGCCGAACCCCCAAAAGCCGAAGGCGAGAAGGAACAGCACGGCGTTGGGTGCGAAGCGGCGGAGTTCGCCGAAGGCGAAGCTGCTCAGGACCGAAAAACCGACGGTGATCGAGAACATCGCGCCTGCGATCGCCGAGCTGCGCACGCCGATCTCGACGAGACGGAAGGGTTCGAAGACGGGGATGCTGAAAGTGATCGAACCCGCGAGCACCGCGACGAGCGCGATCCCGAGCACGGGACGGATCGACGAGGGCGGTTTCGTCCGGTCACTGGTCGCCTGATGCACCGTCGCCAGATCGGGGCTGATGAGCGCGAGCGCGAGAAAGGGCAGCGCGATCAGGTGGACGAGAAACGCCATGCGCCATCCGCCAAGATCGCCGAGCAATCCCGAGAGCGGTACGAGCATCGCCAGCAATGCCGCACCGAGGCCGTGGATCGCGCCGATCCGCCGTTCGCGCGCGCGCCCTTCATAGAGCGTGCCGATCAGCGAAATCGCGAGCGCAACGATCACCGCCGCGGCGGCACCGACGAACAGCCGGGTCGCGACGATGCCGGGCAGGGTGGGCAGGAACATGCCGGTCAGTCCAGCCACTGCGAACAGGGCATAGCAGCCGGCCAGCAGCTTGCGCGGGCCGAAGCGCCGGACAAGCATGCCGCTGAGCGGCGAGGCGATGATCATCGCGATGCCGACCACCATGACCGTGGCCTTGGTCATGAACGCGGCATCGCCGGCCCCGCCAAATGCCTGCTGGATCTTGGGCAGCACCGGCGAGAGCGCGCTCATCGCCAATGGTGCGAACATGCCGGAGCCGAGCAACAATGCCTCGGTCGACCAATGTGCGCGCCTGTCAGTCATCCTCACCTCACCCGTCTTGCGGTCTCATTCCGGAAACAGAATGGCCGCGTTGTCGATATAGAAGGCCCGCTCGAACGCGGCATCGAGCCGATCCGTCCATTTCCGGAATTTGCCGACCGGATCCTTGCTGCCTTCGATATGCGGATAATCACTCGAAAAAACATAGGTTTCCGCAAGGCCGTAACGATGCACCATCGCTTCCAGATTTTCCGCCCACATCGGTGAGACGCGGACATTGCGGCGGACATATTCGCTCGGCTTCAGCGGATAGGTGATGCCGATCTTGGCCATCAGATCGGCATGCTGGTCCATACGCTCGCACAATGGGCCAAGCCAGCCGGCACCGACCTCGATGATGCCGAGCGCCAGACGCGGAAAGCGCTGGAAGACCCCACCCATCACCATGGTGAGCAGAAAGACCTCTGCGGCCATGTGCGCGACCAGGACGAAATAGGGGCCGATTGCTTCCTCGCCGCCGGCGCGCCCGTCGAAGCTCATCCGCAGCGATTTCGCATAGGCATATTCGCGCGGCGGCAGCATCGGATCGTCGGGGCCACCGCCATTGACCACGCCGCCGGCCGCGATGTGGATCAATGCCGGCACATTGGCCTCTTCGAGCATCGCCCAGAAGGGATCCCAGATATCGTTGGCGGGCGAGACGCCGCCCGGCGGCGACGCGCAAGGCAGGAGCACGCCTTTTGCGCCGAGCTTCAGGACGCGCGCGAGTTCCTGCATCGCCCATGCCGGATCGCCCATATTGATCTGGCACACGACGCGGGCGCGGCCGCCGGCCTTGCGGGTCCAGGCAATGGCGAAATCATTGTAGCGGCGGCATGCCTCGCGCGCGGCGGGCGAATCGACGCGCAGCTCGATCAGCGCGGTGTTGGGAAAGACGAGCTGGGCGGCAATGCCCGTGCGGTCCATCGCCTCCAGCCGGTCGATCGCCTCGGTGGCGCCAAGCGCGCTGATCCCCTTGACCGACCAGACATTGTCGCGATTGCGGGCGCGGGCGGCGACATCGTCCGGCGAGCCGGAGAAGCGCTTGAGGAAATCCATGACGAAGCCGGCACCAACATCGCGGACGATGTCCTCCATCACCTCGGGTTCCATATAGAGATGTGCGTCGCAGTCGAGCAGCGAGCCTTCCAGGCCGCTGCGGGTCAAGGTTGCGGGGGCGTTCATCGGAGTCCTTCCATCGACGCGCCGGAGGTCGGCGCAGCAGTGCGGACCGAATCATGCATCATCCGATCGCAGGATCATCGACGGTTTTTCCGCAATAGCTCGTCAGAAGTTCCAAGTTTCTGTGGAAAGGGGGGCTGGCTAGTTTCCATGCCCATGACGTGTGCACGCATCCGGCGAACAGGATGCGGCGGCGTGGTGACATGTGGGAAACGGTCGATTCCCGATCGTGATGCATGGGGGAGGAAGACGATGACCAAAACAGCCCTGCTCATATCGGTTGGCCTGTCGATTCTCGTGCCGGGACAGCTTGCCGCCCAGTCCACGGAGCCCGCGCCGGACGTGGCAGCCGCGGCGGACGACCAGGCCGCGCTCGATGGCGAGATCGTCGTGACCGCGCAAAGGCGTTCGGAATCGTTGCAGAATGTGCCGATCTCGATCACCGCGCTGACCGCCGACCAGCTCGCTTCCGCCGGGGTTGCCTCTACCCAGGATCTGACACTCGCGACGCCGGGCCTGCTCTGGGCGAAATCGAGCAATAATTCGCAGCCGACGATCCGCGGCATCGGCAGCCGCAATGCGAGCGCCGGCGACGAGCCGAATGTCGCGACCTTCATCGACGGTGTCTACCAGCCAGAACAGGCGACAACGGCGCAGGAACTGTCGAATGTCGAGCGGATCGAGGTGCTCAAGGGGCCACAGGGCACGCTGTTCGGCCGCAACGCGACGGGTGGCGCGATCAACATCGTCACCAAGAAGCCGAGCTTCGAGACCACGGGCGATGCGAGCCTGACCTATGGCCGCTATGATTATCTCAAGGGGACCGCCTATCTGAGCGGGCCAATCGTCGCCGACACGCTGGCGGCCAGCGTCGCTGCGACCGGGCTGCGCGACGACGGCTATATCCACAATATCTATCTCGATACGCGCCAGGGCCAGCGCAAGGCGGCGATCATTCGCGCGAAGCTGCTCTTCGTGCCCAGCGACAATGTCGAGATCCAGCTCAACGGGCTTTACAATTACAGCTGGGACAACGTCACCTATTCGGGCCAGCCGCTCGCCGGCAATTCGCAAGCGCGCCGCGCCACGGCGGCCCAGAACCCGCAGAATCTGCCGATCGATATCCGGGTGCCGACCGAAGCCTATACGAGCTCGACATCGACGGTCCCCTATTTCCGGCTCAACCAGTATCTCGTCGACGGCCATGTCTCGGTCGATCTGGGCGGTGCGGTGTTGAGCGGTCTCGCATCCTGGTCGGAGACCCATGGTTTCTCGCACTCGGTTACCGATATCTCGCCGCTCAGCCTGTCGATCAACGATTTCCGGCAGCGCGGCCGCGCCTATAATCAAGAGATCACGCTCACCAGCGACACCGATGGCCGGCTGTCCTGGCTGGTCGGCGCGACCGGATTCCAGAGCCGCACGCTCTACGATCCGCTGACGAGCATTTCGCCCACCACGACCACGCGACTCGTCTATGGACAAAAATCGAAGGCGATCGCCGGCTTCGCCGAGGCGACATACGAGGCGATCGACCACCTCTTCCTGACCGCCGGCATCCGTTACAGCTGGGATCAGAAGCAATCCTATAATCGTCCCCTCGCGACAGGCGTGGTGACGCAGGGCAAGGCAAGCTGGAAGGACTGGTCCCCGCGCGCGGTGGTCCGCTATGAATTCGGCCGTGGATCGAATGTCTATGCGTCCTACACACAGGGCTACAAGGCCGGCACCTTCAACGCGACGACGATCAACGGGACGCTCATTCCCGCCAATCCGGAACGGATCGAGGCATTCGAGATCGGGGTGAAGACGCAGCCGGCGCCGGGCATCACCGTGAACGCCGCTGCCTTCCACTATAATTACACCGATCTTCAGGTGAGCCTGGTCACCACCGTCAACAACCAGATCGCAACATTGCTCCAGAACGCGCCCAAGGCAGAGGTCGACGGTTTCGAAATGGACGTGAGCGCGCGCGTCACCGAAGGGTTGCGCCTTAATGCGGGGCTGTCGCTGCTGCGCCCCCGGATCGTCGACTTCGTCAATGCCTCGGTCAATATTCCGATCTTCGTCGGCGGGCTGCCCGCTGGCAATTCGACGGCCGGGCCGGTCGATGTCTCGGGCAACGACCTGATCCGCGCACCGCGCTGGACGCTCAATTTCGGCGCGAACTACGACACGCCCTTTGCTGGCGGGACGCTGACGTTCAACGCATCGGCCTTTTTCAGCGGCCGTTACTTCGTCGAACTCACCAATCGCGTGAAGCAGCCCGCTTATGAGGTCGTCAATGCGTCGGTGGCCTGGCGTTCGCCCGACGATCATTGGCGCCTGTCGGTGTTCGGCCAGAATCTGACCAACCAGAAATATTATGCCGGCGCGATCATCACCAATTTCGCCGACAATATCTCCTATCAGAAGCCGCGCTGGTTCGGCGTGTCGGCGGGATATTCGTTTTAGGGTCGATAAAGAGGGTGGCATTGGCGGTCCTGGTGCCGTGCACCAGCGCCGTCACATGTCCGTCACCGTCCGTCGCGATGATGCTGCGTCACTGCAGGAAAGATCGCATGCACAGCACATCCGACCAGACCCCTTCGCTCGAACTCGACCGGATCAAGGCGGAGATCGCCGACAGCTTCGACGAGGAGCTGGAGATGGAGATCGACGAGAGCCGGCTGGAAGCGCTGCTCGACGATCTGTCCGATCATCCCGATCGCGAACAGATCGAACGGCGCGTCTATTTCCGCGAATTGTTCCGATTGCAGCATGAACTGGTGCGATTGCAGGACTGGGTTCAGCACAAGGGGCTGAAAGTCGTCGTGATCTTCGAAGGCCGCGATTCGGCGGGGAAGGGCGGCGCGATCAAGCGCATCACCCAGCGGCTCAATCCCCGCGTCTGTCGTGTGGCGGCGCTCCCCGCGCCCAACGAACGCGAGCGCAGCCAATGGTATTTCCAGCGTTATGCAGCGCATCTGCCCGCCGCGGGGGAAATCGTGCTGTTCGATCGCAGCTGGTACAATCGCGCCGGCGTCGAGCGTGTGATGGGGTTCTGCACGGAGGACGAATATGAGGAGTTTTTCCGTTCGGTGCCCGAATTCGAACGAATGCTGGTGCGATCGGGCATCGTCCTGCTGAAATACTGGTTCTCGATCACCGATGAGGAACAGCAATTCCGCTTCAACATGCGGATTCACGATCCGCTGAAGCAATGGAAGCTTTCCCCGATGGACGTGGAATCGCGTCGCCGCTGGGAGGATTATACCCGCGCCAAGGAAACCATGCTCGAACGGACGCATATCGCCGAGGCGCCATGGTGGGTGGTCGAGGCGGTGGACAAGAAGCGGGCACGGCTCAACTGCATCGCGCATCTGCTCGACCAGATCCCTTATGACGATGTGCCGAAACCCCTGGTCACGCTGCCGGCGCGTATGCGGCACGACGATTATATCCGGCACCCGGTGCCGGCCGGGATGTATGTGCCGGATCGTTATCCGATCGAGTAAGGGGATTTGAGCTTGGGGCACTCGAATGAGCTTCGATTCAAGCCACTATATCTCACTAAATTATCGACCTGCACTGTCATTCCCGCGCACGCGGGAATCCAGATTCTTCTTGAAACTTCGCGGAAAAGCTGGATTCCCGCGTGCGCGGGAATGACAAGATAGAGTTACTTCAACCGGGGCAGGCGGCCGCCGCTCAGATGATCTGCGAGAACAGCATATAGAGCCCGCCGGCGAGCAGGATCGAGATGGGCAGCGTCAGCACCCAGGCCATCAGCATGTTGCGGATCGTGCTCATCTGCAGGCCCGATCCATTCGCCGCCATCGTACCCGCGACGCCGGACGACAGGACATGGGTGGTCGAGACAGGCAGGCCGAGCATGTCGGCGCTGGCGATGGTGCCCATCGCGACCAGCTCCGCCGAGGCGCCCTGCGCATAGGTCAGGTGGGATTTGCCGATCTTTTCGCCGACGGTGACGACGATCCGTTTCCAGCCGACCATCGTCCCCAGGCCGAGCGCGAAGGCGACCGCGATCTTCACCCAGGTCGGGATGAAACGCGTGCCCGCGTCGAGCGATGCCTTGTAGGTGGACAGCGTCTTCGCTCCTGCTTCGGGCACGACGGGTGTCTTCTCCTTGCCCAGCCGCTTGATCGCTTCGGATGCGAGATACATGTCGTTGCGGATATTGCCGACCGCGGCGGCCGGGATCCGGGTGAACGAGCCATGGTCCATCACCTGCTTGTCGACATCCCCGATCAGCGTGGCGAGCGCGGGAACGGTGTCGGGGCTCAGCGTCTTTTCGGAAATATAGCGGGTCACGACCTGGCGTGCCTCCGCCGGCGCGGCTGCGTCGGCGGGGCGGCCGCCGAGTACGGCGGCAGCGGCGACCGAATTACTGTGGAATTCTGCGGTATAGTGCGCCGGTACCGCGCGATTGAGCGCATAGGCGGTCGGCACTGTGCCGATCAGGATCAGCATGATCAGGCCCATGCCCTTCTGACCGTCATTCGATCCGTGCGCAAAGCTGACGCCGGTGCAGGTGAAGATCAGCAGCGCACGGATCCACAGCGGCGGCGGCACGCCATCCTTGGGTTCCTGATACAGCGCCGCATTGCGGATCAGCAATTTCATCGCGAGGAAGAGCAGGGCGGCCACGCCGAAGCCGATCAGCGGCGAGAGCATCAGCGCCTGGCCGATCTCGGTCGCCTTGGTCCAGTCGACGCCCGACGTGCCGCTCTTGCCGTGCAGCAACGCATTGGCGACGCCGACACCGATGATCGAACCGATCAGCGTGTGTGAACTGGACGAGGGGATACCCAGCCACCAGGTCGCCAGATTCCAGACGATCGCCGCGATGAGCAGCGCGAACACCATGGCGAAACCGGCATTGGAGCCGACCTGGAGGATCAGTTCGACCGGCAGCAAAGAGACGATACCGAACGCCACTGCACCGGTGGACAGCAGCACGCCGAGGAAATTGAAGAAGCCCGACCAGACCACCGCGACGTTTGCGGGCATCGCATTGGTGTAGATCACCGTCGCGACCGCATTGGCGGTGTCGTGAAAGCCGTTCACGAACTCGAAACCCAGCGCGATCAGCAGCGCGACGAACAACAGGATGAACGGCAGATAGGCGGTGGCATGTACGCCGACCGCGCTGGCATCGGCATAGATGCTGTATGCGACATAGGCGAGCGCGGCGACGATCGCTGCGCCGAATCCGATATTGCCGATCTGGCCCAGGCCCTTGTCGAGATCGGGCCGTGCGATATGTCCGTCCGCGGTCGTGCTAGCGTTCATCTTGCCGTGTCCTCTGGTCGAGATCACAGCCCTAGGCGGCTTGTGTGACAGCTGCGTGGCGGCCAAGGGCGCCCACCATTTCGGGCGATTGATGCGACAGATTGATCCGGAACGGAGCGGGCGGCTTCAACCCATGTCGTTTTGGACTAAATGTTCGGCATGAAACGGCACGATCATCCGGCGGGGCAGCCCCGCGCATATTCCGCGGCGGAGGGGATGGCCTGGCTTTCCTCGGCACGTGCGCCGCTGGCGCGCGCGCTCAGCCTCAGCCAGATGCTCGATTTCGGCGGCGATCTGGCGCCGCGCATTGTCGACGCGCTTACCGAACTAGACGCGCTCGAGCGGCGATTGCGTGAGCATGGACTGTGATTGCGTGAAGCAATATATCCGGATCGGATGAAACGAACGCAGCTGGGGTGAAACGGTCAATCGCACCAAAGCGGCTGTGAATTGCGAGATGGGTGGAACCAGGCGCCCCGGGGGGCGACAGGAGGATGACGTGAGTGACGGGGGAGCTGGCTCGGCCGCGTATGGGGCACGAGCCGATGTGCTGATCCTAGGCGAGAATGCGCTGGCCGTCGCGATTGCGCAGGCGGCGGCGCAAGGCATCGGCCATCATGCGACCGGGCCGCTCGACCATGCTGCCGGACTGGCGCTGATCGAGGACGGCAATGTCCCGCGCTGGATCGTGCTTGCGCTTGATCCAGCCGATGGGGTCGCGCTCGACCCCCTCCTCGCGGCGATCGAGCGTGCGGCGCAGACCGGGCGTTGCAAAGGGCTGGTGACACTGCCCCTGGCCATGATCGATCGTGTCATTCCCGTCATCACGCACCCGGCGATCGAACTGCTCTGTGATCCAACGCCGATCGAGCTCGCTGCGGCGCTTGCGCTCCAGACGATGCCGTCGCGGCGCGCGGCGGACCTGTCGAGCGACGATACGCGCCGGCTGCGCGACCTGAGCGAGGAAGTGGGGCGGATCGCGCGGGCGCTTGCCTCATTGTCGGAGGAGACCCAGGTCGGCCAGGGATTGCGCGAACGTCAGCGCAGCTATGAGGCCGAACAGCCGACGCTCGAAGATGGCGCGGTGACGGCGGACGATGTCCGTCGCCTGATTCGGGCTCGGCGGCTGCGCGCACGCTTTTTCGATGGTGAACTGTTTGCCGATCCGGCGTGGGACATGCTGCTCGACCTTGCCGCCGCCCGGCTGGAGGGGGCTTCGGTCGCCGTATCCAGCCTGTGCATCGCCGCCGCCGTGCCGCCCACCACGGCATTGCGCTGGATCCGGATGATGAGCGATCAGGGATTGTTCGTGCGGACGGCCGATCCGATGGACGGCCGCCGCGTGTTCATCGAACTGTCCGATCGGGTCGCCCGGGCGATGAACGGATATTTCGCGGCCGTGCGCGAAGCGGGCCTGCTATCGTAGGACGGATAGCGATGGCGGAATTCCCTGGTGGGCGCTGACGGGCTCGAACCGCCGACCCTCTCGGTGTAAACGAGATGCTCTACCAACTGAGCTAAGCGCCCGGGGCCATCCCCATGACAGCAAGGTGACGATCGGGCAAGTCATTGACGCCGATTGCCTCTGCTTCGGTTCACACCTTGTCGGCGTAGAGCAATCGTCCAGGCCCGAGCATTCCCAGGACCTGTGGCAGCATATGGGGCGCGACCGCGAAGCAGCCTTCGCTGCGTCCGAGCTTGCCCCAGGTGGCGATCTGATTCTCGCTCACATAATCGGCGCCGTGGATCACGATCGCCCGCGATTCGGCATTGTTGTTGCGCGGATCCAGCCCGATCAGCCGCATCGCGGCGCCGTGGATGCCATGATAGATTTCGCCCGTCTTGTACGCGCCGTCCGATGTCGCGAGCGATCCGGGTTCGTTGGAGAAACTCCGGAGCCAGCCCGAATGCTCGGGATCCGACCCGCGACCATGGGCGACCAGATAGGAATTGGCCTGGCCGCTGATCAGATCGACGATGTGGAAGCGCAGTGCGCGCGACGCCATGCTGAAATCGGCGATGGCGATGCGATCGCGCAGCGCGAAGGTGCCGGCATGGCTGTCCAGCGTCGCGCGCGCGCGTTCGAGCAGCCGCGCATAGGGCTTGTCGAGCGGCGCCGGCGTGCGCGCCGATGGCGGCGCCCATGACGATAGCGGCGCGGGCTCCGTGCCCTTGGCGACGGTGGGATCTTCGGGTTCGGCGCGCGTGACCGACGGCGGCAGGACGGCAATGCCCAGCCCGGTCAGCGCCAGCCTTGAAAAAGTGCGGCGGTCCATGGGCCTGTTATACCGCCAAATTCCGCCTTCGCCAATTCCCGCCCCGTCGGCGATGCGCCGGGGCGGGGCTGGTCAGAGCCGATCGGTGCGCGCGGGAGGCGCCGGGCTATCGTTGCGCGGCGGCGCCCTCGTTCGCGACCGGCGCTTCGCTATCGTTGCGCGGCAGGCGGGCAGTCAGGCCGGTGGCGTCGGCATCGTCGCGCATCTGCTCGTCGTCGGTGAAGGCCGGCGGCGGCACGGCGGGTGCCACTTCGTTCACGACATTCTCGGGCGGCAGCGTTTCGTTCACCGGCGCCAGATCCTCGGGCACCTCGACGACATTATTCTCGACCGCCGGGGCTTCGGGCTCCTTGCTGCCGCAGGCGGCGAGCGAAAGCGTGGCCGCGGCGGCGGTCAGCAACAGGACGATACGCATGATTATTTCCCCTTGGATGCAACGGCAATGGTCGCCGCACGGCGGCTGGATGCTTCGATCTTTCCGGCCAGCAGCTTGTCCCAGCCATAGGGATCGGCGCGGAAATTCATCGTGCCGTTGCCGCTGGCGAACGCGGTCCAGTAAAGCAGGTAGACCGCGACCTGCTTGGGCAACTGGACACGCTGCGTCTTGCCCGTGTCGATCGTGGCCTGGATCTGCCCGCCGAACTTCGGATCGTCCTTCATCATCAGCTCGGCGAGCGGAATCGGCTTTTCGAGCCGGACGCAGCCATGGCTCGCCAGCCGGTCATAGCTGGAGAATTTCGCGCGCGACGGCGTGTCATGCAGATAGACGGCGAACGGATTGTCGAAATCGAACTTGAGCTGTCCAAGTGCGCTGTTGGGCCCGGCGGGCTGGACGATGCGCTCACCCGTCTGTGGGGTGCCGACGATCTTGTAGCCCTGGCGGATCAGCGCAGCACGGCCCTTGGGCCATAATTCGCGCTTGGCGATCGAACTCGGCACATTCCAGGGCGGATTGAGCACGATCGAATGGATGCTGGAGACGAGCATCGGCGTCTCGTTGCCCGGACTGCCGGTGACGGCGCGCATCGACGCGACGGGGGCGTCGCCCTCGAACACCGTCAGCACCGCTGCGGCGATATTCACCTGGACGCGATTGACCGGCAGTTCGCGCGGCAGCCAGCGCCAACGCTCCATATTGGCCATGATCGCGGCGATCCGATCCTCGACCGGCACGTTGAGCGCCGCCAGCGTCCGCGCGTCGAGCTGGCCGGTGGGGTTGAGGCCGTAGCGCCGCTGAGCGCGCTGGATCGCGTCGGCGAGTTTCTCGGTCGCGGTGACGCCCTTGTCCTCGATCGTCAGCCGCGCACGGACCGCGGTCGGCGCGGAGGCGGCGACCAGCTTCGGCCAGCCGCCGGCGTCGCGAATCTTCTCGTAATTGGCCAGGCCAGCCTTCAGCCCTTCATAGCCGGCATAGGGCGGGGTGAGATCGCTCGCCCATTGCGGCAGGCGATCGGCCGCGACTGCGGCGGCAAAGGCAGGCAGGGGATCATAGGCGGCCGGGCGCAGCGCCCAGATCTCGAGGAAGTCGCCGGTGTCGACGCGCCCGACATGCAGTGCGCGCGCGCGATCGAGCGCGGCACGGACCAGTGCGTCCCCGCTCAGCGTCTGACGCTGCATCGTGCCCGCGGTCAGCCCATGATCGGCGCCATCGTCGAGCCATGATGTCAACCAGGCGGATTGCGCCGGCGACAGGGTCGGCAGGGGCATCGCAGGTATGACGGGCACTGCGAC
>NZ_JBYSZM010000040.1:0-72572 GCF_058787155.1 Sphingobium sp. FW305-3-2-15-F-TSA7 | reverse complement strand
ACGCCCGCGCCCAGCTTGTCGGCCAGGGGTTCGATGATGCTGTGGAAGTTCTCGCTGTTCTGCAGCGCACGGCCGCCTGAGACGATGATCTTCGCGCTGGTCAGTTCGGGGCGCTCGCTCTTGGCGATCTCGGCGCCGACGAAGCTCGACAAACCCGCATCACCCTTGCCGGAGACGGCCTCGACCGAAGCCGAGCCGCCGTCCTTGGCGGCCTTCTCGAAGGCGGTGCCGCGCACGGTGATCACCTTCTTCGCGTCAGACGACTGGACGGTCGCGATCGCGTTGCCCGCATAGATCGGGCGGGTGAAGGTGTCGGCGCTCTCGACCGACAGGATCTCCGAAATCTGCGCGACGTCGAGCAACGCGGCGACGCGCGGCGCGATGTTCTTCGCCGACGAGGTCGCGGGCGCGACGAACGCGTCATGACCGGCCATCAGCTCGACGATCAGCGGCGCGACATTTTCGGCCAGCGCATGTTCGTACGCGGCGTCGTCCGCCAGCAGCACCTTGGAGACGCCCGCGATCTTCGCGGCCGCATCGGCAACGCCCTGTGCGCCCTTGCCGGCGACGAGCGCGACGACATCGCCCAGCTTGGTACCGGCGGTGACGGCCGCGAGCGTCGCGTCCTTCAGTTCCTTATTGTCGTGTTCGACCCAAACGAGAACGCTCATGCCGCCACTCCCATCGCCTTCAGCTTCGCAACCAGTTCATCGACATCGGCCACCTTGATGCCGGCACTACGCACCGGCGGCTCGGAGACCTTGAGCGTCTTGAGGCGCGGGGTGACGTCGACGCCGTAATCGGCCGGCGTCTTCTGCGCGAGCGGCTTGGACTTCGCCTTCATGATGTTGGGCAGCGACGCATAGCGCGGCTCGTTGAGGCGAAGATCGGTGGTGACGATCGCCGGCACCTTGAGCGACACGGTCTCGAGACCGCCATCGACTTCGCGGGTGACCGCGACGCTGTCGCCGGAGACCTCGACCTTCGACGCGAAGGTGCCCTGGCCCCAGCCGAGCAGCGCACCCAGCATCTGGCCGGTCTGGTTGCTGTCGTCGTCGATCGCCTGCTTGCCCAGGATCACCAGGCCCGGCTGTTCCTCGTCAGCGACGGCCTTGAGCAGCTTGGCGACGCCCAGCGGCTCCACCTCGCCCTCGACCGTGATCAGGATCGCACGGTCGGCGCCCATGGCGAGCGCGGTCCGCAGCGTTTCCTGCGCCTTTGCTTCGCCGATCGAGATGGCGACGATCTCGGTGACCGCGCCCTTTTCCTTCAGGCGGATCGCTTCCTCGACCGCGATCTCGTCGAACGGGTTCATCGACATCTTGACGTTCGCAAGGTCGACACCCGTGCCGTCCGCCTTCACGCGGGGCTTCACATTATAGTCAAGCACGCGCTTGACCGGGACCAGAACCTTCATTCTTTCCTCCTTAAGCTACGCCTTCCCTGGGGAGGGCGCTCAGGCGGCTTCCTGCACCTGCGCGACGATCTTCTTCGCGGCGTCGCCGAGATCGTTGGCAGCCACGATCGGCAGGCCGGATTCGGCCAGGATCTTCTTGCCTTCTTCCACATTCGTGCCCTCGAGCCGCACCACGAGAGGCACGCCGAGATTCACTTCCTTCGCCGCGGCGACGATGCCGTCCGCGATGATGTCGCAGCGCATGATGCCGCCGAAGATGTTGACGAGAATGCCCTTCACCGCCGGATCGCTCAGAATGATCTTGAACGCTGCGGTCACCTTCTCCTTGTTGGCGCCACCGCCGACATCGAGGAAGTTGGCGGGGAACATGCCGTTCAATTTGATGATGTCCATCGTCGCCATGGCGAGACCGGCGCCGTTGACCATGCAGCCGATATCGCCGTCGAGCTTGATGTAGGCGAGGTCGTATTTCGAGGCCTCGAGCTCCATCGGATCCTCTTCGGTCTCGTCGCGGAGCTCCATCAGATCCTTATGACGGAACATCGCGTTCGAATCGAAGCCGACCTTGGCGTCGAGCACCATCAGCTTGCCGTCGCCGGTGATCGCGAGCGGATTGATCTCGATCTGCTCGGCGTCGGTACCCAGGAACGCGTCATACAGCTTGGACGCGACATTGGCGGCCTGCTTGGCGAGATCGCCGGTCAGGCCGAGCGCGGCAGCGACCGAGCGGCCGTGATGCGCCATGAAGCCGGTCGCGGGATCGACGGCGAAGCTGTGGATCTTCTCGGGCGTGTCATGGGCGACGGTCTCGATGTCCATGCCGCCTTCGGTCGAAACGACGAAGGCGATGCGGCCGGTCGCGCGATCGACGAGCAGCGCGAGGTAGAATTCCTTCTCGATGTCGACGCCGTCGGTCACATAGAGGCGGTTGACCTGCTTGCCGGCTTCACCCGTCTGGATGGTCACCAGCGTGTTGCCGAGCATGTCGGTCGCGGCCGCCCGGACTTCGTCCAGGGTCTTGGCCAGGCGGACGCCGCCCTTGGCGTCGGGGCCGAGTTCCTTGAACTTGCCCTTGCCGCGGCCGCCCGCATGGATCTGTGCCTTGACGACGTAAAGTGGGCCGGGGAGCGTACCGGCCGCGGCGACGGCCTCGTCGACGGTGAGGGCCGCGTGGCCGGCGGGAACGGGAACGCCGAACTTCGCCAGCAATTCTTTCGCCTGATATTCGTGGATGTTCATGAGGGCGCTCGTGCCTTTCCGCAGTGCAAAATGGGGAGTCGCAGCGGCCTAAAGCATGGATCGGCATGGATTGCCACCCCGCTTTGGTCGTGGGCTGCCACCGTCATAGCCCCAGAGCGCAGGCGGCCGCCGCCGTGCTGGTGACCGACAGGATTTCCGGATCGCGCAACGCACGGACCTTGTGGAGGAAATCCGCTACGGAAAGCGCGCGGGTGCCGGCCTGCTTCAGGCTGCCCAGCGATTGCAGGCGGTGCAGCTGGACGATCGACAATCTATCGACCATCCGCTCTGCCATACATCCGGCCATCCGTTCCGAGAGCCCGGCATCGATCAAGCCGGCGCGCAGCCGGGTCTCCGGAGTCGCGCAGGCCGAAAGCGCCAACAGGGGCAGGAGGATCAGGCTCTTCTTCATCGGTTGCTCCATCCGATACCGCCCATCCCCGGGGGAGGTCGAGTTCGTCTAGGGCTCGCATTGATGGACGCGCGCGTCGCAGTCACCCCCCGATCGTGGAGGAGGGGTTTCTATATTGCAGCCAGCGCCTGTTCGAAATCGGCGATCAGGTCGTCGGCATCCTCCACGCCGATCGAGATGCGCACCATATTGTCGCCGATGCCCAGTGCGCGCTTGCGTTCGTCGGGCACCGACAGATGCGTCATCGCGGCAGGATGGCTGGCCAGCGTCTCGGTGCCCCCAAGGCTGACCGCGAGCTTGGCGATCTTGAGCGAATCGAGGAAGCGGAATGCCTCCGCCTCGCCGCCCTTGAGATAGAGCGAGAATGTCGATCCCGCGCCGGTGCAATGGCGCGCATAGATATCGGCCTGCCGTTCGGTCTCGGGAAAGCCGAGATAGACGATCTTGTCCACCTTGGGCTGATCTTTCAGCCAGGTGCAGATCTTCTCGGCATTCTCGCCCGCGCGGCTCATGCGAAGCTCCAGCGTCTCCAGGCTGCGCAGCAGCATCCAGGCGCTGTTGGGATCGAGGATGGTGCCGATCGTGTTCCGCATCATCCGGATCTGGTTCATATGTCCCTTGGAACCGAGCGCGCCGCCCGCGACGAGATCGCTGTGCCCGCCGGCATATTTGGTGAGCGAATAGACCACAATATCGGCGCCGTGCTCGAGCGGATGGTGCCAGAGCGGACCCAGAAAGGTGTTGTCGATCACGATCGGCGGCTTTTCCTCGCCGAGCAGCGAGTCTCGCACCTTGGTCACTGCCTGCACGTCGACGAGCACATTGGTCGGGTTGGCCGGGCTTTCGAGATAGATCATCGCGACATGGCCCTGTGCCTTCGCTTTCTCGACGACGGCGGCAATCTCGTCTTCGGTCGCGCCTGCCGGGAAATCGAGCCAGGAGACGCCGAACTTGCCGAGGATGCGGCCGATCAACGTCTCGGTCGCGGCATAGAGCGGCGCGGAATGGACGATGACGTCACCGGGCTTCACGAAAGTGAGCAGCACCGTTGCGATCGCGGACATGCCCGACGAGAAGGTGAGCGCGTCCTCCGCATCCTCCCACACGCCCAGCCTATCCTCGGCGATTTCCTGGTTGGGCCCGTTGAAGCGCGAATAGACCAGCCCTTCGGCACCGCCCGGGCGTTTGCCGGTGACGCCTTCGAAATGGCGTTTTCCCGCGGCGGCATTCTCGAAGACGAAGGTCGAGGTCAGGAAGATCGGCGGTTTCAGCGAGCCTTCGGACAGAGCGGGGTCGAAACCATGGCCCATCATCAGCGTCGAGGGTTTCAGCCGGCGATTGCCGATGGCGAGGACGTCGGGCTTGGGCCGCCGACGCGGGGTGGTGCCGGTCAGGTCGGATTCGTCGGGTTTCCTGGGCATGTCTGGGCGCCTTTGCTGGAGCGATATACCAGCCTAACGCGAAATAGCGCCGGATAGTACCAATCAGCCGAGAGGCCCGGTCAGCAGGGGAGGCCGATTAGCGAGATTTCCCGCCCATAGCCCGGTTCGCCATGATGGCAGGCGCGGCGATAGCTGAAGAAACGGTCCGCATCGGCATAGGTGTCGAGCCCCAGTGCCTCGATCCGGCGGATTCCCGCTGCCGCCAGCCGCGCGGCGACATAGGCTTCGATGTCGAACTGGAGATGGCCCGGCCGACCGGCGGAGAAGAAGCGTTCATTGGCCGGATCGGACTCTTCGAACGCGCGCGTGAAATCCTCACCGACTTCATAGGATGCGCGTGCGATGCACGGCCCGATCGCCGCCGCCACCCGGCCGCGATCCGCGCCCAGTGCCTCCATCGCCTCGATCGTGGCATCGGTCACGCCGGTCAGTGCACCCTTCCACCCCGCATGTGCCGCGCCGACGACGCCGGCATCGACATCGGCGAAGAGCACGGGAACGCAGTCCGCGGTCAATATGCCGAGTAATATGCCTGGCCGGTCGGTGACGAGGGCGTCGGCCTTTGGCCGCGCATCGTCGGGCCAGGGGGCGATTGCGGGCAGGGCGATCGCGCTATGGATCTGATGCACCGTCGTCAGCGCCGCGCCCGGCAGCACCGCCGCTGCTGCACGGCGGCGATTCTCCACGATCGCATCCCGGTCGTCATCGCTGCCCAGCCCGACATTGAGGCCGGCATGAATGCCGATCGACACGCCGCCGCGCCGGCCGAGAAAGCCGTGCGGGATAACCGAAAGCGCTTCGGATCGGATGACTTCGACTTGCTCCACACTCACTCCCGTCGCTCCAGATCCACAACCACGCCTGTCGCTCCAGCGAAAGCTGGAGCCTATGCGATGCCGGTTACCGCATTGCAGTTGACGAGATCGTATAGGCTCCAGCTTTCGCGGGAGCGACAGGAAGAGGCTAAATCACGCAAACCCTTCCGGATCGGGCCAGTCGGGCGCGACCAGTGCCAGCGCCTTGAACAATGTGCCCATCTGCTCGGGTCCGGCCAGCCGGTCCTGCGCCAGCGCGATCTCTTCGGCGGCGGCCGGCTGCGCTGCGGCAAGCGCCGCGGCGCGCGCCGAAAGTCCGAGCCGTTCGAGCCATTCGCCCTGTGCGGCTGGGCCCGTGACCTTCAATCCGGCGCCGCGCCCTTCGCGCGCCAGCGCGGTGAAGTCGACATGCGCGGTCAGGTCCTGCTCGCCGGGATCGGCAAAGGGATCGGCGAAACCGTGGCGGCGCACCGCCTGCAACGTGTCACCGACCGCCGGCCCCTGATAGCCATAGTCGATGACGATCATGCCGCCGCCCTGGTCGGCGATCCGGGCGGAGAGTTCGGCGCAGATCGCGCGTGCGGCAGGGCAGCTTTCGACGATCGCGCCCGGCGCCGCACTGTCCAGCGCCTCGGGCAGCAGCGATTCGGGTATCGTATCGCCCAGCGTCTGTACGAATCCGCCATCGGCATAAGCGACGGCGCGTTCGTGCCAGCCGGTCTCGGTCGCGACGAGTTGACGCACGGGCAATGCGTCGAAGAACTCGTTGGCGACGACCAGCAGCGCGCCGTCATGGGGCAATGTGGCGGCCACATCATGCCATCTCGCCTGCGGCACGCGTGCGGCCTGTGCATCGCGCAGCGCCGGGCTGGTCTCGACGAAATGCACCGACGGCTCCAGCCCGACCGAGCGCATCGCGCGCAGGGCATCGGCGGCCAGTGTCCCGCGGCCGGGCCCGAGCTCGACATAATGGACATTGTCCGGCGATCCGGCGCGCAGCCAGAGATCGGCCAGCCACAGTCCGACCAGTTCGCCGAACATCTGGCTGATCTCGGGCGCGGTGACGAAATCGCCCGCGGTGCCCAGCGGATCGCGCGTCGCATAATAATGCGCGTTCGCCTCCGCCATGAACTGGGCGACGGGGATCGCGCCGCTACGTTCGATCTCGCGTACGAGCTTGGCGGCGACGCCGGTTGGGGCGGGATCCTTCACCTCAGGCGACGCTCTGACCCCCGGCCGTCGCCTCGATCCGCAGGCGACGGCTCTTGGCGGTCGCGATCAGATAGGCGCCGCCGACGATCATCGGCACGGTCAGCCACTGACCCATGCTCATGCCGGTTTCCTGCGCGAACTGCATGAGCTGCCGGTCGGGCTCGCGGAAGAATTCGACGAAGAAGCGCGACATGCCATAGCCGAGCAGGAAGATGCCGACGAGCTTGCCGGGATCGTAGCGTGCCTTGGTCTTCCAGAAGAAGAACCAGAGCACCAGCCCCAGCACGATCCCCTCCAGCCCGGCCTCGTAGAGCTGGCTGGGATGGCGTGGTTCGCCGGTGACGATCGCTCCGTTGACGAGCTCCTGAAAGCGGATCGCCCAGGGCACGTCGGTTTCGCGGCCCCACAATTCGCCGTTCACGAAATTGGCGAGCCGGCCGAAAAACAGGCCGAACGGCACGCAGCAGGCCACGAAATCATGGACGCGCAGCCATTGCAGCTTCTCCTTGCGGGTGAGCAGGATGATGCCGAGCGAGACGCCGATCGCGCCGCCGTGGAACGACATGCCGCCTTCCCACAATTTGAAGATATTCGTGAAATGATTGAGAATCGATGGCTGGTAAAAGGCGATATAGGCCGCACGACCGCCCAGGATGATGCCGAGCGTCGCGTAGAAGACCAGGTCGTCGGCATGGCGTCGCGCCATCGGCGAACCGGGCTGGGCGATCAGTTTGAGCAGGTACCACCAGCCGATGATGATTCCCGCCAGATAGGCGAGCGAATACCAGCGAATCTGGAAAAAACCGAGATCGAGGGCCACCGGATGGAGACCGAGCGACTCGAAAGTCACGTATGACGTAGCGGCAGCCGAAAGCGCGAGGAACAAACTCTTTACCCCCGATGATTTGCGCCCTCATATAGGCCGCAAGAGACAAGACCAAGAGGAGAGAGTTGATGCCGTCTGCGCTCGATCTGCGCATCAGGACAGTCCTGGACAGGCTGCTGTCCGACGGCACGCCATTCGCGCTGACCGGGATCGAGCGCTTTGGCCGCACGCTTCCCGTCTTCGCCGCGGCGCCGCCGACGCTCGCGCATTATTTCGCCTATTTCTGCGCACAGCATGGCGACACGATTTTTCTGGTCGCCGGCGACGAGCGATTGAGCTTCGCCCAGACCTATGCCGCCGCGCGCAAGGTCGCCGGCGGGCTGGTCGCGGGTTATGGCGTGAAGCCGGGCGATCGGGTGGGCATTGCGATGCGCAACGCCCCGTCGTGGATCGTCGCCTATATGGGCGTGCTGATGGCGGGCGGCGTCGCCACCCTGCTCAACGGCTGGTGGCAGGGCAACGAGCTGTGCGACGGCATCACCGATACCGGCACGACGCTGGTGATCGCGGATGCGCCGCGCGCGCTGCGTCTGACCGAATGCGGCGGACATGGCGCGGACGTGGTGACGCTGGACGTCGCCGCGCCCATCGATGCCGCTATCGCGCCCTTGCTCGCGCGCGGCGGCGGCGCGGATACCGCGCTGCCCGCCCTTGTCGGCGACGATCTGGCGACGATCCTGTTCACCTCGGGATCGACCGGCCAGTCCAAGGGCGCCTTTTCCGATCATCGTGCGGTGGTGCAGGCGATCTTCAACTATCTGGTCAACGCGCTCGGCATGCTCGAACTCGCGACGCAGGACGGGGCGGCGCCGACGCTGCAGCCCGCAGCCTTGCTCAACGTGCCGCTATTCCATGTGACAGCGGAGGTGCCGTTGATGCTCCAGAGCTTCGCGATGGGGCGCAAGCTGGTGCTGATGCCCAAATGGGACGCCGAAGAGGCGATGCGCCTGATGCAGGACGAGAAATGCACCTATTTCGTCGGCGTGCCGCTGATGAGCTACGAGATCATGACGCATCCCAATCGCGGCAAATATGATCTGTCCACGGTTCAGGCCTATGCCGCAGGCGGCGCAGCGCGGCCGCCCGAACATGTCAAGCGGCTGGAGGACGAGATGGGCGGCGCGCGGCCCTTGCTCGGCTATGGCCTGACGGAGACCAACGCCGTGGGCTGCGGCAACGTCAACGAGAATTATCTCGCCAAGCCCGCCAGCACCGGCCCGGCAACCCCGCCGCTGGTCGATCTTGCGATCCTCGACGATGCCGGCAACCCACTGCCGCAGGGCGAGCGCGGCGAAGTCTCGATCCGCAGCATCTGCAATTTCCTGGGCTATTGGAACAATCCGGAAGCGACGCGCGCCGCGATCACCGATGACGGTTATTTCCGCAGCGGCGATATCGGCTATCTCGACGAGGACGGCTATCTGTTCATCGTCGATCGCAAGAAGGACATCATCATCCGCGGTGGTGAGAATATCTCGTGCCAGGAAGTCGAGGCCGCGCTCTACGAGCATGAGGCGGTGGCCGAGGCGGCGGTGTTCGGCCTGGCCGATGAGCGGTTCGGCGAAGTGCCGGGCGCCGTCATCCGCCTCCAGGCGGGTGCCGCGCTCGATGCGGAGGCTTTGCTCGCCTTTCTCCGCCCGCGCCTGGCCGCGTTCAAGCTGCCTGCCCGTATCTGGTTCTCGAGCGAGGCGCTGCCGCGGCTGGGCACCGAGAAGATCGACAAGGTGGGGCTGCGCGCGAAATACCGGGCGTTGGCGGGCGCGGGCTGAGGCTTGCCGGCCCATAAAGTCACCCTGAACTCATTTCAGGGTCCATGTCGAAACTGACGCGACGGTGCGGGCTGTGGCATGGATGCTGAAACGAGTTCAGCATGACGGCGGTGCGCGATCGCATCCATCGCCGATTTCCATCCCCCAATTGCTCTTCTTCGGACCGCCCCCTATCAGGCGGTGATGGCGGGATGGGATCGACAGGGCGAAGCGCGGCACATGCCGAGCCGGCGGCAGATCCTGGTCGGTGGCGGCGTCGGCGCGGGGTTGCTGATCGCCTGGGGCGTCTGGCCGCGCAGCTATGCCCCCAATCTGATCGCCAGCGCCGGTGAGACCATATTGGGCGGCTTTCTGAAGATCGCCGAAAGCGGTGTCGTCACCGTCGTCGTGCCGCAGGCCGAGACCGGGCAGGGCGTCTATACCGCCTTGCCCCAGATCCTGGCCGACGAGCTTGGCGCCGACTGGCGGACGATCGCGGTCGAGGCGGCGCCGATCAATCCCATCTATGCCAATCGGCTGCTCGCGGGCGAGGGCGTCGCCGGACATGGCCCCGATTTCCTGGCTGCGCCGATCCGCTGGGCGGCGCAGGAATTCGCGACGCGCGATGCATTGATGATCACGGGTGGATCGAGTTCGGTCCGCGCGTTCGAATGGCCGCTGCGCGAGGCGGGCGCCGCGGCGCGCGCCTTGCTGTGCAAGGCGGCGGCGCGGCGCTGGGATGCGGACTGGCTCGCCTGCGACACCGCGGACGGGTTCGTCGTGCGCGGCGATGAGAAATTGCGTTTCGGTGCGCTCGCCGCCGAGGCCGTGGACTTCAAGGTGCCCGATCCGGTTCCGCTGCGCACGGGGCTCGAGAACCGGCTGACCGGCAAGCCGCTGCCCCGGCTTGATCTGCCCGCGAAGCTCGACGGTTCGGCGATGTACGCCGCCGATATCCGCCTGCCCGATCTGGTCTATGCCGCGATCCGTCAGGGGCCGATCGGGCATCGCGGATTGAAGGGATTCGATCGTAAGGCGGCAGAGGCGGTGACCGGCGTGCTCGCCGTGGTCGATACGCCGCGCTGGGTGGCGACGGTCGCGACCAACTGGTGGGCGGCGAACCGGGCACTCGATGCGATGCGGCCGCGCTTCGCCATGCCGTCCGAACCGGTCGACAGCGGCGCGATCGCCGACAGCCTGCGCGGCGCGATCGATGGCGACGGCGTTCGTTTCGCCGGGGTGGGGGATTTGTCGGCCGCCTATCGCGGCAAGACCGTCCACACCGCTGACTATGCCGTCGGTTTCGCCGCGCATGCGCCGCTGGAGACATTGTGCGCCACCGCGCATCTGCGCGGCGACCGGCTCGAATTGTGGATGCCGACCCAGGCGCCGGGCCTGGCCCGCGCGGCCGCTGCGCGGGCGCTGGAGATGTCGGAAGCCGATATCACCGTCCATCCGATGCTGGTCGGCGGATCGTTCGGCCGCGCGCTGGAGAATGAAGCGGCGGGGCAGGCGGCGATCCTGGCGGCAAAGATGAAACGCCCGGTCCAGCTTGTCTGGTCGCGTGCCGAGGATATCGCGCACGATCTCTATCGCCCGCCGGCCTTTGCGCGGATGAGCGCGCAGCTCGGGCCGAGCGGGCTGGTCCAGGGCTGGCTGGCGAAGATCGCGGCACCCGCGACCGCGCTCGAACAGTCGCATCGCATGTTCGCGGGCAATGCCGCGCTGCGCGGGCTGATCCCCGATGCGGGCGGCGCCGATCGCAATGCGGTGGCGGGCGCCGTGCCGCCCTATGGCATTCCCGCCTTCGCCGTCGACCATCATCCGGTCGAGATCGGGGTTCCGACTGGCCATTGGCGATCCGGCGCGCACAGCTACACCGCCTTTTTCACCGAATGCTTCATCGACGAGCTGGCGCAGGAGGCCGGGCTCGATCCGCTCGGTTTCCGCATGCAGATGCTCGGCGCCAATCCCCGGCTGGCCCGCTGCCTGTCGACCGTCGCCGCCAAGGGCGGCTGGGAAGGCGGCGGCGGCGGTACCGGCCAGGGGCTCGCCTGTCATTCGATGGCGGGAAGCCATGTCGCGCTGCTGGCCGAGGCGCATGTCGACGCCGCGCAGAAAGTGATCGTCGACCGCGTGATCGCGGTGGTCGATTGCGGCCGCGTCATCAATCCCGATCTCGTCCGCCAGCAGATCGAGGGCGGCATCCTGTTCGGCATTGCTGCCGCGACGGGCGCACCGATCGTCATCGAGCGTGGCCAGGCGGTGCCGCGCAACTTCACCCAGCTCGACGTGCCGCGTCTTGCCACCGCGCCTGAGATCCGCATCGAGCTGATCCGGAGCGCCGAGCCCGCGGGCGGGGCCAGCGAGATCGCGGTGCCACCCATCGCGCCCGCCATCGCCAACGCCATCGCCGCGGCGAGTGGGCGGCGGCTGCGGACGCTCCCGCTGTCGCTCGGCGAAAATTGATCGTGAACTGGCGTTTTCCAGAATCAGTTTGGGCTGAGCCTGTCGAAGCCCTGTCCTTGTCTTTCTGCATCGCGGGGGAAGAAGGACAGGGGCTTCGACAGGCTCAGCCCAAACGGAAACGGGAAGGCATCGGACTATGCGCGCGGGAAGCCCGCGCATGACCGATCACCCCACCATCCCGGCGCCGAAGATCGGCGTGCTGATCGTCAATCTCGGCACCCCCGACGCGCCGACGGCGTCGGCGGTGCGGCGCTATCTTGCCGAATTCCTGTCCGACCGGCGCGTCGTCGAGATTCCCGCGCTGATCTGGCAGCCGATCCTGCGCGGGATCATCCTGCGCACGCGGCCGCGCCGTTCGGCGCATGCCTATGCCCAGGTCTGGCGAGAGGATGGTTCGCCGCTCGCCGCGATCACGCGCGCGCAGGCGACGGCGCTGAAGGATGCGTTCGGCGCGGAGGTGATCGTCGATCATGCGATGCGCTATGGCCAGCCGGCCATTGCCGAGCGGATCGCCGCGTTGAAAGAGCTGGGCTGCGATCGCATCCTGATCGCGCCGCTCTATCCGCAATATTGCGCGGCAACGACCGCGACCGCGAACGACGCCGCCTTTGCCGCGCTCGCGAAGATGCGCTGGCAGCCGGCGATCCGCACATTGCCGCCCTATCACGACGATCCCGCCTATATCGCCGCGCTCAAGGCCTCGATCGAACAGGGGCTGGCCGCGCTCGATTTCACGCCGGACGCGATCTTGGCGAGCTTTCACGGCATGCCGCAACGCACGCTCGATCTGGGCGATCCCTATCATTGCCACTGCCGAAAGACGGCGCGGTTGCTCGGCGAGGCGCTGGGCCGCGATCTGATCGTCGCGTTCCAGTCGCGTTTCGGCCGCGCCAAATGGCTCGAGCCCGCGACCGACGCGACGCTTGCCGCACTGCCGGGCAAGGGTGTGAAGCGCGTCGCGATCGTCGCGCCCGGATTTTCCGCCGATTGCCTCGAAACGCTGGAGGAACTGGCGATCCGTGGGCGGGAGACGTTCATGGCGGCGGGCGGCACCGACTTCGCCTATCTCCCCTGCCTCAACGACAGTGCGGACGGCATGAAAATGCTGCGCCGCATTTTGTCGCGGGAGCTTGAAGGCTGGCTCAGTCCCGCATAGCCTCTCCTCTCCTTGAACAGGAGAACGAATCCCATGACCAGAGTAGCGATCGTCACCGGCGGAACCCGCGGTATCGGAGAAGCGATCAGCCTTGCGCTCAAGGATATGGGGATGACCGTTGCGGCCAATTATGCCGGCAACGACGAAAAGGCGAAGGCGTTCACCGATCGCACGGGGATCAAGGCCTATCGCTGGGACGTGGGCGATTATGAAGCCTGTCAGGCGGGCTGCGCGCAGGTCGCGGCCGAACTCGGTCCGGTCGATGTCGTCGTCAACAATGCCGGCATCACCCGCGACGGCGTACTCGCCAAGATGAGCTTTGACGACTGGAACGATGTGATGCGCATCAATCTGGGCGGCTGCTTCAACATGGCGAAGGCGTGCTTCCCCGGCATGCGTGAGCGTGGCTGGGGCCGCATCGTCAATATCGGCTCGATCAACGGCCAGGCGGGCCAATATGGCCAGGTGAATTATGCCGCCGCCAAATCGGGCATTCACGGCTTCACCAAGGCGCTGGCGCAGGAAGGCGCGAAGACCGGCATCACCGTCAACGCGATCGCGCCGGGCTATATCGACACCGACATGGTCGCCGCGGTGCCGCCCCCGGTGCTCGAAAAGATCGTCGCCAAGATCCCGGTCGGCCGCCTCGGCGACGCCGGAGAAATCGCGCGCGGCGTGGCGTTCCTGTGTTCGGAGGATGCGGGGTTCGTGACGGGATCGACGCTCAGCATCAATGGCGGGCAGCATATGTACTGACGGGCAAAGCGCGCTCGCGAAGCAAGCACGCGATGCGCAAGGCGCATCGCCCGGCACGGCCGGCAGGCGGGGGCTTCACGCCCCCGACCTGACCGACGGCGGCGGCTTTGCCGTCGCGAGAATGTTTGACCGAGCTGATAAAAAAACCGTTTGTCCCGAGCGAAGTCGAGGGACGCTCGGGCATCGCGCTACGTGTCTCGACTTCGCTCGACACGAACGGAATTTGTGGTTCCGAAACGGCCTACTCCCGAACCGCCGGAAACGCCGCTGCCCCACGCTCCACCGTCGGCAGATACCCCGGCGCTACCCGCGTCTGCGCGATCTGCTCGAACGCATAGCCGGCCTTCAGCAGCGCCTCCTCGCTCCACGCCGTGCCGATGAACGAAATCCCCACCGGCAGTCCGTTGATCATGCCCGCGGGCACGGTCAGATGCGGATAGCCCGCGACGGCGGGCAACTGGCTGGCGCTCGGCCCGTCATATTGATCGCCATTGACCGGATCGGATAGCCAGGCCGGCCCCGCGCTCGGCGCGACCAGCATCGTCACGCGATTGTCGGCGAGCAGCGCGTCGATCTTGCCGCGCGCCAGTTTGCGCGAGGTTTCCAGCGCGGTGCGATAGCCTTTGTCGTCCAGCCCATTGGTCTTTTCCGCACGCTCGAAGAACTCCTGCCCGAACCAGGGCATTTCGGTCGAGGCGTTGGCGGCGTTGAACGCAATCAGGTCGGCCAGCGTCCGCGTCGTGACGGTGGGCGGCGTGGTCGCGAGGTAGGCGTTCAGATCCGCTTTCAGTTCGGCATGGAGAACGACGCTTTCCGCGGCGCCCAGCCCATCGAGCCCGGATCGGCTGTCGGCGATATCGACCAGTTCGGCGCCGCCGCGCTTCAGCGCCTCGAGCGCAGCCTCGAACCGCGCGCGTGTTGCCGGCTGTCCGCCGATGCGATCGCGCAGTACGCCGATGCGCGCGCCCTTCAACCCGTCCGCCGACAGCCCGGCGGCATAATCGCGCTTCCTGGCATCGGCCTCCACCGTTGCCGGATCGGCAGGGTCGCTGCCCGCCATTGCGCTCAGCAGCATCGCGGCGTCGCGCACGCTCCGCGTCATCGGCCCCGGCGTGTCCTGGCTATGGCTGATCGGGACGATATGGGTGCGGGATACCAGGCCGACCGTCGGTTTCAGCCCGACCAGCCCGTTGATCGTCGAGGGACAGATCACCGATCCGTCGGTTTCGGTACCGACCGCGGCGGCGGCCAGGCTGGCCGCCGCCCCAGCGCCGCTGCCGCTCGACGATCCGCATGCATTGCGGTCGAGCGCATAGGGGTTCTTCACCAGCCCGCCCACCGCGCTCCAGCCGCTGACCGACCGGTCCGAGCGGATATTGGCCCATTCGCTGAGATTGGTCTTGCCCAGGATCACCGCGCCAGCCGCGCGCAGCCGTGCCACCACCGGCGCATCGCGCCCGGTGACGTTGCCGGCAAGCGCGAGCGACCCGGCGGTGGTCGGGATCGGGTCGGCGGTCTCGATATTGTCCTTGACCAGGATCGGCACGCCATGGAGCGGCCCGCGCACCCGCCCGGCGCGCCGCTCGGCATCCAGCGCGCGTGCCTGTGCCAGGGCATCTCGATTGATCGCGATCACGCTGTTCAGTCGCGGCCCCGACCGGTCGATCGTTTCGATCCGCTCGATATAGGCCATGGTCAGCGCCTCGCTGCTCGTCTCCCCCGCCGCGACGGCGCGGGCGAGTTCGGACAGCGGCTTTTCCTCGACCGAGGCGCTGAGCAGCGCTGCGCCCGTATTGGGAGGCAGATTCGTGGTCGTCGAGCAGGCGGAGAGCGTGGCGGCCAGTGTGAGAGCGAAAATGGCGCGCATCGATATTCCCCCCGGATGATCGGGGTCAGTTTAGGCGGGCATGGGCGTGATCGCCAGGGCCGGCGGGAATTCCCGGAATGACGATGCGGGAGAGGCGGGCCATGCCGCACTCTCCCGCATCGGCTTCCTAGTGTCAATTTGGTGCACCGTTACCGGAATTCCTGTCACCGGAACCCAAGGGACTCCGATCACCGATCTTGATGACGTGGTCCTTGTGATAGTGCTCGACTGAATGGTAATTTCAAGTAAATACGATAAATATAGAAGAAAACTCTATTTATCTAAACTGCTTAGGTCAAAAGCGCATCTTCTACAGGTTTTGTGAGGCCACGGTGTCCATGGCCCAAATGCACTAGGACGTGCTGCAAATATGGACAGACCGCACATGGGGCATTTAAAAAAAGAGTATGATAGAATCATATGAAATGAGAATAATATTACTAAGAATAAAGGCTCTGATAAATTAAATTTTGATACAAAGAAATGTCCAAATTTTATATATATAATAAAGATTAATGAAATTAAAATTGAATATGACCACGCTCTTAGGTAAGGGGATGATTTATTTAATGGAGACATTTTGAGCTCCGTATACTTAATTTACCTTTTGTAGTAATTTCTGTCTACCGAATCGGTTCTTGCCCAGATTTTTCCAAAATTAAGGCTAAATTCACCTTTCGCTACAGAGGAAGAGGGTGCAGGAGTTGATGTGGCCCATGGTATGGATGCAGTATATGATAGAGAGAAGTCTGGAGTAAAATTAATTAATCCGGATGTGCCGTCAAGATTTCCTCCGAAATTACTTGCCGACCATGACCAGCCATCTATATCTGGGGTTGTGGAAACGCCTGCGTTTATTGATGGGCCCGGCTTTGAAATTCCTATTGTAATCCCATCTTCATATTGATTAAAGGTGTATGCGAAAAGTATGCCGTACAAGCTGAATCCTATCTGGCCAGTTGGATAAAACGGACCACCGCAACGGCTATCACTAGGATGTAAATTGCAATTTACGGGCGCTGTAACAACAGTTTCATCATCATCATCATCATCTGAGCTCGATGTCCCACCGCCGCCGTTACCTGGCTGGCGAGGTGGCACACTCGTTCCACCATTTCCACGGCCTAAAAGAAGCCTACCCGGAACGATATTCTCGGTAGGCCGTCGACCACGTATGATAATGTCGTCGGCCGACATCCCAAAGGGATCGATCAGATTCACCGGATCCCCGGACACATATCCATACAGGTTCATACCCGCAACATAACCGATCGGGTCGGTCTGCATGAACCGGCCGATGCCCGGATTGTAGATGCGCGCCTTGTAGTAATACATGCCGAGTTCGGGCAGCCATGCCTGGCCGGTATATTGGAACCGACCGGCATTGCCCGCCGCCGGCACGCCATATTCGTCATAGCTGTTGATGTTGGTCACAGCGCCCGATCCGTTCGAGACCGCGATGATGCTCCCGCGCTCGTCGGCATGCAACCAGCGACGGTCGGTCGTGCCCGATCCCTCGTACCAGACGATCGGTTCGTCGGTGCCGGGGCCGAACACGAAGCGGCGGCGGACTGGCCCGGATGGATCATATTCGGTGGAAATGTTCAGGCCGTCATAGTCGAACATCGTCGCCGCACCGGTGACGCTATTGGTCGAGATATAGTCGAGCCGAGCCATCGGATCATACCAGGCATAACCGCCCGGAATCGCATATTGCAGATTGCGCTGGCTGTAGGCGTAACCGGTCGTCCCGATGCTGCTGATATTGCCCTTGCCGTCGTGGCCGAGCGCGGTGCTGCCTTGAGCGGTGAGCTGATTCAGGCCGTTGGGCGTTTCAGCCTTGTCGCGATTATAGTGTCCGCCCCAAGCGAACAGATCGTTGCTGCGACTGTTCGTGGCGATTTGCGAGGCGGGGTTGTAAGTGAATCCCAGCGTCAGATCATGCGTCGTACTCGCGAAATCATGCGCCAGCGATGTCAGGCGCGAGACGGTGTCATAATTATAGCTCGTCGCTGTCCCGTTGCCGCGCGTCACGCTCGTGCGCCTGCCGAGATTGTCGTAGCTATATGTGGCCAGCACGCCGGCACCTGAAGTTGCCCCATTTTCGCGGATCGCCGTCATGTTGCCGGTCACATCATAATCATAGCTGACATACACGCTGTCCGGCCATGTCAGTCGGGTCCTCCGTCCCGCCAGGTCATATTGCATGGTTTTGGTGCCGCCATAGGCGCCCGTCTGGCTCGTGGCCCTTCCAAGGGCATCATATGCGAAATTGGCGATATGCGCGATTGCGTCGCTCGATCCGGTCATCCGCCCGAGCAGGTCATAGGTGTAAGTGATATCCTGATCGATCCCGCTGCCCGAAAGATCGAGATATATCCGTCGATTCAGATTGTCGAACGTGGATCCGATGTTGCTGTTGTCGCGCAGCCTGACATTCGTGACGTTGCCGTTCGCGTCGTAGCTATATTGTTCATAATCGGTCCAGTTCACGCCGGTGTGATTGGTGGTCGGATAGTAGGATACCCAGGCGCGATCATGCCCGTCATATTGAACGACCGACGGATTGCCTTCACCGTCGGACACGCTCGCGCGCAGTCCGTTGTTGGTGTAGCTAAATTGCACCTCATCCGACTGATCTGTCGTTCCATAGGCGGTCTGTATCTTCGTCACCTGGCTCGCCGCATCATAGGTCGTCTTGCTCACCCGGTCCGGACCATTGGCGCTCGTCGTCTGTGGCGTGCAGACGACGCTTTGGCTCGCCCATTGGGTCGGATCCATGCGCTGTGCGACGCAATCGACGCGGCCGAGGGTGTCGTAGCTGGTCTGGCTGACCGCATAGGTTGTACCGCCGGCCTTCAACTCAGATTTCACAGCCCTGGCATTGGTGTCGTAAGTGGTCGCCGCCTGTTGCTGCGAAGAGAATGCCGCCCAGGCCGGATCGGTCTGGTCGGTGACCGTGCCGATCTCCACCAGCGTGACCTGCCCGTCATTATTGTAGGTGAAGCGCTGCGCCAGGGGTACGCGCGTACCGCCGCCATCGGGGTCGGGGCCGACGACGCCGATCACTTGCCGCGCATTGTCATAACGCATGACGGTGGTGTCGGCAGTGCCTGAGAGTGGGCCATCAACGGTGATCTGGTTGCCCAGAATGTCGTAGGTATAGCTGGTTGTCGCGCTCAGCGATCCGTTGCCCGCCGCGGCCGTGATGCTGCTCGGCAGCAGGTTGGCGGTATAGGCGGCGGTGGTCTTGGTCTCGTCGGCCGTGCCGGTGCAGCTTGCCGTTGTCTGGCAGGCCGAAACGCCCGTCAGCATCGTCACCCCGCCCGTTGCGGCATAGCTGAAGCGCGTCTGAGGCCGCACGGCACCCGTCGATGGCGCCGGCGCGGTCATGGTCAGCACGCCGCCATGGGTGCTGTCGTAAGTGTAGTCGGTCTGGTTGCCCTTGGCGTCCTTCGTCCAGTTCGGCTTGTTGCAGGTGACGACATTGGTACAGCTAGCGGGGTAGTCGGCGGCGATCACGATATCCGCCAGGCCCGATCCGCTCTTGGCCTTGTAAGTGGTGCTGGTCACATTGCCGCGCGCATCATAGGCGAACACGGTCTTGTTGCCTTCGGGCTGGACGATCTCGGTCGGGCGGGCCGACGTGTCGTAGACATAGTTGGTCTCGCGCGTGAGCTCGTTGGTGATTTTGGTGACGCGCGACCGGGTGAGGTCGGCGACGGCCGTCGTGACGCCCGAATTCGCGTCGGTGATGGTCGTCGTCGCCGTCGTTCCCGAGACCGTGCGGGAATAGCTCCGTGTGACGCCATCGATCGTCACCGAGGACAGCGACGGGCTGTAGGTCAGCGCGATGTTGTCGGACGACGCACCGGGGCGGCGGACGGCCGTCAAAGAGCCGCCGTCACTGGTTCCGGCATAGGTGAAATTCCATACCCGCCCGCCGATATCGGTGGTCGTGGTCGTGGTGGTGGTTGGATAGGTATAGGTGATCGTCGGCCAGCTCGGCGCAGTGGTGCCGGTATTCTTGAATGCGATCGTCGAACGCCGATACCAGTTGGTGGTCGAGCCGGGCGTGAAGGTGTTGGAGAGATAGGTGAAGTCCATCGCATAGCCGGCATTGTTGCTGACGCGATCGATGCGAACGCCACGGATGATATTGGTGAAGGGCAGGGAATCGTCCGAGCAACTCACTTGCGGGCCGGAGCGATAGCAGCGTTCGACCATTGCCCAACCGACGGTCACCGTCAAACCATTGGCCTTTTTGCGCGAGGCCATCGGCAGAAAGCAACTCGTGGTCACTGACGAGGAACAGATGTTGCTGGTGAACGCGGCTGGCCCAGGCGTCAGGGCAAAGGTGGCGAAGCTGAGTTGGTCGCCATTGGCCGTGGTCAGAACATAGGAATCGCCGCCGCCGATCTCGGTCAGCGTCGAGCCGTCCGCGTTATCGGGAACGAAGACGCCGCCGACCTTCTTGAAGTTCGAAGAGGTGGACCCGTTGATCCGAATCTGCACCTGACCGGCGACCGTGCTTCGGATCAGACGGACATCATATCCATCGCGCCAGCCGGCAGCGCCGAAGCTGCGCACCATGGCGAGCGTGGATTCGCCCTGGCCGATCGATCCTTCATTGACCGTGAAATTGAAGCTGCTGTCGACCAGATCGATACCGTTGCGATCGGTCGTGATGAAGCGCGCCGGATCGGACGCAACGGTCTGGGCATTGAGCGGCGCTTGCACGCCGAAAACCGAGAGCGCCAGCACCGAGGCCGACGCGCAGAATCTGGATGAGGTCTTCATGATTTGTCTCCACTGAAAGCTGTTTTTCGAAAGGTGGAGATCAGGGAGGTGGTGGATTGGGCGATCCGGTCAGCTTGGTCTTGGTCCGGTTGTTCGCCTTGTCGTAGGTATATTCGCCGTTGATATTGTTGTTCACCGTGCCGGTGCGCGCGGCCTTCTTCACCCGGCCCTTGGCATCATAGGTGTACGTGATGGTTTCCGCGGCGATGGCGCCGCTTGCGAGGGCGAGCGCGAGCGCCGCCGCGCTCGTGCCGAGCAGCGGCCTGATATTTCGCATTGCTTTGTTCCTTCGACTCGTGAATAGGAACAAATAGAGAACATTTGAAATCCTACATTGCAACAAGCGAAATCGGCTTGGGGCTGTTCGGTGGTGCGCCGACTGGGGAGCTTCCCTGCCGCATCGCCATTTGCGGAGAACCGGTTCCCACTTTTCCGCGCGATGCTCTAACATGCGCGCGATGCCGCCCACCGACCCGCTCTATCTCGGCCCCGTCAAACGATCGGTCACGATTGCGGGGCACCAGACCTCGATCAGCCTGGAACCGGCTTTCTGGGCCGCGCTGGAGGCGGCCGCGGCCACATTGGAACTGCCGCTCAACGCTCTGGTCGCGCGGATCGATGTCGAAAGGATCGCGGCGGAGGAGCCGCCCAATCTGGCGAGCGCGATCCGGCTATGGCTGTTCGCGCGGGCGGGCGCTGTGATGCGGTCGGGTGATGCGCCCGCGCCCTGATGTCGTTATCCCTTCAGTTTCATCCTCAGTCGTTTCGAAGGCGTATCATGCACCCAAGAGCCATATTGCTTCCCGCCCTTGCGCTTGCCGCTGCCTGTTCGGCGGGCGGTGGCGGCAATGCTCAGACCGCGCCGGGCAAGGACGGTACTGCGACCGACGCCAGCACCGCCGCGCGCGCCGCACCCACCAAGGCGCCCTTCGTGGCGACGCCCGTCGCGACCTTTGTCGAGCCCTGGGCGATGGCGTTCCTGCCCGGCGGCAAGCAGGCGCTGGTCACCGAGAAGAAGGGCGTGCTCAAGCTGCTGACCATCGACGGCGCCGCCTCGGTCGAAGTCGCGGGCGTGCCGGCGGTGGTTTATGGCGGGCAGGGCGGCCTGGGCGATGTCGCGCTTCATCCCCGCTTTGCGCGCAACGGGCTGGTCTATCTGAGCTATGCCGAGGCGGGCGAGGGCGACACGCGCGGTGCGGCGGTGGCGCGGGGCAGGCTGGTCGTCGCGGGCGGCGCTGCGCGGCTGGAGAATGTCCAGGTGATCTGGCGCCAGTCGCCCAAGGTCTCGGGGCGTGGCCATTACGGCCATCGCATCCTGTTCGCGCCCGATGGCCATCTCTTCATCTCGTCGGGCGAGCGGCAGAAATTCACGCCGTCACAGGATATGAACGCCAATCTCGGCAAGATCCTGCGACTGAACGACGACGGATCGGTGCCGAAGGACAATCCCTTTGCCGACAAGGGCGGGGTGACCGCGCAGATCTGGTCGCTCGGCCATCGCAATCCGCTGGGGTTGGCGTTCGACGCCAAGGGGCAGCTCTGGGACATGGAAATGGGGCCGGAGGGCGGCGACGAGCTCAATCGCGTCGTGCGCGGCGCGAATTACGGTTATCCGGTGGTCTCCAACGGCAATCATTATGGCGGGGCGGATATCCCCAATCACGACACGAGGCCGGAATTCTCGCGGCCGGCCCTTTGGTGGACGCCGGTGGTCTCGCCGGGCGACCTGATCTTCTATTCGGGCACCATGTTCCCGCAGTGGAAGGGCAGCGCCTTCATCCCCGGCCTGTCGTCGCAATCGCTCGTCCGCGTCGTGACCTCGGGCAGCAGCGCGCGCGAGGCCGAGCGTTTCGAAATGGGCGCGCGCATCCGCGAGGTGGAGCAGGGGCCGGATGGCGCGCTGTGGCTGCTGGAAGATGGTGAGAATGGCGCAACCGGGCGGTTGCTGAAGCTGACGCCCAAGGGGTAGGCAATCCTGATGTCATTCCCGCATGCGCGGGAATCCAGTGACGTAGAGCGCTATGGTCGACATCGTCCGGATTCCCGCGTGCGCGGGAATGACACGTTAAGGCAAAGACTTCAGTCCCCCGCCGCACCCGGCTTGAGCAGGTCCAGCACTGCCGCGGTCGTCGCGATCGTGCCGGTAATCACCGCGGGTTCCGGGGTGATCTTGAACAGCGGCGAATGGTGCGAGGGGACGGCGGGGCCGCCGGTCTTGGCCGCGTCGAGATCCGCCTGGGGCGTGCCGCCCACCGCGAAATAATAGCCGGGCACTTTCAGGTCGGGCTGGACGAAATAGGCGAAATCCTCGGCGCCCATGCCCATCTGCTCGAACGGCGCCAGCCCGCCGGCACCGAAGGTTGCGACCATCACGCCGTTCAGCCGCTTGGCGAGCGGGCCGTCGTTGATCGTCGTCGGCGTGCCTTCGCTCGCCTTGACGATGGGCAGCTTGTCCTCCGGCACGCCATTGGTCCGCGCCACGCCGATTGCCACACGCTCGATCGCCTTGAGCAGGAAGGCGCGCGTCTCCTCGTCATTGGCGCGCACCGTCAGCTGCAGGTCGGCGCGGTCGGAGATGATATTGTGCTTGGTGCCGGCATGGAAAGCGCCGACGGTGATCACGCCGGGCGCCAGCGGCTGCCGCTCGCGGCTGATGATGCCCTGCAGCGCCACGACGATCTGCGATCCGATATAGACCGGGTCCTTGCCCGTGTGCGGCGACGCGCCATGCGCGCCGACGCCGCGCACCGTGATGTCGACGCTGTCGGCGGAGGAATATTGGATGCCCTCCGACGCGCTGACCTTGCCCGTCGCCAGCGCGGACGAGACGTGGAAGCCGACGGCATAATCGGGCTTGGGGAAGCGGGTGTAGAGCCCGTCCTGGAGCATCGCGCGCGCGCCGCCCACGCGTTCCTCGGCGGGCTGGACGATGAACACCACCGTGCCTTTCCAGCGATCCTTCATCGCCGCCAGCCGCCGCGCGGTGCCGACCAGCGAGGTGATGTGCACGTCATGGCCGCAGGCATGCATCACCGGCGATTCGACGCCGTCGATGCCGACCTGGCGGACCTTGGAGGCATTGGGCAGGCCCGATTTCTCCTCGACCGGCAGGCCGTCCATATCGGCGCGCACCAGCACGACCGGGCCGTCGCCATTTTTGAGCACGCCGACCACGCCGGTACCACCGACGCCTTCGGTCACGACCATGCCCGAAACCGCCTTCAATTCCTTGGCCATGCGCGCCGCGGTCTTGGTCTCCTTGAAGCTCAGTTCGGGATTGCGATGGAAATTGTCCCACAGCGCGCCGAGCGACGCCTGATAATCCTGGCGGACCGCCGCGGCATAATCGGGTTCCGCGACGGCGGGCGTGGAGAACAGCGCAAGCGCGGCGGCGGACAGGATGAAGCGCATGAGTGAGAAGACCCCCATTTCGGATGAAGGTTGAAGCTTAAAGCAGCGAATGCGGCGGAGGGAAGCCCGTTTGCGCTTAAATTCGAGCGGCGGGGGCGATCCTTCGAGACGCGCTCTCGACTTCGCTCGATCGCTCCTCAGGATGAACGGACAGGTTGGGCAATAGTCCGCTCATCCTGAGGAGCGGCTGAGCTTGTCGAAGACGCGTCTCGAAGGGCACCCGAAGCACCTAGCAGCGGTGTGTGAGCTTGCCGCTGCTGGTCGTCTCCACGCGCATCGGCTTTCCGTTGCGCGTGCCGGTGCTGACGCTGCGCAGTTCGTAGCTGGTCAGCGTATAGCTGCCCGCGCTGACCACGGTCATCGGAATCCCCAGCCGATTGTCGGTGCAGGTCGCGACGCTGGCGATCTTGCCATTGGCCATGGTCAGCGAGCGCGGCGTGCATTCCATGTCCTCGCCACGCAGGATCAGGCCCGGATTGAGCGCGGCATCGCGTGGCGACAGGCAGGTCTTGTAATGTTTGGGCCGGCCCTTGGGGATCAGGAATCCCGGAATGCCCGGGATCGTCGCGGTGTGGATGGTCATGCTGTGCGTCCAGCCGCCCGGCTGGACCGTCACGGGTGTGGCGCCGCCGAGCATCAACGTCAGCAGCGCCGCGGTCGCAATCCTCATGCCGCCGGGGGACCGATGCGGAAGGCGCAAAGCTTGTTGCCGTCGAGATCGCGGAAATAGGCGCCATAAAAGGCCTGATCGCCATCGTCGCCGCGCACGCCGGGGCTGCCCTCGCACGTGCCGCCCAGCGCCAGCGCCTTGGCGTAGAGCGCGTCCACCTTGGCGCGTTCATCCATCACCACGGCGATCATCACGCCATTGCCCACGGTGGCGGCATTGCCGTCATAGGTCGGGCCGACGCCGAACATCGGCCGGCCCCAATCCGAGCCCCAGGCGGCACCGCCATTGGGGAAATCCATCAGCCGGCCGATGCCGACCTCCGCGAACAGCGCATCGTAAAAGGCTTGCGCCTTGCCCAGGTCGTTGGTGCCGACCAGCGTATATCCGATCATCGTCCCTCTCCGTCGTCGTTCGTGGCGGTCGCCGATCCGGTCGGACCGGCAACCGCCCCGGTTCGCATTTTATTTGCAGTCGCCGATGCGCTTCGACGTCATCCGCATCGTCATGTCGACCTGTCCGGGCATGCCGCCGCCGCTCATGACGTTGTTCATCGTCATGTCCAGCGCCTCGGCGCTGATCGTGCCGGTCATCGTCGCTTCCAGCTTGCCCTGCTGCGGCTTGTTGCAGCTCATCTTGCCGTCGATCTTGCCGCCCGTGAAGCTGAAACGCTCATAGGTGCATTCGCCGCCCTGGCCCTTTTTGATGAATTCGCTCGGGTCGCGCTCGGCCTCTTCGGGCGTCACGCAGGATTTGCTGCTATTGGCCTGCCCCATCGATTTCTGCATCGCTTCCTTCACCTGGGGCGGTGCGTTGGGCATGTCGAACTTCACCATCTGTACCGTGGTTTCCCATTCGCCCGGCTTCATCTTGGGCGCGCTCTTCATCTCTTCGGCGACTTGCTCGATGGTCTTCGGCTTGCCGGCATCGGCGGCAGCCTGGTCGTTGGCGGCGGCCTGACCGTTGACGGCGCCATCGTCCGATTTGCCGCAGGCAGCGAGCGCAAGCGCAGGAAGAGCAAGGAGCATCAGACGTTTCATGGATATCCTTTCGGTCGGGAAGCGAGGATTGTGCAGTGTTCGTGTTGCGTCGGACCTGACCATCACCCATATCGCTTTGCCATGGCAATCCAAATCCGCACCACGCTCGACGAGCCGGAAACGGGTCAGTCATTCGTGCCCCACCGCCCGTCGCGCCCGCCAAAGGCCGAGGGCGGCAAGAAATTCCGCATCGTCTCCGATTACGAGCCGGCGGGCGACCAGCCGACCGCGATCGCCGAGCTGACCGAACAGGCGCTGGCCGGGGAGCGCGACCAGGTGCTGCTCGGCGTCACCGGATCGGGCAAGACCTTCACCATGGCCAAAGTGGTTGAGACGCTGCAGCGCCCCGCGCTCGTGCTCGCCCCCAACAAGATCCTCGCCGCGCAGCTCTATGGCGAGTTCAAGAACTTCTTCCCCGACAATGCGGTCGAATATTTCGTCAGCTATTATGATTATTACCAGCCCGAGGCCTATGTGCCGCGCTCGGATACCTACATCGAGAAGGAAAGCTCGGTGAACGAGGCGATCGACCGGATGCGCCATTCGGCCACCCGGTCGCTGCTCGAGCGCGACGACGTGCTGATCGTCGCCTCGGTCTCGTGCCTCTACGGTATCGGCTCGGTCGAAACCTATTCGGCGATGATCTTCGACCTGAAAAAGGGCCAGACCGTCGATCAGCGTGAGATCATCCGCAAGCTCGTGGCACTCCAGTACAAGCGCAACGATGCGGCCTTCACGCGCGGCAATTTCCGCGTGCGCGGCGACAGCCTGGAAATCTTCCCGTCGCACTATGAGGATACCGCGTGGCGCGTCGCCTTTTTCGGCGACGAGATCGAGGAGATCGTCGAGTTCGATCCGCTGACCGGCAAGAAGGTGGCGAGCCTCGATTATGTCCGCGTCTATGCCAACAGCCATTATGTGACGCCCGGCCCGACGCTGAAACAGGCGATGGAGGCGATCCGCTTCGAACTGGCCGAGCGACTGAAGGAACTCGTCAACGAAGGCCGGCTGCTGGAGGCGCAGCGGCTGGAGCAGCGCACCAATTTCGACCTCGAGATGATCGCGGCGACCGGAAGCTGCGCGGGCATCGAGAATTACAGCCGCTTCCTGACTGGGCGTTTGCCCGGCGAGCCGCCGCCGACCCTGTTCGAATATCTGCCTGAAAACGCACTGCTCTTCGTCGATGAGAGCCACCAGACCATCGGCCAGGTCAACGGCATGTCGCGCGGCGATCATCGCCGGAAACTGACGCTCGCCGAATATGGTTTCCGCCTGCCGAGCGCGATCGACAACCGCCCGCTGCGCTTCAACGAGTGGGAAGTGATGCGCCCGCAGACCGTCTATGTCTCCGCCACGCCGGGTGGGTGGGAAATGGAGCAGACGGGGGGCGTCTTCTCCGAACAGGTCATCCGCCCGACCGGCCTGATCGATCCGCCCGTCGAGATCCGCCCGGTCGAGGATCAGGTGGACGATCTGATCAACGAATGCCGGCAGACCGCGGCCAATGGCTATCGCACGCTCGTCACCACGCTGACCAAGCGCATGGCGGAGGATCTGACCGAATATATGCACGAAGCGGGGCTGAAGGTCCGCTACATGCATTCGGATACCGAGACGCTGGAGCGGATCGAGCTGATCCGCGACCTCCGCCTGGGCGTGTATGACGTGCTGGTCGGCATCAACCTGCTGCGCGAGGGGCTCGATATTCCCGAATGCGGGCTGGTCGCGATCCTCGATGCCGACAAGGAAGGGTTCCTGCGCTCGGAAACCTCGCTGATCCAGACGATCGGCCGTGCGGCGCGCAACATCGACGGCCGCGTCATCCTCTATGCCGATCGCATGACGGGATCGATGGAGCGCGCGCTCAACGAAACCAGTCGCCGCCGTGAGAAGCAGATGGCGTATAATGCCGAACACGGCATCACACCCGCCTCGATCCGCAAGAATATCGGCGATATCATCGCCCATGCGTCGAACCGCGACCAGGTGACGGTGGAGATCGACGAGGATCGGCCGCACATGGTCGGCCACAATCTGCGCGCCTATATCGAGGAACTGGAAGCCAAGATGCGCAAGGCCGCGGCGGACCTGGAGTTCGAGGAGGCGGGCCGCCTGCGCGACGAGATCCGCGCGCTCGAACGCGAGGAACTGGGCCTGCCCGAAGGCGAGCACAAGGCGCCGATCATGGGCCGCAGCAACGAAGGCAAGCCGGGCACGCGCAAGACGCGCTTCGGCAAGACGCAGCGGAAATTCGGGGGCAAGCGGTAGGGCGGGATGTCGGGCGCCACTCCGATCTGAACGACCCCCACCGCGTCATTCCTGCGAAAGCAGGAATCCCGCTTCTTCTTACTTGATCCCGCGACCGGAAAAGCGGGATTCCTGCTTTCGCAGGAATGACGAAGAGGTTTTGCGTAGGGGCTGGATGAGGATGGGGAGCCCGCCCCTTATCCCGCAAACCCGTCGGTTGCCCGGATCAGCCGATCCAATATCCCCGGTTCGTTGAACGCGTGGCCCGCACCCTCGATCAGATGGAACGCCGCCTCGGGCCAGGCCTTGTGCAACCGCCAGGCGGTGTCGGCCGGGCAGGCGATGTCGTAGCGGCCATGGACAATCACGCCCGGAATACCCTTGAGCTTGCCGGCGTCGCGGATCAGCTGATCGTCCTCCAGCCAGCCCTGATGCGAGAAGAAGTGATTCTCGATCCGTGCAAAGGCGAGCGCGAATTCATCGGCTTCGAACGCGTCGGACAGGCCGGGATCGGGCAGCAAGGTCACCGTCTGGCCTTCCCACAGGCTCCAGGCCTTGGCCGCTTCGATCCGCGCTGCGGCATCGTCGCCGGTCAGCCGCTTGCGATAGGCGGCGACCATGTCGCCGCGTTCGGCTTCGGGGATCGGTGCCTGGAAGCGTTCCCATTTGTCGGGATGGATCAGCGAGGCGCCATGCTGATAATACCAGGCGATCTCGGCCCTGGTGATGGTGAAGATGCCGCGCAGCACCAGTTCGGACACGCGATCGGGATGCGTCTCGGCATAGGCCAGCGCCAGCGTCGATCCCCAGGATCCGCCGAACACCTGCCATGCCTCGACGCCCGCCATTTCGCGCAGCCGCTCGATGTCGGCGACCAGGTCCCAGGTCGTGTTGGCGTCCAGCCCGGCATGCGGCGTCGATCGTCCGCAGCCGCGCTGGTCGAACAGCAGCACGTCATAGCGCGCCGGATCGAAAAGCTGGCGGTGCGTCGGCGAGAATCCGCCGCCCGGCCCGCCATGCAGGAACACCGCCGGCTTGGCGCCGGGGGTGCCGCTGCGTTCCCAATAGATGCTGTGACCATCGCCGACGTCGAGATGGCCGGAGGCATAGGCGTCGAGGGGCGGATAAAGGGTGCGGAGCGTGGTCATGCGCATTCACTGGCGCAAGCCCCCTGGCTGTGCAAGCGTGTCGGGAACCCATGAGGCCGGTCTTGGTTGATAACCCGAGTCGGACGGAGAAGGGACCGGATCGTGAAAGGGGAAACCGCCGGGCACATTCTGATCGCCGCGTGCGCGGTGACGATCGTCGGCGCACTGGCCGGTGCCGGCCTGGGCAGTTTCGCCGCGGGCGGCGTTCCCCTCCAGATCGTCGAGCGCGATGGTGGCGGCCAGCAGCTCGGCCGTCCCGAAGCACTGGTCGCGGACCGGGCCGGGACTGCCTATACCGGCCCCCCGCCGATCATCCCCACCGTCTGCGAAGGGTGCGGCCCGAGCCTTGAGGAACGCAGGGCGATGGCGCGGGATCGCGAGATCGAAGCGGAGATGGCGCGCAATGAAGCCTTGTTGCGGGGCGATTATGCGGAGGATGCGCGGTTCGACGCCGATATGGCGGTGGTCGAGCGTGCAGGCGACCCGGCGGCCGTATCTGCGCCGATCGCTTTCAGGCTGACGGGCGCAAGCGCGACGCTGGCGGAAACCGCCGACGCGCCGCGCTGATGGTCGGCCGCCGGGCGCTCAGCGGCACCCCAGCGCATCCTCGATGCTCAATGTGATGAGGACGGTTGCGAACAGCACGATCATCGTGCCGAACAGCAGGGGGATATGGTTGCCGATGAACTCGATCATATTTCGCTCCTTCAAGTGACGGAGGAACGATGCGGGATAACGGGCGGACGATATTTGATCCCTGTCAAAATCGCGATGGGTGTCCGATGTGAAACGCCCCGGCACCATGGGCGCCGGGGCGTTTGCTTCACCAGCCGCGATAATGGCGGCGGCCATTGTGCCAGTAATAATAGCGGCCACGGCTGTCGCGACGATAATCGCGGCGGGCCTCGCGGAGATCGCGACGCAGATCGCGGCGCGCCTCCCACACGTCGCGGCGACTGTCGGCGCGGCGCATGTCGCGGTGATAGTCGCGATAGGCGTCGCGAACATCCTCGCGATATTCGCGGCGATCGCGCCACGACTGCGCCTCGGCGCCGGCCGGTACGGACGACAGGCCGATGGCGGCCAGGCTGGCTGCAATGATCAGAATACGCATGATCCTGCTCCTTCTTTACGCGTTCCTGACTTAGGAACGGCTCATCATGCGTGATGTTGCGTGAACCGGAAACTACGCCGCGTTCATCGGACGGACAGGCGTGAGGCGCGTTCCAGTGCGAGCCCTGGATTAGCCGGATTTCCTGCTCTTCGGCATGGGTTCCGGTATCGGATTGCGGCGGCGGGCCGTTCCGATTTTGCGATGACGAGGAACGGGGCGGCGCCTGTCGACGCCGCCCCTGGTGCGTCAGCGATTGTCGAGCTGCGCGCGCACCGCGCCCAGCCCCAGTCGCGTGATGCGATAGGGCTGGCCATTGGCGCTGGCGATCAGCCGCCGGCGTTTCAGCCGGCGGAAAACGCCCATCGTGCAATCCGACAGCAGCCAGCCGTCGCGGGTGAAGCATTCCACGTCGACGATGCGGCCATCATCGGCCCGGCGGTGGACGATACGCCCGCCTTGCGCCAGCGCGTGCAGCACGCGCTGTTCGTGTTTCGAGATATTCATGAAATCGTGTCCGCTTTCCGGATGGAAAGGGCGCGAACACAGGCTGGCGGAGGCGCGTAGCCCCGCCATCGCGTTCACGCGGCCGACGGCGCTCCGGGTTCATGAACCCGGCCCGTCGATCAGCGGGCGACAATCTCAGACATGAACCACTCCGAATGTGCGGACGCGGCGTAAAGCAAAGCCGCGCAGGCGAGGCAAGAAGAAATCACCCGAGGATTTCATCCAAAGTCGCAGATCGGGCGCGGTGTTGCGCGACGGCCCCGCCGATTGCATGAAGCATGTGCGAAAGGGAGCGACGATGGGCGAGCGCGATACGGATGATGGTGACACGCTGGTCTTCGAAGCCGTGCTCTGGCGCTGGACGCCGCAGCCGCCGGCGAAGGCGAGCTGGTATTTCGTCACCTTGACCGGCGACGCCGCCGATATGGTGCGGATGCGGTCCTTCGAGCGCCGTGCCGCGGGCCAGTCGCGCGGCTTCGGATCGGTTCCCGTGCGCGCGACGATCGGCGGCAGCGACTTCGCGACCTCGCTGTTCCCGCACAAAGAAAGCGAGGGTTATCTTCTCCCGGTCAAGGTTGAAGTGCGGCGGCGGGAGGAAATCGGGGAGGGTGACGAAGTGACGGTGACGCTTCGGCTGTGAAGCGATGGGCATTGTTGTCCAAACCAATTTGTAGTAACAATATGGCATGGACATTCGGTTCGAATGGGATCCTGAAAAGGCATCCGCGAATGTCGCCAAACACGGCGTCAGCTTCGATCTGGCGGTTCGCGTTTTTGCCGATCCCTTTGCGCTGAGCGTTCAGGATCGGATCGAGGGCGCCGAATATCGCTGGCAGACGATCGGACTGGTCGAAGGGTGGTTGCTATTGCTGGTGGCCCATACCGTGCGGGACGAGATCGACGGAGCCGAAGTGATCCGGATCATTTCGGCGCGGCGTGCAACGCGCGGGGAAAGGAAACGCTATGATCAAGAAATTCGCTGAACGGCGGATCGATTTCGCGGCCCAATCGCCGTTGAGTGCTGCGGACAGGAGCGAACTGGAACGGCTCGCTGCGATGCCGGAAGAGGCGATCGATACCAGCGATCTTCCCGAACTGGACGAGGCATTCTGGCAGAATGCCGAGCGCGGGCGTTTCTATCGTCCGGTCAAGGAATCGACGACGATCCGCGTCGATGCCGATGTGCTGCACTGGTTGAAGTCGAAGGGGCGGGGCTATCAGACGCGGATCAATAGGATCCTGCGCGAAGCGATGATGCGGGATGCGCCAAAGGGGCGCTGAGTGGGGGCAACAGATCGATTCGTTGCCGTCGCGGCCCGACGCGGGAGTGAATCCCGCGTCGTTGGTCGGCGCTTTTCGCGCCGCCGGCCGGGCGCGCCTTGTTCGCCTTGGATTGGCTTGCGCCAATCCGTCGGCCGGCACGCCTTACTCCGCCGCGATCCCCGCTTTGGCGAACATATCATCTTCGCCCGTGTCGGCGGCCACATCGTTCGCGCGCGCTTTCTTGCGGCGGTCGAAGCTATCCCACACTTCGTTCCAATTGCCCCGCGTCGCAGCCTTGGAATATTCGGTGGCGCGCGTTTCGAAGAAATTGGCGTGCTCGACGCCGTTGAGCAGCGGGGCGAGCCAGGGCAGGGGATGCTCGTCGATCATGAACATCGGCTTCAGGCCAAGCTGGCCCAGGCGCCAGTCCGCGATGTAGCGGATGTACTTCTTGATCTCCTTGGGGCTCATGCCGGGCACGGGGCCCTGCTCGAAGGCCAGGTCGATGAACGCATCCTCCAGCCCCACCGTGGTGTGGCAGACGTCGCGAATGTCGCTCTTGACCGCGGCGGTCAGGCAGTCGCGCTCGCGCGTGAAGGCGTGGAACAGCTTGGTGATGCCTTCGCAGTGCAGGCTCTCGTCGCGGATCGACCAGGTGACGATCTGGCCCATGCCCTTCATCTTGTTGAAGCGCGGGAAGTTCATCAGCATCGCGAAGCTGGCGAAGAGCTGAAGCCCCTCGGTGAAGCCGCCGAACATGGCGAGCGTGCGCGCGATATCCTCGTCGGTGTCGACGCCGAAGGTCGCGAGATAGTCGTGCTTGTCCTTCATCTCCTTATACTGAAGGAACATGCCATATTCGCTCTCGGGCATGCCGATCGTGTCGAGCAGATGGCTGTACGCCGCGATATGCACGGTCTCCATGTTGCTGAACGCGGTCAGCATCATCTTGATCTCGGTCGGCTTGAACACGCGGCCATATTTGTCGTGGTAGCAATCCTGCACCTCGACATCGGCCTGGGTGAAGAAGCGGAAGATCTGGGTGAGCAGGTTGCGCTCGTGATCGGTCAGCTTCTGTGCCCAGTCGCGGCAATCCTCGCCCAGCGGCACTTCCTCCGGCATCCAGTGGATCTGCTGCTGACGCTTCCAGAACTCGAACGCCCAGGGATATTCGAAGGGCTTATATTGTTTGGACGCTTGAAGGAGTGGCATTTCGCGTTCTTCCTTTATTCTGTCATTCCAGCGAAAGCTGGAATCCAAGCGATCTCCGGTCAGCCGCAGAGCTTGGTGATATTCCGCATGGGCCCCAGCGTTCGCTGGGGCGACAATCAATCGATCAGAGTGTCGGTCTAGACCGGCTCACTGGCACGCGAGACATTCGTCATAATCCTTCACCTCGACCTCGATCTGCTTGAGGTCGATCGTGTTGTCCGCTTCGACGCCGCCCGCGAAGCCCGCGCGCTGCACGCTCTTCGAGCGGAGATAATAGAGCGACTTGATGCCCAGTTCCCAGGCGCGGAAATGGAGCATCAGCAGGTCCCATTTCTCGACATCGGCGGGGATGAACAGGTTCAGCGAGGCCGACTGGTCGATATAGGGCGTGCGATCCGCCGCCAGCTCGATCAGCCAGCGCTGGTCGATCTCGAAGCTGGTCTTGTAAGTGTCCTTTTCCTCCTGCGAGAGGAAGTCGAGATGCTGGACCGAGCCGCCGCGTTCCAGGATCGTGTTCCACACCGCTTCGCTGTTCTTCGATTTCTCGCTGAGCAGCTTTTCCAGATAGGGATTGCGGATCGAGAAGCTGCCCGACAGCGTCTTGTGCGTATAGATATTGGCCGGGATCGGCTCGATGCAGGCGGAGGTGCCGCCGCAGATGATGCTGATCGACGCGGTCGGCGCGATCGCCATCTTGCACGAGAAACGCTCCATCACGCCCATATCGGCCGCGTCGGGGCAGGGACCGCGCTCGACCGCCAGATTCATCGATGCTTCGTTCACCTGCGCGCTGATGTGCTTGAACATCTTCAGGTTCCAGCTCTTGGCCATCGCCCCTTCGAAGGGCAGGCCGCGTGCCTGGAGGAAGCTGTGGAAGCCCATCACGCCCAGGCCGACCGAGCGCTCGCGTTCGGCGCTGTACTTGGCACGGCCCATCTCGTCGGGCGCGCGGGCGATATAGTCGGAGAGGACGTTGTCGAGGAAACGCATGACGTCTTCGATGAACTGTTTGTCACCGTTCCACTGGTCCCAGGTCTCGAGATTGAGGCTGGAGAGGCAGCAGACCGCGGTACGGTCATTGCCGAGATGGTCGGTGCCGGTGGGCAGCGTGATCTCGGAACAGAGATTCGAGGTCGAGACCTTCAGGCCCAGGTCGCGGTGATGCTTGGGCATGGTGCGGTTCACCGTGTCGGCGAACACGATATAGGGCTCGCCGGTGGCCAGCCGCGTCTCGACCAGCTTCTGGAACAGCGCGCGGGCGTCGACGCGGGCGCGTTCCGACTGATCCTTGGGGCTGCGCAGCACCCATTCGCTGCCGTCGCGCACCGCTTCCATGAAAGCGTCGGTCAGCAGCACGCCGTGATGGAGGTTGAGCGCCTTGCGGTTGAAATCGCCCGAGGGCTTCCGGATCTCGAGGAACTCCTCGATCTCGGGATGCGAGACGTCGAGATAGACCGCGGCCGATCCGCGGCGCAGCGAGCCCTGCGAGATGGCGAGGGTCAGCGAATCCATCACGCGCACGAAGGGAATGATGCCGCTGGTCTTGCCGTTCAGGCCGACGGGCTCGCCGATGCCGCGCACGCTGCCCCAATAGGTGCCGATGCCGCCGCCGCGGCTGGCCAGCCAGACATTCTCGTTCCAGGTGTTGACGATGCCGTTCAGGCTGTCGTCCACCGAGTTGAGATAGCAGGAAATCGGCAGGCCGCGTCCGGTGCCGCCGTTGGACAGCACGGGCGTTGCGGGCATGAACCACAATCTGGAGATATAGTCGTAGACGCGCTGGGCATGCGCGGCGTCGTCGGCATAGGCGCTGGCGACGCGGACGAAGAGATCCTGATAGCTTTCGCCGGGCAGGAGATAACGGTCCTTCAGCGTTTCCTTGCCGAAATCGGTCAACAGTGCGTCGCGCGCATGATCGACCTCGACAGGGAAAGGCTGCGGCATCACCGTCTTGCTGTCGATCGCGGCGCTCTTGCCGTCGGCAGCCTTGCTCTCCGTCTTGGCGGACTTGGTCGGTGCTTCGGTTACGGTTGTTGGCACGTCGCTGCTGCTCTCTTCCCGGGTATCTCTGAAGTCCATGATATACGCGCTCCCGTTCCCGATCCGTTCGACTCGGGGGCAAGCCCCCAGAATAGCATCTTTCCAGGGGCAGCGGCACGCGAAATTCGCTCGTTTCCGTCGCTTTTACACAGCGAAACCGTCTGTCGCGATATGGGGTCGCGTTGGCGGTTCTACCAGTGCTTGTGCCCAGCCCCCTGGATTCACACCATCAATAGTGCCGCATCCGGCAGGCGATGCAAGACGGTAAATGACGGTTCGAAGACTCGGTTCGTCGCTCTTATGACTCGGTTCGTGGCAGCGACGAAACGAGGCCGGGGCGCGACGCGCGGACTTCCCTTGGCTTCTGAAAAGGCAAGGGAACGAACGCGGAACAAAAATATTTCGATGAGATCGGGCCGAACCGGACCGAATGGTCATCAATCCGTCATCGAACCTTCGGCGCGTCGTCGCAGCGGCGTCCGCCGGCAGGCATATGGCCCTGGGCAAAGGGCAGGGCCTTGTCACGCAGCGCGCCAAGCAGGCGACCGGGCTGTTCGTTCACCAGATAATGGGCCGCGTCATCGATCACCACCATCTCGGTATAGGGAGAGCATATCTCGGCGGACAGCGCGACGGCGGCCTCGGTCGGCGCCTGCAGGTCGTAGCGACCCGATACGAAGATCATCGGCACCGCAAAGCGGGTGCCCAGATTGCGGCGGAAATCCCAGCCGGCCGCCGAACGGATCAATGGCACGCTCCACTCGTCGGAACCGCCCAGCATTGCGAAGATGTCGCTCAAATCCAGGTCCGGAGAGTTGAGCGCCGTCAGGAGCGTCCAGCGCGCGATATCGCCGCCGCCGCGCGCGTGATGGATCGATCCGCCAAGCGGTACGACGGGGCGCTGGATCTTGCCCATCCACGTTGCCAGCGCCTCGACGTCCTGGCCGGGCGGCGGATCGCCCATCGCCGCAACTTCCGCGGCCAGCGCCGAATCGCCGCGCCGTTGCGCGATGCGGCGAAGCGCCTCCCGTGTCTCGACGAAATTGCGCTCCCAACCCGTCACCTGGCCGAAGCCGACATAGGCGTGGAGCAGGTCGGGACGCCGCCGGGCCACTTCCGCGCCGAGCAGCGAACCCCAGCTATGGCCGACCAGGATGATCCGCTGCTGATGGAATTTGCGGCGCAGATGCTCGATCAGCGCGATGGTGTCGTCGACGAGCTGCGCGCGCGTGACCGTGCCGCGCAGCGCCTGGCCGTCGATCGCGGAACGGCCGAAGCCGCGCTGGTCCCACTGGACCACGGTGAAATATTCCTCCCAGGGGCGCTGGAACGAATAGGACATGCCGCTGATCGTGCCGCCCGGCCCGCCATGGAGATAGAGCAGCACCGGGTTGTTGCGGTCCTGGCCGCGGATCGTCACCCATTGGCGTGCGCCGTTCAGCCGGACATAGTTTTTCTGGTCGATGCCGCGCGGCGACACGATGCGGCCCATGGCATAATTATTCTCGCGCGCCACTGACCGGATGAAGAGCGATGTCGCGATGGCGATGACGAGGACGACCGCCAGGGGCAGGAGCACATAGCGTGCCGCCAGAATCAGAACGCGCTTCAGCTTCCCCACTATCCATCCCCACCCTTATTCTCTGATCGGAAAATCATATCCTCACAGAGACAAGAGTAAAGCGGCAAAGCGGATCGGGGATCCAAAGCGGCGGCGATCGATCCGCCGTTGTCCCGCCGTCAGTCTCCCCCCGTGCGCGGTTTGCGGCGCCAGATGCGGAGCCGGTCGAACATGGTGATCCCCAGATATGCGGCACCGATCCAGAATATGACTTCGGTCAGCAGCGCTGCGGCCACCACGATCCCGGTGCGCAAGGCGAAACTCGGTTCGAACAGCAACAGCGTCGCCGCCACCGCGGCCCAGGCGGAAACGACGATGGCGCCGGCAGCAATGATGAGGGTGCGGCGCAGACGGGGATTTCTGATCATGATGGTCTCCTCCCGGATCGATCGTTTCCCGATTAGTCGCCGGCTGGTGCCGTCTTCTTTCAGCTGCGTGCGAAAAAAATCCACGATCGCGCCGTTCCTGATCGGCTGCCGGATAATCTGCTTGCAAAATGCAAGCAGTCAGCCTAGCCGCCTGCGGGTCATATCATGGGCACGGAAAGGCAGGTGGCATCATGGCGCTCGAACTCTTCTCGCATCCCTTCTCCTCCTATTGTCAGAAGGCGCTGATCGCGCTGTTCGAGAACGATACTCCTTTCACCTACCGCATGCTCGAGGATGAGGGCGTGGGCGGGGAGCTTGCGCGGATCTGGCCGCTCGGTCGCTTCCCCGTGCTGCGCGAGGGCGATCGCGTCGTGCCGGAGGCGACGATGATCGTCGAATATCTCGATGTCCATTACCCCGGACCGACGCGGTTCATCCCCGAGGATCGCGATGCGGCGATCTCGGTGCGCATGATGGATCGTTTCTTCGACAATTATATCGCCACCCCGCAGCAGAAGATCGTCTTCAATTCGCTGCGCGACGAAGCCACTCGCGATGCGCATGGCGTGACCGAAGCGCAGGCCATGTTGGACAAGGCCTATCGCTGGCTCGACGGTTATATGGATGGCCGCGAATGGGCGGCGGGCGATTTCGGCCTGGCCGATTGTGCGGCGGCGCCGCAGCTTTTCTATGCCGACTGGACCTATGCGATCCCGGAGGAATTCGCGAACGTTCATGCCTATCGCCAGCGGCTGATCGAACGGCCGAGCTTCGCGCGCGCCATTGATGAGGGGCGGCCCTATCGATCCTATTTCCCGCTGGGGGCGCCCGACCGCGATTAATATCGGGTCTCGATTGAGCATGACTCGTCGAGACCCGATATCAGCCCGCGCGGCGCTTGAACGAACCGATCGAGGATGCGTCAGCATCTTCGAGATCGCGTATAAGGCGCGTCGCCGGCGCGATGTGCAACCGGGCCATTTCCACCTGCGGCGGAGCGCGATAAGGGGACGCGACTCCGCCCGCAGGGAAAGACCGAATGACCGTCATCAAGGAAGCCGACCTGATCGAGAGCGTGGCCGACGCGCTCCAGTTCATCTCCTACTATCACCCGATGGATTATATCCGCGCGCTTGGTGCCGCCTATGAGGCGGAGGCTTCGCCCGCGGCGAAGGACGCGATCGCGCAGATCCTGACGAACAGCCGTATGTGCGCGGAGGGGCATCGCCCGATCTGCCAGGATACCGGCATCGTCACGGTGTTCGTCAAATGGGGGCAGGATTGCCGGCTGGAATCGGACAAGTCGCTCCAGCAGGTGATCGATGAGGGTGTGCGCCGCGCCTATCGCAATCCGGAAAATCCGCTGCGCGCGTCGATCCTCGCCGATCCCGCCTTCGGCCGGGTGAACACCAAGGACAACACGCCCTCGGTCCTCCATGTCGAGATGGTGCCGGGCAGCAAGATCTCGGTCGACGTCGCGGCCAAGGGCGGCGGCAGCGAGAACAAGTCGAAGTTCAAGATGCTCAACCCGTCCGACTCGATCGTCGACTGGGTGCTGGAGATGGTGCCGCAGATGGGCGCGGGCTGGTGCCCGCCGGGCATGCTCGGCATCGGCATCGGCGGTACCGCGGAAAAGGCGGTGCTGCTTGCCAAGGAATCGCTGATGGGCGCGATCGACATGAGCCAGCTCAAGGCGCGCGGGCCGCAGAACAAGCTCGAGGAACTGCGCATCGAGATCTACGACAAGGTCAATGCACTGGGCATCGGCGCGCAGGGGCTGGGCGGGCTTTCGACCATCCTCGACGTCAAGATCATGGACTGGCCGACACATGCCGCATCGAAGCCGATCGCGATGATCCCCAATTGCGCGGCGACCCGCCATGCCCATTTCACGCTCGACGGATCGGGTCCGGCCTATCTGGAGCCGCCCAAGCTGTCCGAATGGCCCGATGTGAACTGGACGCCGAGCAAGGAAGCGATCCGCGTCGATCTCGACACGCTGACGCCCGAGGTGGTCCAGAGCTGGAAACATGGCGACCGGCTGCTGCTCAACGGCAAGATGCTCACCGGCCGCGACGCCGCGCACAAGCGTATCCAGGACATGCTGGCCAAGGGCGAGCCGCTGCCCGTCGAACTCGCCGGCCGCGTCATCTATTATGTCGGTCCCGTCGATCCGGTGGGTGAGGAGATTGTCGGCCCCGCCGGCCCGACGACCGCCACGCGCATGGACAAGTTCACGCGCATGATGCTCGAACAGGGGCTGCTCGCGATGGTTGGCAAGGCCGAGCGCGGCCCGATGGCGATCGACGCGATCCGCGAACACAAGTCCGCCTATCTGATGGCGGTCGGCGGCGCCGCCTATCTGGTCGCCAAGGCGATCAAGGGCTCCAAGGTCGTCGGTTTCCACGATCTCGGCATGGAAGCGATCTACGAGTTCGAGGTGCAGGACATGCCGGTGACGGTCGCCGTCGACGCCGAGGGCCAGAGCGTCCACCACCTCGCCCCGCTCGTCTGGCAGGACAAGATCCGCAAGGAGAAGCTGCTCGAGGGGGTTTGATCCAGATTCTCCTCCCTGCGCGTAGCGCGGGGAGGGGGACCGCGGCGCGAAGCGGCGTGGTGGAGGGGAAATAGGATGCCAGCACCACGCAAGAGCGTCGAAAATGCTCGCCGGCTGCGCCGCGCACTGACCCCGCCCGAAGCTAAGCTCTGGACATATCTGCGAACCCGGCCACTCGGCTTCAAGTTCCGGCGCCAGCATCCAATCGGCACCTTCACCCTCGATTTCTATTGCGCGTCTGCACAACTGGCGATCGAGATCGATGGTATCGCGCACGACATGGGGGATAATCCTGCGCGAGACGTAGCGTGCGACGCCTGGGTCGCGGAGCAGGGCGTACGGACCGTGCGGGTGCCCGCCGCCCTTGTCCGCGATGATATGGATGCGGTCGTTCGGATGATCCTTGCCGAATGTGGCGCAGAATGACGCATCGCTATTCCCCTCCACCACGCCGCTTCGCGTCGCGGCCCCCCTCCCCACGCTGCGCGCAGGGAGGAGAGGCGCTTCTCCTCCCCATCGTCAGATGGGGAGGGGGACCGCGCGACGTAGTCGCGTGGTGGAGGGGAATAGCGATGCCGTGGTCATACCGGATCGTTCCATGATCACCTCCCCGATCTGGCTGCCCGCGACGCTGATCGCCGGGCTGCTCCAGGCATGGCGGACGGCGGTGCAGCGGCGGGTGAGTCAGTCATTGTCGGTGAACGCCGCTGGGCTGGTGCGCTATCTCTACGGACTGCCCTTTGTCGTGGCATTGTGGGCGACCTATCAATTCGCGATCGCGCCCGCGCCCATGCCCGCGATCGGGGGCATGGCCCTGCCACTCTGCGCAACGGCCGGATTTGCGCAGATCGTCGCGACCAATTTGCTGCTGATAGCATTCGACCAGCGCAATTTCGTTGTCGGCACCGCTTATTCGAAGACCGAGGCGGTGCAGGGCGCGCTGCTGTCGCTGCTGCTGCTCGGCGAGCGGCTGAACATCCTGACCTGGGCGGGAATCGTTGCCGGGGTGATCGGGGTGATGATCCTGTCGACGGGGGGCAAGCGCATGGGCGCCGGCGAATTGCTGCGTGCGCTCGGCCAGCCCGCGGCGCGCTATGGCATCGCCTCCGGCCTGTTCTTTGCACTTACAGCGGTCGCGGTGCGCCGCTCGACCGCGGAGGTGGCCACTGGCGACCCGATCCGCGCCGCATTGATCGTGCTGGCCGTGACGGTCGCGCTCCAGACGGTGATGCTGGGCGGCTGGCTGTTCTGGCGTGAGCGCGACCAAGTCCGCGCGGTGTTTTCGAGCTGGCGGGTCTCCGGTCAGGTCGGCCTGCTCTCGGCGCTGGGATCGGCCTGCTGGTTCACCGGCTTCGCCACCGCGCCGGTCGCGCTTGTGCGGATCGTCGGACAGGTCGAGATGGTCTTCACGCTCGGCTTCGCGCATTTCTATCTGCGTGAAAGGCTGCGTGGCAGCGAGGTTGCCGGGCTCGTGCTGGTCGTTCTCGGCGTGATGCTGGCGCTCGGCGGATCGATGCGCTGAGACGAGGCGCGGCTTATGGGCTGCCCGGGCTGCCGGCGCCCGGTTGAGCGGCCCGTTTCCGCTTCGCCTTGCGATGATCCGCGACGTCGAGCAATGTCTGCAAGCGGACATCCTCGAACTTGCCGATCCAGCGACGCACGATCTGTGCGAGCGGAACGGGGTTGAGATAATGAAGCTTCTCGCGGCCGCGGCGGCGGACGGCGACCAGGTTTGCCGCTTCCAATATGGCGAGATGCTTCGAAACAGCCTGGCGCGACATTGCGAGATCGGTGCAGAGAGCGGTCAGCGTCTGGCCGTTACGAGTGACGAGTCGATCGAGCAGCTCACGCCGGCTTTCATCCGCCAGCGCCCGGAAAATATCAGTCATCACCTTGATTAAGCAACCAAAAGGTTGCCTGTCAACATTTTGAAGCGGCTTGCGGGCACACGCGACTCGGCTATGCGTCGACCGGCACGGTATCCGGAGAAAACATGCGAAGCGCGACGATCAGGCTGCTCAAGGCGCTCGCAACCATCATCCTGTTTACGACGATCGCGCTGTGCCTGGCGGTCACGATCGTGCCGCCTTTCCTCGACCGCGTCTATTATCATGGGCCGGTCAGCGATCATTATGATGGCGCGCGCTTCTTCAATCCGGATGGCGAGGATACGGTGCGGCCGCCGACGGGCGGCAGCCGTGGAGGTTTCCTGTTCCGTTGGGTGCTGGGGCGTGACGACCGCCCCGCCTGGCCCGACGGGATCGCGGTCGGGCAGGCGAAACCCGCCGCAAGGGTCGAAGGCGAGACGATGGTCGCGACCTGGGTCGGCCATGCCACCATGCTGATCCAGACCGCCGGGCTCAATATCCTGACTGATCCGGTCTGGAGCGACGTGGCGGGCCCGCTCAACCTGGTTGGGCCGAAGCGGATCGCGCCGCCCGGCATCCGCTTCGAGGATCTGCCGAAGATCGATCTCGTTGTCGTCAGCCACAATCATTACGATCATATGGATCTGCCGACGTTGAAATGGCTCTGGGAGCGCGACCGGCCGAAGATCGTGACGAGCCTGGGCAACGACACGCTGATCCGCAGCACCGGCGCCGAAGCGACCGCGCTCGACTGGGGCGGACGGTTGACCGTGAAGCCCGGCATCGACGTTGTCGTGACGCGCAACCATCATTGGGGCAGCCGCTGGGGCACCGACCGCAATCGCGCGCTCTGGTCCAGCTTCACCGTCACCCTGCCCGGCGGTAATATCTTCTTCGCGGGAGACACCGGGCCTGGCGACATGAAATGGCCCGCCGAGGCCGCACGGCTGGGCCCGGTGCGGCTGGCGATCCTGCCCATCGGCGCTTTCCGCTTCGAGCCCGGCCAGATGAAGACCGGCAGCCATATCGGCCCGCGCGAGGCGGTGGAGGTGTTCTCCGGGCTCGGTGCGTCCTTCGGCCTGCCCATCCATTGGGGAACCTTCCGCCTGTCCTACGAGGCGTATGACACGCCGCCCAGGATGCTCGACCTGTTCACGCGCTGCGCCGGCTATGCGCCCGACGCATTCCGCCCGCGCCGGATCGGCATGCCGGTCAGCGTGCCGCCCTATGCCGTGCCCGCGCGCGCGTCGGTGGTCGATGCGCGCGACTGTGTGGAAGGATCGGCGGCGCTCAGGGCATTGCGTTGAGCGCTTTCTGGCGGCTTTCTCAAGCGACTCAAGGCGCGTCGGTGACGCGCTTGAACGCATAGCCCGTCGAGAAATCGAACCGGTCCATGTGCCCCTTGGGATCGCGTCGGAATTCGACGAAGAAATTCCGCGACTCCATTTCATAGGGCCAGCGCGGTCGTGCCTTGAACACGTCGTAGTTCCAATGCTCCAGGTCATAGCGGTCGCGGCCTGCGGCGATGACGAGATGGCCGCTCTCGACGGTCACCCTGGCCGTGCCGAACGCGCCATTGTCGGCGAAGCTGCCCGTATAGGCAGTGAGCGGCATCGACGGGCTGGTGCCGGCGACACGCGCCTGGACAATGGCCTGCTGCGCCGCGTCGCTCTCGGCACGCTGCTTGAGCGCCTGCGCCCGGAAACGGCGGCTCCAGTCGCGGTCACCGACACCAAGCGCCTCGTCGATCGCGATTTGCGCGACGGCCAGCGGCATCATCGTCTCTTCCGAATTGGCGAGCGCGATCACGGCGATGCCGTCGTCGGGGAGGAACGCCATCCGGCTGCGAAAGCCGTCAATGCCGCCCGAATGCGAGATCACCGTGTGTCCGCGATAATCGTGCGCGTACCAGCCCATGGCGTAGCTGCGAAAGCGGATCCGGTCTTCGCCGTCGCCGGCGACGGTCACCCACTCGTCCGCCGCCCGCGCGCCGCGCACAGGCGTCTGCGGCACATGGGTCTCATGCAGTGTTGCGGGTGAGAGCAGCGCCCTTGCGCCGCTACGGCCGTCGGCGAGCTGGAATTGCAGCCAGAGCGCCATGTCGTGGGCACTCGAATTGACCCCTCCCGCGGGCGTCGCGGTCTCGTCCTCATAGCGCCATTCGATCGGGCGCCAGCGATCGGCTCCGCGGAGATGGGGGGAGGCGGCGTTGGCGTCCGCGCGTGCGCGCAGGCTGTCGGCATTGGTGCGCGTCATGCCGAGCGGCTTCCAGAAACTGTCGGCGGCATAGTCTTCCCAGACCTTGCCGGTGACCGTCGACACCACCTGGCCGAGCGCGGTGTAGCTGTCGGTCGTGTAGAGGAATTCCGAGCGCAGCGGATGGATCTGGGGCAGGAAGCGGATCCGCCGGACATGATCGGCGCGGTCGAGGCTGGCGCGGCGGAAGCTGTATTCGGAACTGCCGATGCCGCTGCGCATGCTGAGCAGGTCGCGCAGCGTCACTTCGTCGGTGTCGCGGTCGCGCGGCATACGGAACCAGGGCAGATAGCGGGTGACCGGCGCATCCCAGGCGAGCTTTCCCTCATCGACCAGCTTCGCCACGGTCGCGGAGGCAAAGCTCTTGGTAAGCGATGCGATGCCGAACAGCGTCCGCGCATCGACCGGCTTGTCGTCCCCTGCCTTGCGCACGCCAAAGCCGCGCTCATGGATGATGCGCCCGTCGCGGACGATCGCGATGGCGAGGCCGGGTTGGTTCCATTCGCGCATCATCACTTCGACCCTGGCGTCGAAGCTGGCGATGTCGAAAGCGCGCTCGTTCGCCAGCGTTTGCGCGGTGGGTTGCGTCTGCGCGAACGCCATGCCCGGAACCGTCGCGAAGGCGATTGCAAGACAGGTGCGGAATATGGTCGGCCCGTGGCGGGCAAGCCGGGAGGCACCAATGGCTGGGGATATGGTCATAAAGGCTCTGCGGCTGGAGTGCGGGATGAAGTCCGTGACGATGCCCGCATAGTCCATCGGCATGAATCTCCAAAAGCGCCACCCCCTCGGAAGGGCCCGGATTTACATTCGCAAGAGCGTCTGATCTATCCACGCAATGCACCGCCAAATCCCATCGGCGATCCGCCGAACCTTCGCTGCTGTCCTGATCGCCTTTATGGCCTGCCTGCCCGCACAGGCGGTATCGGCGCGGCCGGCGGGCGTTTCGATCGTGCGCACGACCTATGGCATACCCCATATCACCGCCTCCGACTGGCGCGGCCTGGGCTATGGCTATGGCTATGTCGCCGCCGAGGACAATCTGTGCATTCTTGCGGACGCCTTCGTCACCTTTCGCGGCGAAAGATCGCGCTATTTCGGCGCCACGGCCCGCCGCGGCCGGGGCAGCACATTGGGCACGCCGGTCAATCTCGAATCGGATTTCTTCTTTCGTCACGTCGCCGACGACGCGCAGATCGCACGCTTCCGGGCGGCGCAGCCGGCCGATCTCGACGCGCTGATTACGGGCTATGCGGCGGGTTACAGCCGCTATGTCGGCGAGTTGCGCGGTGGCGGCCATGCCGGTCGCCATGCCGATTGCCGCGGTGCCGAATGGCTGAACGCGGCGACCGCCGAGGATATCTATCGCCGGCTCTACGTGCTCTCGCTCACCGCCAGCTCGGTCAATTTCATCGAGGCGATCGGCAGCGCCCAGCCGCCCGCCAAGGGCGCTGCCGCTGTGACGCGACCCGGAGCACAGCAGATCGCCTGGACCTTGCCGGCCGATCGCGATCCCGATTTCGGCAGCAACATGTACGGCTTCGGCAGCGAGGCGACGGGCACGAAACACGGGCTGCTGCTCGGCAATCCGCATTGGTATTGGAAGAGCGTCGACCGGTTCCAGCAGGTGCATCTCAAGATCCCCGGGAAGATCGACGTCCAGGGTGTGTCGATCGTCGGCGTTCCCGTGATCCAGGTCGGCTTCAACCGCGATGTTGCATGGAGCCATACCGTGTCCACCGCGGCCCGCTTCACGCTCTACAAGCTCAAGCTCGTCGAGGGTGATCCGACGGCCTATCTCTATGACGGCAAGGTTCGGCGGATGACGGCGCGCCCGGTCACCGTGCAGGTCAAGGACGATGACGGCAGCATCCGCGCCGTCACCCGCACGCTTTACCGGTCGCACTACGGATCGATGCTGGCGACGGGCTGGACCGGGACCGAGGCGCTGACCATCCGCGACGTCAATGCCGACAATATGAGGCTCTATCGCAATTGGCTGCGCCTCGATCGTGCCGGGAGCCTCGACGAATTCATTCGTATCCAGCGCGAAGAGGTGGCGATCCCCTGGGTCAATACCGTCGCGGTCGGCCGCAACGACAATCGCGCCTGGTATGCCGATATCGGCGCGATCCCCAATGTCAGCGACGCCAAGCGCGCCGCTTGCAGCGTCGCCAAGGCGACGCTCGACGGTTCGCGCTCCGAATGCGAGTGGGACAATGATGCGGACACGCCGCAACCCGGCACGCTGGGCGTGTCGAAGCTGCCGTCGATCGAGCGGCGCGACTATGTGGCGAACATGAACGACAGCTATTGGCTCGCCAATCCCGGCGTGCCGCTGACCGGCTATCCCGCGATCATCGGCGCGGTCGACAATGAACAGTCGATGCGCACCCGGCTGGGGCATCGCCTCGCGCAGCAGCGGCTGGCCGGCACCGACGGTCTGCCCGGCAAGGGCGTGACCAGCGAAAGCCTGAGGGCGATCACGCTCAACAGCCGCGTGATGACCGCCGAGCTGTTCCTCGACGACCTGCTGGCCGGCCCCTGCCGCAAAACCACGATCAAGCTGGCCGCGACCGGCGCCGATATCGACGTGAGAAAGGCCTGTGCAGTGCTCGCCGCCTGGGATCGGCGCGGCAATATCGACTCGGTCGGCGCGCATATCTGGGACCGGTTCTGGGACGAGCTGAAGGACGTTCCGGCGGAGGCGCGCTACAGCACCCCCTTCGACCCCGCGCGTCCGATCGACACGCCGCGCGGACTGCGCGCCGACACGCCCGTGGTGGAGCAGGCGTTCGCCGCCGCGGTGCGCGTGGTCCAGGCCAGCGGCATCGCACTCGATGCGCCGCGATCGGCCTATCAATATCTGACCGATGCCGATGGTACGAAGATTCCGCTCGCCGGCGGCTGCGGTGCGCAGGGCTATTTCACCATCGTCTGCACGCAGATCACCGAACAGGGGCCGGTCGCGAACGTGCACGGCAACAGCTATATCCAGGTGGTCGGCTTCGACGACAAGGGCGTTGTTCCCTACACGCTGGAGGTGCCGTCGCAATCCACCGATCCCGCATCGCCCTGGTACCGCGACTATACGCGCGCCTATTCGCAGAAACGCTGGCACCGCGCGCCGTTCACCGACCGGGAGATCCGGCGTGCCACGGTTGCGCGGACGACACTGGTCGACTGAATGACTGGGAGGCACCGTCGATGCGTTCGATCATGGGTGGGGTCGGGTCGATCGGGAGACGCCCGGTGAATCGCCGGCCGGGATCGCGATCGGAGCCGCGGCGGCGTTCGGTCGGCGGGATTGCCCTGGCGAGGGCGGCGTTGATGTTCATGGCCCTTGGCTCGGCCCTTGGGCATGATCGCGCCGTCGCTTCGGATCGGCATGCTGCCGACATCCTCATCACCGACGGGACGGTGATCACCATGGACCCCGCCCGGCGGGTGATCGAGGACGGCGCGGTGGCGATCGTCGGAAACCGGATCGTCGCGGTCGGAACGACGGCCGAGTTGCGGATTCGCTTCCGTGCGCGCTCGATCATCGATGCGCGCCGCAAAGTGGTGATGCCGGGGCTGATCGATGGCCATGGCCATGCCGGCCATGCGATGTTCAAGTCATTGGGTGCCGACAGCGACCAGTGGGACAATGCCGTCGAGCGCATGTACGCCCATGGCTCGACCCCCGATTTCTGGAGAGCCGATGCGCAGCTCGCCGCGCTGGAGCGGCTGAAGTCCGGCGTGACCACGTCGGTGAACGTCTTTGGCGGAGGCTCCGACGTGTACCGGGTCGACGACCCCAAATATGGCGACGCCTATCTTGGGGCGATCAAGACCATCGGGGTTCGCTGGTTCCTCGGCGTCGGCCCGCGCCGCGGCCCATATCCCAGCGCGTTCACCGAATGGGACGGAGAGGCGCACAAGGATCTTCAGCTCTCCTTCGATCGGCAGATCGAGGTTGCCGAGACGCTGATCCGCAAATGGGACGGTGCGGCTGACGGTCGCGTGAGGATGGCGGTGGCGTTTCCGACGATCAGCCCGGACGCCAAGCTCGAAGGGGCGGCACTCGATGCCGTGAAAAATGAGGCGCGCGTCGCGCGCGACCTGTCGAAGCGATATCATGTCTTCTTCCTGCAGGACGGTCACACGCGCGGTACCGTCAAATTCGCCAACGACGTGCTCGGGCTGCTTGGGCCCGATGCGATATTCTCGCACGCGACCAGCCTTACGGATGAGGAAATCAAGCTGATCGCGTCGAGTGGAACGCGCATCTCGCACAATCCCAGCGCGATCTTCTCGATGTACGGACGCAATCCCACCACCGAGCTGATCGACGCGGGTGCCATCGTCATGCTCGGGTCGGACGGCGTCGCGCCGGATCGCAGCTACGACATGTTCCGTCACATGTTCCAGGCGACACGCTATCATCGCTTCCATTTCCGCGACTCGACGGTGCTGCCCGCCGGCAAGGTGCTGGAAATGGCGACCGTCGATGCGGCGCGGGCGCTGGGCATGGAAAAGGAGATCGGTTCGCTCGAACCCGGCAAGAAAGCCGACATCATCCTGGTCGACTGGTTCAAGCCGCACCTCGTGCCGATGAACATGCCGGTCCATCGCATGGTCTATTTCGCCAATGGCGCTGATGTCTCGACGGTGCTCGTCGACGGCCGCATCCTGATGCGCGACCGCAAGGTGCTGAGCGTCAACGAACAACAGGCGCTCATGACGGCGCAGCGCGAGGCGGACCTGGCGATCCGTCGTGCGGGACTGCAGGATCTGACCGCGCTACCGAACGGCTTCTGGGGCTCGACCCGATTAAAGCCCTGACCGCGTTCGAGTCAGACCCGCTTGTAGCGGAAATACCAGACTTCATGCCCCTTGCGGCGCGCCTTGGCTTCGTAGCGCGTCTCGGGCCAGCCGCCGGGGCGGACCAGAAAGTCCTTCGGTTCTTTCGCCAGCCATTCGAAATCGCGGCGCTGGTTCATCACCATCATCGACCAGCGGCAATAGGTCGGGTCGTCGGTGCCCAGCCGGAACTCGCCGCCGGGCTGCAGCTTGGCGGCGATCAGGTCGAGCGGGCCGTGGTTCATCATCCGGCGCTTGGCATGGCGCGCCTTGGGCCAGGGGTCGGGATGGAGCAGATAGACGAAGCGCAGCGATCCGTCGGGTACCCGCTCCAGCACGTCGAGCGCGTCGCCCATATGCAGGCGGACATTGGGCAGATGCCCCTCGCGGATATGCATCAGCGCGCCGACCACGCCGTTGAGGAAGGGCTCGCAGCCGATAAAGCCGTGATCGGGCAGCAGGTCGGCGCGATAGGCGAGATGTTCGCCCGATCCGAAGCCGATCTCGAAATGCAGCGGGCGATCGTCACCGAACAGCCCCGTGGCGGTGACGTCGCCGGTCTCGGGCACGCTTAGCGCGGGCAGCAATTCCTCGACGAGCTGCGCCTGGCCCTGACGCAATTTGTGGCCCTTGGCCCGGCCATAGAGGCGGCGGATGCTGGCTGGATCGTTCATGGCGTGGCCCCTAACCGAGCGCCGCCGAGTCAGCAACGGCATGCCGTACTTGATGGCATCATCGCCGGCAGGGTTTGCCCTCATATTGATTGCGGACGACGGCATATTGCCTGCCGTTCCAGCGCTGCACCGGAAAACAGAAGCCGGGGCCGCCGACTTCGATATCGGCCCAGCCGCCAGCGCCTTTGCTCGCCAGGAAAGTCGGAATCCCGACCGCGTCATGCCAGCGTTTCCAGCCGGCCGGCGTCGGCGTGACGATGGTGAAATGGAAGCCGGTATTGCCGTAACAGGCGCTACCCTCGTCCATCACGACCACTTCGGGGCGGCCATCGCCATTGAGATCGCGGATCGCGGCGCCGGCAATGCCGTCGTCCGCGATCGACGCATCGGACATGCCGTCGCAGCCCTTCCATTGCCGTCCGGCCTTCGCGAAGCCCGCGGCGCGCATGATCGCGTCTTTCTGGGCGGGAGTCAGCGTCGCCGCCTTCATCGGCAGCGTCCAGCCGTCAGTCGGATAGGCCGCCGATGCCGGCGTGGCCGCGGCAGACGCCGCGACAAGGATGAAAATCGAAGAAAGTCGCATGCCATTCCCCCACCGAACGAGTCGGTGGGGAGTTTAGCATGGCGCAGATGCCTGTCAGACCGCCGCTTTCAGCTTCTCGACCAGGTCGGTACGTTCCCAGGGGAAGAAATCCCCATCGGGCGTGCGGCCGAAATGGCCATAGGCTGCGGTCTTCTCGTAGATCGGCTTGTTGAGGGCGAGATGCGTGCGGATGGCGCGCGGCGTCAGGCCGCCCAGATCCTCGATCGCCATGATCGCCTGCTCGATCCTGTCGTCGCCCACCGTGCCGGTGCCGTGCGTGTCGACATAGAGCGACAGCGGCTTGGAGACGCCGATCGCATAAGCGAGCTGGATGGTGCAGCGCGTGGCGAGGCCGGCCGCGACGATGTTCTTCGCCAGATAGCGCGTGATATAGGCGGCAGAGCGGTCGACCTTGGTCGGGTCCTTGCCCGAAAAGGCGCCGCCGCCATGGGGGGCGGCGCCGCCATAGGTGTCGACGATGATCTTGCGGCCGGTCAGGCCGGCATCGCCGTCGGGTCCGCCGATCTCGAAGCTGCCGGTCGGGTTGATGTGATATTCGGTCGCGTCGGACAGCAGCCTGGCGGGCAGGATGTCCGCCACCACGCTTTTCACATAGGCGTGAAGCTCGGCTTCGTTGGCGCCTTCGTCATAGCCCTTGGCATGCTGGGTGGAGACGACGATCGCGGTCGCGGCGGCGGGCACGCCATTCTCGAAGCGCAGCGTGACCTGGCTCTTGGCGTCGGGCTCGAGGAAGGGCGCTGCGCCTGAATGGCGGTCGGCGGCCATGCGCTCGAGGATCTTGTGGCTGTAATAAAGCGTCGCCGGCATCAGGTCGGGCGTCTCGTCGCAGGCGAAGCCGAACATGATGCCCTGGTCGCCGGCGCCCTCGTCCTTGTTGCCCGATGCGTCGACGCCCTGCGCGATATGCGCCGACTGCGGATGCAGGTTGTTCGAGAAATCGAGCGTCTGCCAGTGAAAGCCGTCCTGCGCATAGCCGATGCGCTTCACGGTCTCGCGGACGGTCTGTTCGATCTCCTCGGGAACGCCGGGCGCCCAGTTGCCGTCCTCGTCCATGATGCCCTTGCCGCGGATCTCGCCGGCCAGCACGACCTTTTGCGTGGTGGTCAGCGTTTCGCACGCCACGCGCGCTTCGGGATCCTTGGACAGGAACAGATCGACGATCGCGTCGGAGATCTGGTCGGAAACCTTGTCGGGATGGCCTTCGGAAACCGACTCGGACGTGAAGAGGTAGTTGGAACGCATGGCTGAAAACCCGCAGATATAAGGAAAGCTTTAAATGCGGAAATCGCCTTAGCGGCGGCGGCGGCGCAAGGCAACGCCGAGAGCCCCAAGAAAAACTGCGAACGCCAGTGGCAGGATGTTTCCGAGGCGTGCAAACAGCGTCGGCGCGTGCGGCGCGGGCAGGCGGGTCTCGATGAACCCCGATTGATGATGCGGGATGCTTGCGAGCACGCGGCCATCGGCATCGACCACCGCGGAAATGCCCGTCGGGGTCGATCGGATCACCGGAACCCCGTCTTCGATCGCGCGCAGCCGCGCCTGTGCCAGATGCTGGGGCGGCCCCCAACTGCCGAACCAGGCGTCGTTCGACGGGTTGAACAGGAAATCGGGGCGGTTGGCGCGATCGACGACCTGGCCGGAAAAGATGATCTCGTAACAGATCTGCACGCCCACCTTGCCGAAGCCCGGCAGCGTATAGCTTTGCGGCCCCGGGCCGGGCCAGAAATCGACATCGCCGGGCACGAGCCGCGACAGGCCGATCGCCGACAGGATCGGCCGCATCGGCAGATATTCGCCATAGGGAACGAGATGCGCCTTGTCGTAACGGTGGAGCAGGCGCCCGGCCGAATCCATCGCGTACATGGAATTGCGCCCACCGATCGTGCGCTCTTCCAGATAGCCGTCCACGGCCTTGCTGTCGCGATAGCGCTTGGTCGCGCCGAGCAGCAGGATATCGCGCGGGCCGAGCAGCGCCGCGATACGCGCGCGGGCAAAGACATCCTCGTCCAGATATTCGGGTACCGCCGCTTCGGGCCAGAGCAGCAGCCGCGGCTCCGCGCCAGGCCTGCCCGAAAGCGTGGCGAGCTTGCGGAAATTGGCGGCGTCCTGGGCCGGGTCGTATTTGGTCTCCTGCCCGATATTGGGCTGGACGACGCGGATCAACGGGCCGGCGGGCCCGGTGGCGGGCCCCAGAAACCAGCCAAGGATGAATGCGATGGCGACCGGCGCGGCGAGGAGGAGCATCGTCGCGCCGGGTTTGCCTGTCCCAATTCGAGGGGCGCTCCGCTGTCTGACCATCGTCGCCAGCAGCCAGACGATCGCCGCGAACATCATCGCCATGCCCGAAAGGCCATAGGTGCCGATCAGGCTGGTCAAGCGGGCGATATGGTGCAGCGGCAGCAGCGTCACGCCCAGTGGATTCCATGCGAAGCCCGTGAACATCGTCGCGCGCAGCCACTCGGTGACAATCCAGGCGGCGGCATAGATCAGGACATAGGCCGCTGCATGGTCGCGACCCCAGCGCCAGGCGAGGCCCGCCGCCATCGCCGGATAGACGGCGAGATAAAGCGACAGCAGGACGACCGCGCCATAGCCGTACCAATGCGGCATCGCATCCTGGAACGTGAAGGCATGGGCGATCCAGTTGAGCCCGACGGTGAAATGCCCGACGCCGAACAGCCAGCCGATCAGCAGCGCGGACCGGAGCGCCGGCGCGGTACGGACGAGGTGGAGCAGCAGCGCGAAGCAGGCGAGCGTGACTGGCCAAAGCCCCAACGGCGCGAAGCCCGTGGCGGAGGCGAGCCCGGCGAGGAGCGCGAGAATCGGGGTGAAGCGCGACACGGCCCGCTTGTCGCCGTCATGTCCGGAGTTTTCAAGCGGAGCGTGGCGTGGCAAGCACGTCGCATGGATTTTTGGGTTTTCGCCGTCTTGCTGCTTGCCTTCGGGCAGGACGCACCCGCCGCATCGGCTTTGCCGAGCGCGGCGCGCTGCACCGCGCTGTTCGAGATCACGCTCGATCAGCTGAAACAGAAGAGCGGCGATCCCGCGATGACCGCGGGTTTCGTTCAGGATACCGCTGCGCTGCGTGCGATCGTGATCGCCGAGCAGCGCACCGCGGCCGATCCGCAGGCGGCGGCCGACGCGGCGATCGCCGCCGAGCGCCGGGCCGTGCGCGACGCGCCCGAGGATTTCGACCTCAAGCCCTGCTACCGCGTGAAGGCGCTGGGGCCGCTGCGTGGTTGAATGGATCATGTTGATGGCGGCCGCATCGCTCGATGCGACGCAGCAGCGCGATATCGCCTGCGTTGCGACGCTCGCGATCGTTACCTACGAGCAGGGGCGCGGGGAAACACGCTGGCCGGCCGTGGGCGAGGATGGCGCGCGCTATGCGCAAGTGGTCGGCGAACGGGTGATGAAGCAGAGCGGCCAGACGCGCGAGCAGGTCCGCGATGCGATCCTGGCCGCGGTCGTCGAGCGCCAGAAGGCGAAGACATTGCCGGATACCGAGGTGACAGCCTGTCTGGCGCTGATGCGCGACGCCTTGCCGGCGCTTCCGGCGCCGACACTGCCGCAATGCGCGGCGATGCTGCGGCTTGCCTATGATGACGAGCATGGCCGCAACGGCCTGTCCGACGATGCCAGAAAGCTGGCGACGATCGCGTCGATCCTCGACCACAAGGCGCGCGAGGCGCTGCGGGCCGAGGGCAGATCGGGGCCCGAGGCCGATGCGGCGATGACCACGGCGCGCGAGCGCGTTGCCGCCGAGGTCAAGGCGCGCGAAGCCGACGGCGTCTCGGCGGGGCTCGATTATTCCGCCTGCCTGGTGATGGCGAAACCCTGAATTGAACTGTCGCCCCAACGAAAGCTGGGGCCCATACGATCTTTCAGTCTCGCTGCGATCCGGGGCATCGCATGGGCTCCAGCTTTCGCTGGAGCGACAGGTGGATTTGCGAAAGCGTTCAGCCGCCCGTCGTCTGCACCTGCCAGCCGCCACCGAGCGCGCGGAACAGGTCGACCTGGGTCGTGGCGATCCGGGCGTCGGACAAAGCGAGATCTGCCTGGGTCTGCGCCAACGAGCGTTCGGCATCGAGCACCGCGAGCGAATCGATCTTGCCTTCGCGCAGCTGGATGCGGGCGAGGCGCGCTGCGGTTTCGGCCTGGGTGCGTGCGTCGTTGAGCGCGATCCGCCGATCGAGTTCATGGGCATAGGCCGACAGCGCGGTCTCGGTTTCGCGCAGCGCATTGAGCACGGCGCCGTCGAAATTGGCGAGCGCCGCTGCCGAGGATGCCTCGGCCTGCTCGATCCGTGCCCGGTTGGCTTCCTGGTTGGGGAATGACCAGTTGAGCAACGGCCCGAGCAGCCAGCGGAAGGGCCCCCCGGTGAAGAGGTCGCCGATCGACGGCCCGGTCGCGCCGATCGACGCGCCGAAGCTGATCCGGGGGTAGAGATCGGCGGTGGCGACGCCGATCCGCGCGGTCTCCGCCGCCAGCCGCCGTTCCGCCTCACGCACATCGGGGCGGCGCGCGATCAGCGCGCGACCGTCGCCGACCGGTATCGCCTGATCGAGCTTCAGGATCGTCCGGCGCGCGCCCGCCTCTGGAGGGAGCTGGGCGGGCGCGCGGCCGGTGAGCGTGGCGAGGCGGAACAATGCCCCATCACGCTCGGCTCGAAGCGGCGGCAATGCGGCACGCTGCTGGTCGCGAAGGGACGCGACACGAGCAACGTCGAGACGCGTGCCGCGCCCCGCTTCGAAGCGTTTGGTGGTGACGTTCAACGTCTGGTCGATCAATGTGACGGTGCGTTCGGCGACGCCCAGCCGCTCGGCGGCGGCGCTGGCATCGGCATAGGCGCGTGCAGTCTCGGCGGCGACCGCGACGCGGACCGCGTCCCGGGCGGCCTCGGCCGCATCGGTATCGCCCCGCGCCGCCTCGATCGAACGGCTGACGCGTCCGAACAGGTCGACTTCGTAGGAAATGTCGAGCCCGACATCGAAGCTCGAATCGGTGCGGTCGATGCCCGGGGCCGCCTGACCCGCTGGCACGCGTCCGTAGGTTGCTCCCGCGCCGACCGTTGCTTGGGGTAGGCGGCCGGCGCGGGTCTCGCGCAGCTGGGCTCGTGCGCGAGATAGGTTGGCGGTGGCGACGCGCAGATCGGTGTTGTGGACGAGCGCGTCCGCAACCAGCGTGTCGAGCACCGGATCCTGATAGAGCCGCCACCATTCGCCCGCGGGCTCGGCGGCGGTGAAAGCGGGGTTGGCCGCGGCGATGAACGGACCGGCCGCTGCCGGCGCGGGCGTCGGCGCGATATGATCGGGGCCGACCGCGCAGGCGGCGAGGGTCAGGACGCTGGCAAAGGCCAGGGCAGTGTTGCGAAAGCGGGTCATTTTTCTGTTCTCCCTTATTCGGCGGGCTGGAGCGCGGGCTCCGACGGCGTTCCGCGACGCGGCATCCAGCCGCGCATGGTGCGGAGGGCGACGTAGAAGACCGGCGTGAAGACCAGCCCGAAGAAGGTGACGCCGATCATGCCGAAGAAGACGGCGGTGCCGAGCGCCTGGCGGAGCTCCCAGCCGGGTCCCGATGCGGTGACCAGCGGCAGCACGCCCAGGATGAAGGCGAAGCTGGTCATCAGGATCGGACGAAGCCGTGCCCGTGCCGCCTCGACCGCCGCCTGGAGCGCGGTGGCGCCGCGTTCCTCGGCCTGTTTGGCGAATTCGACGATCAGGATCGCGTTCTTGGCGGCGAGCGCGATGAGCACGATCAGGCCGATCTGCGTCAGGATGTTGTTGTCCATCCCCCGCAGGTTCACGCCCGCCATTGCCGCGAGCAAGGTCATCGGCACGATCAGGATGATCGCGAGCGGCAGCACCAGGCTTTCGAACTGCGCGGCCAGCACGAGGAAGACGAAGATCACCGCCATGGCGAAGACGATCGCGGCGACGTTGCCGGCGGCCTTCTGCTCGAAGGCGATGCCGGTCCACTCGCTGCGAAAACCCGAGGGCAGGCTCTTCGCCATCACTTCCATCGTTGCGATCGACTGGCCGGTCGAGAAGCCGCGCGCGGTCTCGCCATCGATCTCGACCGCGGGGAAGAGGTTATAGCGGGTCACGCGATAGGGGCCGGCCTTGTTCTCGAAGGTCGCGACTGCGCCGATCGGCACCATGCCGCCCGAATTGGACCGCGTCTTCAATTGCGCGATGTCGGCCGGATCGTCGCGGAACGACGCATCGGCCTGTGCGGTCACGCGGAAGGTGCGGCCGAGCAGGTTGAAGTCGTTGACATAGGCCGAACCCAGATAGACCTGCAGCGCCTCGAACACGCGGCTTGCCGGTACGCCCAGCATGTCGGCCTTGGCGCGATCGATGTCCGCATAGATGCGCGGGGTGGCGGTGTTGTAGAGCGTGAAGACGTTCATCAGGCCTTTTTCCTGATGCGCGCCGCCGATCACCCCGCCGGCCGCCTGTTCGAGCGCCTGATAGCCCTCGCCATTGCGGTCCTGCACCATCATCCGCCAGCCGCCGCCATTGCCGATGCCCTGGATCACCGGGGGCGGCAGGACAAAGGCCATCGCCTCGTCCATGTCGGCAAGCGCCGCGCGCATGTCGTTCTCGATATTCGCCTCGGTGCGGTCGGTGCCGGCACGTTCGGAGAAGGGCTTGAAGGTGATATAGGCGGCGGCGGCATTGGGCGCCTGGGTGCCCGACGCGCCGTCGAAACCGGCGAACATCACAGCGGCCTGGGTGCCGGGCACTTCCAGCAGCTTCTTCACTGCCTTTTTGAGCACGCGGTCGGTCTGCTCGACCGAACTGCCCGGGGGAAGCTGGATCGCGGCAAGCGCATAGCCCTGGTCCTGCGCGGGCACGAAGCCCGCCGGGGTCGCCCAGAACAGGCCGACCGTGGCGACGACGAGGCCCGCATAGGTGACGAGCATCTTCTTCGGCGCGCCGGCGACGCGATGGGTGAAGTCGCCATACCAGACGCTCAGCCGGTCGAAGCTGGTGTTGAAGCGTTCGCCCGCGCGATAGGCGATCCGCCGCCAGCCGCTGGCCGGCGCCTCGGTCGCCTTGGGCTTGAGCAGCCGGGCGGCGAGCGCGGGGGAGAGCGTGAGCGACAGGATCAGCGAGATGATCGTGGCGGTCGCGATCGTCACCGCGAACTGGCGATAGAATTCGCCCGAAATGCCGGTGAGGAAGGTGGTCGGCACGAACACCGCGCACATGACGAGCACGATCGCGACCAGTGCCGCGGACACTTCGTCCATCGATCGATGCGCGGCGTCGCGCGGGTTCATGCCGTGCTCGATATTGCGTTCGACATTCTCGACGACGACGATCGCGTCGTCGACGACGATACCGATCGCGAGCACCAGCCCGAACAGCGACAATGTGTTGAGCGAATAGCCGAAGGCCGCGAGCACCGCGAAGGTGCCGATCAGCGAGACCGGGATCGCGATGACCGGGACGATCGCCGCGCGCCAGCTCTGCAGGAAGACGATGATGACGAGCACGACGAGCAGCACCGCTTCGAACAGGGTCTTCTGCACGGCGGTGATCGATTCACCGATGAACTCGGTGGGGTTCCAGATGATCCGGTATTCGAGCCCCTTGGGGAAAGTCTTGGCGGCATCGGCCAGTTCGGACTTGATGCCCATGGCCGCGGCCAGCGCATTGGTGCCGGGCCGCTGGGTGATGCCCATGATGATGGAGTCCTGGCCCGACAGATAGGCGTTCACGCCATAATCCTCGGCGCCCAGCTCGACGCGCGCGACGTCGCGCAACCGCGTGATCGCGCCGCTCTCGTCGGTGCGCACGATGATGTTGGCGAATTCGTCGGCGGTTTTGAAACGGCCCTGGGTCTCGACGTTGATCTGCTGCGCGGCGCCGGTGTCGAAGGGCGGCTGGCCGACGGTGCCGGCCGCGACCTGGACGTTCTGCGAGCGCAAGGCGGTGACGATGTCGCCCGCCGTCAGGCCGAGCGCTGAAGCGCGGCCAGGATCTATCCAGATGCGCATCGCATAGTCGCGCGCGCCGAACACCTGGACGTCGCCGATGCCGTCGACGCGGGTCAGGCGGTCCTTGAGCTGGGTCAATGCGTAGTTGGAGACATAGCCGCGATCGAGCGAGCCGTCGGGCGACAGCACATTGACCGCCATCAGCCACGACGGAGACGTCTTGCGGACGACGACGCCCTGGCGGCGGACTTCTTCGGGCAGGCTCGGTTCGGCCAGCGCGACGCGGTTCTGCACCAGCACCTGCGCGGTATCGAGATTGGTGCCGATCTTGAAGGTCGCGGTGATCGTCAGCCGGCCGTCGCCGGTCGATTGCGACGACATGTAGAGCATGTTGTCGACGCCGTTGATCTGTTGTTCCAGAGGCGCTGCGACGGTGTCCGCCACCGTCTCGGCGGAGGCGCCGGGATAATTGGCAGAAACGGTGACCGTCGGCGGCACCACATCGGGATATTGCGAGACCGGCAGCCCGAAATAGGCCGCGGCGCCGACGATCGAGATGATGATCGCGATCACGCCCGCGAAGATCGGACGGCGGATGAAGAAATGACTGATGCCCATGGCTTTTGCCTTTGTTTTTGTGCCTGATCGTATCGCCCTGGGGACCGCCCGGGCCGGGCTCGTCGAAACCTTGTCGCTCTGGCCCGATAGTGGCGCCGGAGCGGCAAGGAGAGGGACTCGACGGGCTCAGCCCGGACGGGGCGGGGAACCGATCATCGCGCCAGCGTCGCTTGTGACGCCGATGGCGTCTGAACCGGGGTTGTCGATGGCTTGAACGATGCCGGCGGATCGATCTTGCCGATGCGCGCATTCACCTTGCTGCCCGGCATCGCGAACTGCAGGCCCTGGATGACCACGCGGTCGTCGGCCTTCAGCCCCGAGCGGATGCTGCGCAGGCCGCCGACCAGCGGGCCGGGTACGACCTCGCGCGCCGCGACCGTGCCGTCCTTCGCCACCACGAAGACCACGCGGCGCGCCTGATCGGTGCGGACGGCGGCATCGGGGATCAGCAGCGCCTGTGCGGACCCGCCATCGGTCAGCCGCATATTGCCGAACATGCCGGGCGCGATGAAATAGTCGGGATTGTCGATCACCGCGCGGCCGCGCATCGTGCCGGACTTGGGATCTATAGCGTTGTCGGTGAAATCGACCTTGCCCGACCAGCTGTAATCGGCCTCGTCCTGCAGCTTGATCTGGACCTGCTGCGCCTCGCTGCCGCCCTTCTGCCTGTCGCGAAGACCCTTCAGGTACAACGCCTCCGAACCGTCGAAGGTGAAGTAGATGGGATCGAGCGCGAGCACCGTCGTCAGCATCGATTCATTGGCACCGACGAGATTGCCGACATCGACCCGGCGATCGGAGATGCGGCCGGTCACCGGCGAGCGGATCTGGGTGAATTCCAGATCGAGCTGACGGCTGCGGACCAGAGCCTGTGCGGCGGCGACGCCGGCCTCGCCCGAGCGCATCGCGGCGCGGAGTGAATCGACTTCTTCCTGGCTCACCGCTTCGTCGCTGATCAGCCGTGCGGCACGGGCATATTCACTGCGGGCTAGGGCAAGCTGGGTCTGCGCCGACGCGGCGCGCGCGCGCGCCTCGGCAAGCGCCGCCGTGAAGGGGCGCTGGTCGATGGTGAAGAGCAGCTGACCTCTCTGGACGATGTCACCATCCTTGAAGTGGACCGCGGTGAGCTGGCCCGAGACGCGCGGGCGGATCTCGACCGCCTGGCTCGCTTCGAACCGGCCGGTATAATCGTCCCATTCGGTGATGGCGCGCTGCAGCGGCTGGCTGACGGTGACATTGGGTGGCGGCGGCGCGTCGGCCTGTGCTTCTCCGCCACCGAAACCCTTCACCCCGGCAAAGGCGGCGGCGGCGATCAGAACGGCAACGATGCCGGTCTGCGTCTTGCGCTGCACGCCCCAGGGAAGGCGCTTTTGCGGTGCGGAGGTGTCCGCGCCGTTGGGCTGTTCCTCCGGCTGGTTGTCGACGGGTTCGCGGTCGCGATCGGGGAATGACTTGTACATGGGTACGCCTTTCAGCGGGAGAGGGAGGAAAGAGCGGACACCGCGCGGCGCGAGAAGCCGGCGGCAAGAAAGGCATCGATCTCGTAGGCCGGCAGCCGGTCGCGCAGATACCGTGCAACCACGGCGAAACGCCGCAGCGCCTCCAGCCTGGGGTTGGCGAGCGGATTGGGACGACGGATGCCGAACAGCGCCTCGGCGATCCGCACGAAGCGCGTGCGCGGGCGAACGCTCCAGGCCGTATCGCGCGCTGCAAGTGCCAGCACATGCAGCTCGAGCGCGGTGAAGACTGGCTCTGGTCCGGGCGCGGCCGTTTTCGTCTCGTCCGCCTGTTGAGCGGCGACGCCAAAAGGCCACCCGTCGAAGGCACGATAGGCCATCGGAGCAACTCCCTGTTCTGATCTGTCTCTAAGTCCGAATCGGAGTGTTACCGATCGGTACGTTTCTAATAGGTACCGATCGGTAACATGGCAAGCGTTTTTCTGCTGCGCTTGCGAAATGGGCGATGATAGAAAAGCTTACAGGGGTGAAAGCAGGCTTGTATATTGACGTATAATCAACATCTTATGGCCATGGATGGGACGGTGATGGTGGATGTCGTTCATCACAGGTGCACGATTTGCACTTTAGGTACCGTTCTGTTACATCTTTTTAAACCGCACGGACGCTCTTTGAATGAAGACCAAGACCGTTGACCTTGATGCCGACTGCGTCTGCGAACCCCGCAAGGGCGCAGGTCTGCGCATTTTCGAGACTGCACGAGAGCTTTTCTACAAGCGCGGCATTCGCGCAGTGGGTGTCGACGAGATCGTCTGCCAGGCAGGCGTGACCAAGCCGAGCCTCTATCGCAGCTACGAATCCAAGGATGCGCTGGTGGCCGCCTGTCTCGAATCCTATGTCGAGGAAAGCTGCGCGGAGATCGATGCCGCGGTCGATGCGGCGGGCGAGAATCCCCGCGATCAGCTTCGCGCCATCGTCGCGCATTATGCGATCCAGATGACGAGCCCCGATTTTCGCGGTTGCCCGATGTCCAACACCGCGGTCGAGTTTCCCGAACATAGCCATCCGGGCCGGCCGGTGGTGGAGGATTGCAAGGTCGCCTTTCGCAGCCGGCTTGTCGAGATCACCCGGCGCATGGATGTGCGCGAGCCCGAGGCATTGGCGGACGGATTGCTGATGCTGATCGAAGGCGCGTACAGCACCCATCATGTCTTTGGCAGCCAGGGCCCGGCCCTGACCTTGGTCCGCGCCGCCGATGCATTGATCGGGGCCTACGGGCCGCGCTGAGCGGGTGGGGGCATTTCACACCCTGCCCACCTACCACGCTCAACATCAGGCAGCGATGTCTCGATCGCGATGCAATAGAACCCGTTCGTGTCGAGCGAAGTCGAGACACGCTGCGCCGCGACCAACGTCCCTCGACTTCGCTCGGGACAAACGGAAGGGGAGGCGACCCGGTTCGAGCTGAACCGGATCACCTTCCGAGCCGGCTGGTGACGCCATCTCCCTCGAAATCGTTCTAGTTGAACCGCCCTTTGCTCGCAGCCTTCTCCGCAAGCAACGGCGCGATCGCGAAACCGTGCTTCTCCAGCCCGGCCTTGATCTTGTCGGCGCCTTCGAGGTCCGCCCAGAACATCGGGCCGCCGCGATAGACCGGCCAGCCATAGCCATAGACCCAGACGACATCGATGTCCGATGCGCGCTGCGCCATCTTCTCTTCCAGAATCAGGGCGCCTTCGTTGACCATCGAGTAGAGCGTCCGCTCGATGATTTCCTCGTCGCTGATCTCGCGCTTCACCGCGCCCGACTTGGCGGAGAAATCGTCGATGATCGCCTGGACCTCGGCGCTGGGCGAGGGGTTCCGCTTCTCGTCATAATCGTAAAAGCCCTTGCCGGTTTTCTGACCCCAGCGGCCGACCGCGCACAGCGCGTCGCGGACATTCTCGATGCGGGTGGGGTCGCGGTGCCAGCCGATATCGACGCCGGCCAGGTCGCTCATCTGGAATGGACCCATCGGCATGCCGAAATCGACATGGACCTTGTCGATCTGCTGCGGCGTGGCGCCTTCCATCAGCAGCTTCATCGCCTCGATCTGGCGCGGCTTCAGCATGCGGTTGCCGATGAACCCGTCGCAGACGCCCGCGACGACTGCGACCTTCTTGATCTTCTTGGCCACCGCCATCGCGGTCGCCAGCACGTCGGGTGCGGTCTTGGCGCCGCGCACGACCTCGAGCAGCTTCATGACGTTGGCGGGCGAGAAGAAATGCAGGCCGAGCACGTCCTGCGGGCGGCTGGTCGACGCCGCGATCTCGTTCACATCGAGATAGCTGGTGTTGGACGCCAGGATCGCACCGGGCTTGGCGATCGCGTCGAGCTTGCCGAACACCTCTTTCTTGACGTCCATATTCTCGAACACGGCTTCGATGATCAGGTCGCAATCGGCAAGGTCGGCCATGTCGAGCGTCGGGGTGAGGATGCCCATCGCGGCTTCGACCTGTTCGGGTTTCATCCGGCCTTTGGCGGCGCTCGCCTCGTAATTCTTGCGGATGACGCCGACGCCGCGCTCGAGCGCGTCCTGCTTCATTTCTAGGATCGTCACCGGAATGCCCGCGCTCAGGAAGTTCATCGAGATGCCGCCGCCCATCGTGCCGGCGCCGATCATGCCGACCTTGCGGATGTCACGCAGCTTCGTGTCTTCCGGCACGTCGTCGATCTTCGATGCCTTGCGCTCGGAGAAGAAGATATGGCGCTGGGCGGCGGACTGGCTGCCCATCATCAGCTTCATGAATTCCTGGCGTTCGAATGCGATGCCGTCCTGGAAGGGCAGGCGCGTGGCGGCCTCGACACAGGCGATATTGGCGGCGGGCGCGTCGAAGCCGCGGAACTTCTTCGCATTGGCCTTGGTGAAGGTCTCGATATAGGCGGGATCGCCCTTGACCGGCAATTCGCTCGACCTGCGCGGACCCTTGGCGATGCAGTCGCGCGCATAGGCGATCGCTGTCTCGGCGAGCTTGCCTTCCTCAGCCACAAGATCGACGAGCCCCAGGCTTTCGGCCTTGCTCGCGCTCACCGGATTGCCCGTCGCGCACATCTCGACGGCGGCCTCGATCCCGGCGACGCGCGGCAGGCGCTGGGTGCCGCCGGCACCGGGCAGAAGGCCCAGCTTCACTTCCGGCACGCCGAGCTGGGCGGACGGAACGGCGACCCGGTAATGGCAGGACAAGGCGGTTTCGAGTCCGCCGCCCAGCGCGGTGCCGTGGATCGCCGCAATCACCGGCTTGGTGCATGCTTCGATCAGGTCGACCAGGGCGGGCAGGCTCGGCTCGACCGGGGCCTTGGTGAATTCGGTGATGTCGGCGCCGGCGAAGAAGGTGCGGCCGTCGCAGCGGATGACCACCGCCTTCACGGCATCATCGCCCAGCGCTTCCTCTATCCCGGCCTGGAGCCCCTGGCGGACGGCGGCGCCGAGCGCATTCACCGGCGGGTTGTTGGAGATGATGACGAGTATTTCGCCATGACGTTCGGTGGTGACGACGGACATTGGTTCCTCCAGTTTCTCTTGTCTCAACTCAGTTATGTTTGGTCATTCTGCCCCTCTCCTCCCCATCGAAGATGGGGAGGGGGACCATCGACCATAGGTCGATGGTGGAGGGGAAATGCGATACTGGGGTTACGCGGAGTTTCGATCGGAATTGCATCGATATTCCTGGCGCGAAATCATGCATCGCATTTCCCCTCCACCACGCCGCTTCGCGTCGCGGTCCCCCTCCCCACGCTTCGCGCAGGGAGGAGAGATGAGGTCATGAATGAAGACATAGGCACAGACATCAATCGGCCAGCGCCGAATAGATCATGGTCTTGATCTCGCGGCGCACCGGATAGGTGTTCGACGGCATCAGCTGGGTCATGAAGATCATGATGACGTCTTCCTGCGGATCGACGAAAAAGGCGGTCGAGAACATGCCGCCCCAGAAGAAATCGCCCTTCGATCCGGGGACCATCGTCGCAGCGGGATCGATGGTGGTCGCGAATCCCAGCCCGAAACCGGTGCCTGCATTCTCCGCCTCGCTGAACAGCGCCTTGGAATGCTGGGTCAGGTCGCCGCCGCCGGGCAGATGGTTGGCGGTCATCAGCGCCAGCGTCTTGCGGCTGATGATCCGTGCGCCGTCCAGCTCGCCTTCGTTGAGCAGCATCCGGCAGAAGCGATGATAATCGGCCAATGTCGACGCCATGCCGCCGCCGCCCGAAAGCTGGTTGGGCTTGCGCGCCCAGGCGCTCTTGGCGCCTGTGTCGTACATCTTCTTGGTTTCGGCGGCATTGAAGACATAGCAATCGGGCAGGCGGTGATGCTTCGCCTCCGGCACCTGGAAATGCGTATCGTCCATGCCGAGCGGACCGGTGACGCGTGCCGCGATCGCTTCGTCGAGCGGCCGGTCGTCGACGCGCTGGATGATCGCGCCGAGAATATCGGTCGCCACCGAATAATTCCACGAACTGCCCGGATCGAACTGAAGCGGAATGCCCGCGAGCAGCGTGATCAGCTCCTCCAGATCGGGGCCGGCAAAGGCTTCGAGCTTGGCTGCGCGATAGGCCGCGTCGATCGGCGTGCGTTCCTGAAAGCCATAGGTGAGGCCCGAGGTATGGCGCAGCAGGTCGATCATCCGCATCGGCGCCGTTGCCGGGCGTGACGTGAAGGGCTGGTTGCCGCCGCCGGCGACGAAGACGCCGAGATCCTTCCATTCGGGGATCACGCGGTGGACGGGATCGGCGAGTGCCAGCTTGCCTTCCTCGACAAGCTGCATGAACGCGATCGAGGTGATCGGCTTGGTCATCGACGCGATGCGGAAGATCGCATCGTCCTTGAGCGGTTCGCCGGCACGGGCTTCGCCCTGGACCGAGAGATGCGCGATCTCGTCGCCGCGACCGACGAGCAAGGCGGCATGCGGCAGCCGTCCGGTATCGAGATATTTGGCCTTGAGATGTGCGGGAATGCGGGCAAGGCGCTCGGCATCGAAGCCCAGTTCGGCGGGATCGGACATGGTGATCATGCGCGCACGATCGAAGCGGCGATCGCCTCGGCCTTTTCGAACAGGGCCGGATCGATCGAAAGCCCGCTGGCGGCGGCATTGTCGTCGACCTGTTCGGGGCGGCTCGCGCCGATGATCGCCGATGCGACATTGGGTTCGCTCAGCACCCAGGCGAGCGCGAATTGCGCCAGCGTGCAGCCCGCTTCGGCGGCGAGCGGCCGAAGCTGTTCGACCGCGCCGAGCACTGCATCGTTCATGAAGCGATCGATGAAGCCGCCCATCTGGTCGCTGGTCGCGCGACTATCGGGTGGCGGGGCTTCGCCCGGCCGGTATTTGCCCGTGAGCACGCCCTGCGCCAGTGGCGACCAGACGATCTGCGAAATGCCGTTCGCGGCCGAAAGCGGAATGACTTCGGCTTCGGGCGCGCGCCACAGCAGCGAATATTGCGGCTGGCTCGAAACGAACTTCACCGTTCCGGGTACGGCGAGCGCGTCGCGGATATTCTGCGGCGACCATTCGGAAAAGCCGATATGGCGCGCCTTGCCCGCGCGGACGACTTCGCTCAGCGCCTCCATCGTCTCCTCGATCGGCGTCTCGTCGTCATAGCGATGGCATTGATAGAGATCGATATAGTCGGTCTTGAGACGGGTGAGCGACGCGTCGACCTGTTTGAGGATCTGCGCGCGCGACAGGCCGCGATCAGTGTCGGTCATCGGGAAGAACAGCTTGGTCGCCAGCACATAGCTGTCGCGCGGCCGGCCGGCGAGCGCTTCACCCAGGAAGGTTTCCGCCGCGCCCTTGCCGTAGATATTGGCGGTGTCGATGAAATTGATGCCGATCTCCAGCGCGCGGTCGAGACAGGCGCGCGCCTTGTCCGCCTCGACGCCGACGCCGAAGGTCAGCCATGATCCGAGCGCGATCTCCGAAACCTGGAGATCGCTGTCGCCGAGCCTGCGATATTTCACCGATGATTGTCCTTCATGCCGCGGTCTTGCCGGTTTCCTGGCGGGTCACGGGATGCGAGCTGGATAGCCCGCCATCGACCGCGATCGCCTGGCCGTTCACATAGCTGGATTCGTCGGAGGCGAGGAACAGGGCCGTGAACGCGATCTCTTCCGGCTGTCCTGCGCGGCGCAGCGGATTGAGCCGGCCGATCTTTTCCTCGACGCCCTTTTCGCGCGCATAAACGAAGGCACGCTCGGTCATGCCGGTCTCGATCAGCCCCGGGCAGATCGCATTGACCCGCACGCCCGTACCCGAAAGCTGCTGCGCCGATGTCTGCACCAGGTTGATCACACCCGCCTTCGACGCCGAATAGGCCGGACAGCCTGCGCCCGACCGGATGCCGGCGACGCTGGCGGTGCAGATGATCGAGCCCGAGCCCTTCTTCATGATCTCCTGCGCGGCGTGCTTCACGATCAGATAGGGTCCGATCAGATTGACCTGCAGGATCTGCTGCCAATCCTCGACGCTGTGATCGAAGATACCGGTCAGCCCGCCCGAAATGCCGGCATTGGCAAAGGCGATATCGAGTCCGCCATAGGAGAGCCGGGCGGTCTGGACGAGGTTCTTCACATCCTCTTCCTTGCCTGCGTTCATCTGGATCGCGTTGACCTCGCCGCCTTCGTCGCGGATCAGCTTCGCGGTCTCGTGCACGCTGTCGGCCTTGTCGCCGATCACCAGCCGCGCGCCGTTGCGCGCGAACAGCAATGCCGTCGCGCGGCCGATGCCCGATCCCGCGCCAGTGATGACCGCGCTCTTGCCCTGCAACCGTCCGATCATATGGCGTCTCCTATTCCGCTCCAGCCTTCACCGCGAACGCCCAGGCCGCCTTGGCCAGCGACGGCGCGGGCGCGGCGGTTGCTTCCGCCTGCGCGCTCGACGCGGTGCCTTCGAGGATACGCTTCCTGATGCCCTGGACGATGCCGGTGAGGCGGAACAGATTGTAGCTGAAATACCAGTTGAGGTCCGGCAGACCCGTGCGGCCGGTCGCAGCGCAATAGCGTTCCACCGTCTCTTCGAGCGTCGGGATGCCGAGCGCGGCAAGATCGAGGCCACGGATGCCCGAACGGCCCTCCGGCTCGGTCACCCAGTTCATCAGCAGATAGGAGAAATCGGCCAGCGGATCGCCGAGCGTCGAGAGTTCCCAGTCGAGCACCGCCAGCACGTGCGGTTCGGCGGCGTCGAAGATCATATTGTCGATGCGAAAATCGCCATGGACGATCGAGACGCGATCCTGTGCCGGCATCGTCCTGGGCAGCCATTCGATCAGCCGCTCGACCTCGGGCATATGCTCGGTTTCCGAGGCACGATATTGCTTGGTCCAGCGACCGACCTGGCGCTCGAAATAATTGCCCGGCTTGCCATAATCACCCAGGCCCGCGGCCTCGTGATCGACGCTGTGGAGCGCGGCCATCGTATCGATCATCGCGTGATAAAGGCCACGTCGCTCGTCCGGCGCCATACCGGGCAGCGAACCGTCCCACAGGTTGCGACCCTCGACCAGGCCCATCACATAGAACATCGATCCGATCACGCCGTCGTCGGTGCACAGCCCATATGGGCGGGCGACCGGAAAACCGGTGGGATGAAGCGCCGCGATCAGCCGATATTCGCGGTCGACGGCATGAGCGGACGGCAGCAGCGGCCCGAACGGCTTGCGGCGCAGCACATAGGCGCCGCTGGGCGCGTCGATGCGATAGGTCGGGTTGGATTGCCCGCCCTTGAACTTGGTCAGCCGGATCGGTCCCTCGAATCCCGCGACGTTCGCGGTCATCCACGCCGTCAGCGCGGCTTCGTCGAGCCGATCCTTTTCCGGAACCTCGACCGTGCCGGTCATGTTCGCCTGCGTATCCCCGGTCATGCGTCGAACACGATCACGGTGCGCGCCGAGTCGCCCTTGCGAAGCTCGTCGAACGCATGGTTGATCCTGTCGAGCGGCACGCGCTCGGCAATGATGGTATCGAGGTCGAGCAGGCCGCGCATGTAGAAGTCGACGAGGCGCGGGATATCGACCGGGAAGCGGTTGCCGCCCATGATGGCGCCCTGCAACTTCTTGCCCGACAGCAGGTCCATCGCGCTGAGCCCGGTCTTGTGGTCGAGCGGCATCATGCCGAGCACGGTGGCGGTGCCGCCGCGGCGCAGCAGCCTGACCGCCATGTCGCCCGATGCCGGCCGTCCGACCGCTTCGATGGCATGGTCGACGCCGCCTTTGGTCAGCGCGACGATCTCGTCGACCGCACCTTCTGCCGACGAATCGACCATATCGGTGGCGCCCAGCTTTTCGGCGAGTGCGCGTTTTTCCGGTACAGGATCGACCGCGATGATCCTGCCCGCGCCCGCGATACGCGCCGCATTGATCGCCGCGAGCCCGACGCCGCCGCAGCCGACGACTGCGACGGTCTCTCCGGGCGTGAGCTTTGCCACGTTGAACACCGCGCCGGCGCCCGTCGTCACCGCGCAGCCGAGCACACTGGCGCGGTCGAGCGGCATTTCGGGATCGATCGCGACACAGGCATGTTCGTGGACGAGCATCTGTTCGGCATAGGCCGACAGGTTGAGCATCTGGTTGATTGGCGCACCGCCCATGCTGAGCCGCGGCGGCTCCCCCTTTTTGCGGCGCGTATCCCCGCCCAGGCACAGCGACATCCGGCCGGTGACGCAGAATTCGCAATGACCGCAAAAGGCCGACAGGCAGGTGACGACCGCATCGCCGACCTTCACCGTCGTCACGCCTTCGCCGACCATCTCGACGATTCCGGCCGCTTCATGGCCTGGAATCGCGGGCAGCGGGTGCGGATAGGCGCCGTCGACGAAATGCAGGTCCGAACGGCAGACGCCGCACGCCACCGTGCGGATCAGCACTTCGCGCGGACCGGGCTTGTCGACCGCGATCTCCTCAATGGTGAGGGGCATTTTCGCTTGGTGGAGGACGGCGGCCTTCATCAGCGCGATCCCGCCGCCGCCTTGGCCGCGGCGATCGCGTCGCGACCGCCATGCTTGCCGAATTCGAGGCGGGCGATCGCGCGGTTATGGACTTCGTCGGGGCCGTCGGCGAGCCGCAATGTGCGGATGCCGGCATAGGCGCGGGCCAGGCCGAAATCCTCGGACACGCCGGCGCCGCCATGCGCCTGGATCGCATCGTCGATGATGCGCAGCGCCATGCGCGGTGCTGCCACCTTGATCATCGCGATCTCGGCCTGCGCGGCCTTGTTGCCGGCCTTGTCCATCATGTCGGCGGCCTTCAGGCAAAGCAGGCGGCACATCTCGATATCGATCCGCGCTTCGGCGATGCGCTGTTCCCATACGCTGTGCTCGGCCACCGCCTTGCCGAAGGCGACGCGCGACAGCAGCCGCTTCGCCATCTTCTCGATCGCTTCCTCGGCGACGCCGATGGTGCGCATGCAGTGATGGATGCGGCCGGGCCCGAGACGCCCTTGCGCGATCTCGAAGCCGCGCCCCTCGCCGAGCAGAATATTCTCTGCCGGCACGCGCACGTCGTCGAGCTGGATCTCCATATGACCGTGCGGCGCGTCGTCATAGCCGAAGACGGGCAGATGGCGCAGGATCTTCACACCCGGTGCGTCGAGCGGCATCAGGATCATCGACTGCTGCGCGTGGCGCTGTGCCTCGAAATCGGTCTTGCCCATCAGGATCGAGATTGTGCAGCGCGGATCGCCCGCGCCCGACGACCACCATTTGCGGCCGTTGATCACATAATCATCACCGTCGCGCGTGATCCGCGTCTCGATATTGGTCGCGTCGGACGAGGCGACCGCCGGCTCGGTCATCAGAAAGGCGGAGCGGATCTCGCCGTCCATCAGCGGCTTGAGCCACCGGTCCTTCTGGTCGCGGGTGCCGTAGCGGTGGAACACTTCCATATTGCCGGTGTCGGGCGCCGAGCAGTTGAACACTTCCGACGCCCAGCCGATGCGGCCCATTTCCTCGGCGCACAGCGCATATTCGAGATTGGAGAGCCCGGGGCCGTCAAATTCGAAACTGTCGTCGACAGGGGTGCGGCCGGATGCCGGCGGCATGAACAGGTTCCAGATACCGGCCGCCTTGGCGCGGGCCTTCTCCTCCTCGATCACCGGCAGGACTTTCCAGCGCCCGCCTTCGGCCTGCTGCGCATGATAATCATGGTCGCGCGGACGAACATGCGTCTCGATGAAGTCGCGAACGCGGTCGCGCCAATAGGCTTGCCGCTCGGTCAGGGTGAAGTCCATCGCGTCTCTCCTGCCTCAGATTTTCGATCGTGCCCGATAGGCGAAAGCCGATTCCGCCCGGCTTGTGAACCCCCGATTTTTAGGCGTCGACTGCATTGTTCCCGCCTTCCGCTACGGCAAGCTGGCGCAGTCGCGCTTCATGTTCCGCACGACCAAAGGGGAATCGCGTGAAGATCCATGCCGCGCACAGCCCGATCGCGACGGTCAGCCCCGCATAGGCCGCCATCAGCCGCGTGATCACCGTTGAGTCGACCGCTGCGGGTTGCGCTTCGGCCGGGAAACCGATCGCGCCGAGCAGCGCGCCCGACAGGAAGATGCCGACTCCCGTCACGCATTTCTGCGTGAAGAAGAATCCGGCGAAGAACAGCCCTTCGGTGCGCTTGCCCGTTTTCGCTTCGGACGCTTCGGTGACGTCGGCGACCATCGAGGCGGTGAGGATCATCACGCCGACGCCCGCGGCGGTCGAAAGCGCCATCAGCGAAAGGAAGGCCGGCATCAGCAAGGGCGCGCCGTTGGCCGGGAACAGGCCGGCGAGTCGCAGCCAATAGGGCAGGGTGGCGAAGGTGAGGCTGACGATCGCGAGCAACGCCGCGGCATCCTTCTTCCCCATATGGCGCGAAATCGCGGCGACGCCGAGAAAGGCGAGCACCACCCCGGCAAACAGGGCAAGCGCATAGGTGATGAAGGCGACTTGCGGAAACTCCCAGACGAACAGCAGCAGATAGTTGCTGAGCGCGAAGGTGAGGCCCTGATTGGCGAAGGCGAAAAGGGCGGCCGCCATCAGGATCAGGAAAGGCCGGTTGCTCAATGTCCCCGCGATCGCGCGCAGCGTCGGGCCAAGGGGCAGCCGCTCCGGCGCGGTGGCGTGGCGGCGCGCATAGGCGCGATGCGTGCCGATCGCCGAGACCAGCACGGCGACGAGCATGATCGCCGCGCCGACCAGGGCGAAACGATGATAGCCATTGGGATTGAGCTGTCCGATGGGATAGCCGGGCTCGGGTACCAGCAATGCCGCGAAAGCGAGCACCAGCATCGCGAGGCCGCCCGCCCAGCCGAACAAATAGCGATAGCGCAGCACCGCGGTCCGCTCGTGATAGTCGCGCGTGATTTCGGGCGCGAGCGCCAGCGACGGCACTTCGTAGCAGGAGACGACCGCGCGGACGAGAATCGCGATGCCGATCAGATAGGCGAACTGCACCCCCGGCGACGCATCGGGCGGATTCCACAGCAGCACCCACACCAGTGCGATCGGCACGGCGGAAAGATAGAGCCAGGGATGGCGCCGGCCCCAGCGCGAATGCGTCTGATCCGAAAGATGGCCGACCAGCGGATCGATGCACGCATCGACGAGCAGCGCGACCATGATCGCCAGCCCGACCTGATGTGCGGGCAGGCCCACCACCTGATTGTAGAAGAGCAGCAGGAAAACGGAGAAACCGTTGTCCTTGATGCCATAAGCGACGGCGCCGAAACCATAGGCCAGCTTGGTGCGCAGGGGGACGCGATGAGACGCTGATTCGCTCTCGACTCTCAAGGGCCATCCTCTCTTTTCCGCGGCAAGCATGGGGGGTGGCACGGGCATGGTCAATGCGCGCGCCGCTGACGCTACGGCACCTGCGATTCCCGCAGAATCCCTTGCTTGGCTGGTTTTGCGGCCATAGTCTCGGGCATGAAATCATGCTCGGAGAGGAGCGACGAATGAGCGACCTTGAGACCTTCCGCGCGGAAACCCGCGCCTGGCTGGAGGCCAATTGCCCCGCCGAGATGCGCGAGCCGGTGAAGGACGAGACCGACGCCTGCTGGGGCGGCCGCAATCCCACTTACAAGAACCCCGCGCAGAAGCTGTGGATGGACCGGATGGCCGAAAAGGGCTGGACGGTGCCCGACTGGCCGAAACCCTATGGCGGCGGCGGCCTCTCGCCCGCCGAGACCAAGATTCTCCGCCAGGAAATGGCGTCGCTCGGCTGCCGCTCGCCGCTGTCGTCCTTCGGCATCTGGATGCTCGGCCCCGCGCTGCTCAAATTCGGCACCGAGGAACAGAAGGTCCATTATCTCAACCAGATCGCCAGGGGCGAGATCCGCTGGTGCCAGGGCTATTCGGAGCCGGGTTCGGGCTCCGATCTCGTCTCGCTCCAGACCTTCGGCGAGGACAAGGGCGACCATTGGGTCGTCAACGGCCAGAAGATCTGGACGAGCTATGCCGACAAGGCCGACTGGATCTTCTGCCTCGTCCGCACCGACAAGGACGACAAATATAAGGGCATCAGCTTCCTGCTATTCGACATGGCGACGCCGGGCGTCACCACCAAGCCGATCAAGCTGATCTCGGGCAATTCGCCTTTCTGCGAGACGTTTTTCGACAATGTCGTTGTGCCCAAGGCGCAGATCGTCGGCGAACTCAATCGCGGCTGGGACGTCGCCAAATATCTGCTCGGCCATGAGCGCGAGATGATCTCGGGCGCCGGTAACGCGCCGGTGGGTTCGGTCGGCGCGATGCACAAGGATCTGATGGCGGCCGACCCGATCCTGCGCGGCGACATGGCGCGGCTCGACATCGATACGCTCGCCTTCCGTGCGATGGGCGAGAAGTTCATCGACGAGATGAAAGCGGGCAAGGCCCATCCCGCCCAGCCCAATAT
>NZ_JBYSZM010000039.1:0-73960 GCF_058787155.1 Sphingobium sp. FW305-3-2-15-F-TSA7 | reverse complement strand
GACCGCACCCTGCCAGATCAAATCATCAGCTCAATTTACCCCTTGCAGCGCAGGGGCCATCCACAGATGACACCACCACGGCGCCTGCTCACGCAGCACCGCTTCGAGCTTTGCGCGCGAAACCATCCGGTTGAATAGAACCGCCCCTCCCGCCGCAGTGGCGCAAACTTGGAAGCTGCGCTTGGCAAGGTCGATCGCTAGAATCTGAACGTCGGTCATGTGCTCCTCCGTCACCGGCACAGTGCCGGTAAGGCATCATACGATGCCGGGGGAAGCGGGCATCCACCTCGTCAGTTCAGTTCCTCCCATGCCGCTACAACGGTGCCCCACCGCCTGCCACGCAGATCTGTCGATGCTCGTCGCTCAAATCGTGCTGAGTAGAATACTGGTCTCGCTATTCAATATGCCCTCGATCTGGCGCACCTCGCGCAGCACCCGATCGAACTGGATCAGATCCGGCGTCCTTATCTCCGCCACAAGGTCCCAGGCGCCGTTCGTGGTGTGGAGCGCTTCAATCTCGACGAACCCGCGCAGCCGCGTGATGATGGCGGTTGTGGAGCGCCCCTCTACCTCGATCATCATGAGCGCTCGTAGGGAACCGTTGGCGTCTTGGCGCGATCGGATCGTAAAGCCCAAAACGGCTCCATCCTCTAGGAGCTTATCGATCCTCGCCTGCACCGTCGCGCGAGACACGCCAAGGATGGTGGCGATTCGGGTGATCGGTTTTCGGGCGTCCTGTTTGAGTATGGCGATGAGGTGTCGATCGAGATTGTCGAAAATATGCATCGGCGTCTCCGCTTAGAAGTCATGTCCAAAATCATCTGAATTTTGCCGATTCCTACCTAATTTGGATGCCCTAATCGCGTATCGACACGATTGTCAGCGCATCCATCGCTCCTGCATTATGGTAAGCACCGCATAGCAATTTGCGCAATATGCCTGACGATTAGTGTGCGCCCTGCCCATACTGCTTGCCATGCTCCGGCCCTATCCTGGGAAAATATGGGAGGTTGGACGATGGTGAGATTCGTCAGTGTTTCTGATATCATATCGCTCATCAATGAAGTCGGGGCCGAGCCTCTCCTCGAAAAGATGGTCGATTACATAGAGGCCGATTTGGCCCGATGGGGCGAGTTCGAAAAGATACCCCGGCTAGCGTCACACTCGATCGATGGGGTGATCGAACTGATGCCTGTCAGCGATGGTCGTCAATTCAGCTTCAAATATGTGAATGGACACCCCAAGAATAGCGCGGTGGGTTTGCAGACCGTTGCCGCGTTCGGTGTGCTTAGCGATGTCGATATGAGATATCCGATTCTTGTTTCCGAGATGACGTTGCGAACCGCGCTGCGAACGGCCGCAATGTCGGCTCTGGCAGCCAAGTATCTCGCGAGACCTGATTCACGCACCATGGCAATCATCGGCCTAGGCGCTCAGTCGGAATTCCAGGCGCTCGCGTTCCATCGCCTGATCGGTATTGACCGCATCCAGGCCTACGATGTCGCCCCGGAGGCAGCAGCGAAGTTTGCGTTGAATATGCGCGGACGCGAAATCGAGGTAGAGATCATGGACAGCGCCGGGGCGGCAGTTCTCGGCGCGGACATCGTTACTACTGTGACGGCTGACAAAGCGCGAGCGACCATTCTCTCCGACAACATGGTCGGCGCGGGAATCCACATCAACGCGGTGGGAGGCGACTGTCCCGGCAAGACCGAGCTGCAGGCGGACATTCTCTCGGGTGCTACGGTATTCGTGGAGCTCGAGGAGCAGACGCGGATCGAGGGTGAGATTCAGCAGATGCCTGCCGACTTCCCTGTCACCGAGCTTTGGCAGGTTGTCACGGGCAAGGCGGTAGGGAGACGATCCGTCGACCAGATTAAGGTTTTCGATTCCGTCGGCTACGCCATCGAGGACTTCTCGGCCTTTCGGCTATTGAACGATGGCAGAAAGGACGGGATCTCATCGCGAGATCGACCTACTCGCCGCTCCATGCGATCCACGCAATCTGTTCGGTCTACTCAACGGCAGCCCAGACCTCGGGTTGGTGAACTGAGCGTGCGCAGGCTTGTGCAGGCGCCGCGCGATGTCGTCATGATCCGTCCGCATCGGTTCAACCCTAATCCTGCGACGGTTATCGACAACACCTTCCAGTCGGTGACGTGGTCCATCGAAAAGGACGAGATTGCGCGTCGCGCCCACGCGGAAGTATCCGGTGTTGCTGATTGTCTTCGGTCGGAGGGTGTTCGTGTGCACCTCTTTGAGGACGTGACAGGCGACCACCCGGATTCAGTATTCCCGAACAACTGGTTCTCTACGCATTCTGGCGGGCAGATCGCTGTCTATCCGATGTTCTCTCCGAGTCGGCGGGGCGAGCGCCGGTCCGATGTGATCGAGATGCTAAAGAGTCAGTTTCGCGTCCAGGAGGTGGTCGACTATTCGGGCCTGGAGCAAGACGGGATCTTCCTGGAGGGCACCGGGGGCATGGTGCTCGATAACGTCGAGCGGGTTGCGTATGCAGCCCGCTCGAATCGCCTGAGCGAAATCGCCCTTGAGCGCTTCTGCGCCCACTTCAATTTCGAACCGATGGTATTCGATGCGGTCGATCGGTTGGAGCGGCCTGTCTACCATACAAATGTCATGATGTCCGTCGGGACAGATCTGGCCCTGATCGCTTCCGGCATGATCCGTGACCAGCACCGCCTTGCTGAGATTATCGATCGGTTACGCAGTTCGGGCAGACGCGTCATCGAGCTGGAGGAGGAGCAGATATCGGCATTTGCCGGCAATTGCATCGAGCTTCAGGGCGCCCGCGGCACATTTCTCTTGATGTCGGATCGCGCTGTGGCGGCCCTGAGCCGGCGGCAGAGGCATTCTATCGAAGGCCTCCTGCCGATAGTCGCTGTGGGAGTTTCAACCATAGAGCTGGCAGGCGGTTCAGTACGGTGCATGATCGCCGGAATCCATCTCACGCCACGTTCCGGGTTTGGTGCTGTGCCGGCGCCAGCCGGATTGCCAATGTCCCCTTAGGGTTCTGTCAAAAGGATGTGGCAGCGTTGGAGGCCGGCTGGTAGCGGTCGCGAATGAGCCCCAAATCTCGGGCTAAACCGCCCTGCCCGTTTCGCTATTTCCACTCTGCACCCGAGGTCATCCGCATGGTTCTGATGCTGTACGTGCGCTACCCGTTATCGCTTCGGAACGTGGAAGATCTGCTTTTCGAGCGCGGCTATGATCTGTGCCACGAGACGGTGCGGCTGTGGTGGAACCGCTTCGGTCCGATGTTCGCCGGCGAAATCCGCCGCCAGCGTGTAAACCGGATGCGTGGTTTTGGGCACTGAAAATGGCATCTTGACGAGATGTACGTCAAGCTGAACGGCGAGATGGTTTATCTCTGGCGAGCCGTCGATCACGAAGGCGAGATCCTGGAAAGCTACGTCACCAAAACCCGCGACAAGGCCGCCGCCCTCACCTTCATGAAGAAGGCGCTCAAGCGCCATGGACCTCCGCAAACCATCGCTACGGATGGCCTGCACAGCTACAGCGCCGCAATGGATGAGTTGGGCAACCGGAGCAGACAGGAGGTCGGTCGCCACCTCAACAACAGGTGCGAGAATAGCCATCTTCCCTTCCGACGACGCGAGCGCGCGATGCGGCGATTCCGGCGGATGAAATCCCTACAGAAATTCGCATCCGTCCACGCCTCCTTGTACAATCATTTCAATTCGGAATGCCATCTCGTCAGTCGCGAAGTCTACAAGGAACGCCGCTCAGCCGCACTGGCTGAGTGGCAGATCCTGGCGAGCTAGACCCACAACCTCATGGACCGAACCTAACATGCGGAGAGCGGTTCGCGTCCGACTGACACCACCGCCAGCCAGTCATGCCCATTTTCGAAATCGTCCCAAAATGGGCGGAGAATGGCGCAGTTCCGCGCGATTGCGCGCACCAATCCGTAGCGCGGAGAGGCCCGAAGCGGCCCAGACCAAGCTCCTCCCGGCGGCTTTCTCCGCAGGTTCACTGGCCGCTACGGAATCGCCTCCGAAGGCGTTGAGCCGGCATTGTCAGGTTAATTGGCGAGGGCCGAGTTCGACCGGTGAACCGACAATTCATGCAATAGCAGTCGACGCGGCGAGCCATTCCGCCATGGCGGCTGATCGAAAATCGTGCATGGTCGAGCGGGATGTCAGATGGCGCTGGATGGCGAAGGTGTTGTAGATCGCGGAGTGGGTTGAGGTGAAACGCTGAGCTTGGCCCTGCGATTTGAATCTCTGCATTTTTCGCTCTCGTCTCCGGACTGGCAGGCGTGAATTCTCAGCGCGATTGTTTTCCCGCAGTCGACCCGGCCGGTGCCGGCGCTTCGTCGCCCCATACCAGGCCAGCCCATCGGTCACGATCTCGTCCGGCGCCTGGCCCTGGCGCTTCAGCAGTTTTCTCAGTAATTTCAACGCAGTGACCTCGTTGCGCCGCCGCTGGACCAGAACGTCGAGCACCTCTGCTTCCTTGTCGACCGCTCCCCACATGAACATGCGCTCGCCCTTGATCCGCGCCACCGCCTCATCGAGATGCCACACATTGTCCGTCCGTTCACGAGTAAGGCGAATATTGGCGACAATCGCCGGACCAAACTTGCTGGCCTAGCAGCGAACGGTCACGTAGCTGACGTCGATGCCGCGCTCGGCAAGGAGATCCTCGACGCCGCGCAAGCTTGTGGTGAACCGGGTCGTCCCCGCCGAAAAGCGGTGCCGCTTATACGATATAGGTCACATCGGCTGTCTCATGGTGGAGACTGGTTAGCATTAGACTGGCAGCACCATACCGGCACGCAGGCGACCGATTTCGCGGATCAAGCCGCTGTGCGGATACCAACGACCATCGATCACGACGCCCTCGAGTTTCCAGAGATTGGCGGGGTCCGCCAATGGATCTGCATTGAGCAAGATAAGCCCGCCCCGTTTCCCAACGGCGACAGTGCCGGCCTGAGCCGCGATGCCGAGCGAAGCGGACGCATTGGCCGTTGCGGCCTTGAGCGCGTCGTACGTGGAAATCCCTGCCTGCACGAACTGGCCGATCTCGTCGATCGCGGTGGCGCCAGGTACCAGGTATGGAATGGGCGAGTCGGTCCCGATAAGCAATTTCGCGCCGCGATCGTTCAGCCGCTTCAGAAACGCGCGCTGACGCGGCAGCGCTTCCAGCATCACCGCCTTCACCTCAGGCGAAAAGATCGCATCGACACCACGTGTTCCCAAAGCCGCCTGCATATAAGGCGGGAGCAAGACGAATGCGGAATCGCGTCCGGCACGCTGACGCGTTGCGGGGTCCGCCAGGAAGGGAATGTAGCTGAGCGTTGGCGTATTCCATACGCCCGAGCGCGCGGTCAGTTCGGCCAACTGGTTCATGCGCGCGTTGGTCATGCGCAGCCATACGCCCATCCGCTCGGGCGATCGCCCGCCATCCTTTTCCAAAGCCTGCGGGGTCATCCCATCGAAATCATAGCCCCGCAAATGCTCGACGCTGTACATGCCACCGGCAATCGCCTGCTCGACGCCGACCTCGAACGGCACATGGCCGATCACCTTCATCGCGTAGCGCCGCGCCGCCGCCATGACCGCATCGAAGACGGGCTTCGGCAGCGTATGGTAGATCTTTATATAGTCGTAGCCGGCCGCCTTGAACTTCGCGACGACAGGGGCGGCCTGCTCGGGCCGCTCGACGCGCACCGAATCCGGCCACACCGCCGCGCCTCCCTCCAGGATCGGCGATGCCACGAACATGCGCGGCCCCAATATCCGGCCCTCCGCGACCATGTCGCGAAGCGCCAGATCGGACGGCCCGCCGGATGGATCACGCACGATCGTGATGCCGGTCGCGAGGTAGGACAGGAGCGCAAGGCGCTGCTCATCGGGCGTGGGCTGGCTCTTGAGCCCGACGAAGACATGGGCGTGCATGTCCGAAAGGCCGGGCATCAGATAACGGTTGCGACCATTCACGCGGACGGCATTTCCGGGAATTCGGATCTTACCCGCAGGTGCGATCCGCGTGATACGCCCCTTGTCGATCAACACGGTGCGATGCTGCAGCCGCACCGCGCCGTCCATTGGCAGCACCGTCACATCGACAATGGCCAAGGGCCGCGCCGATGCCGGGGCAATAGCGGCCATGCAAGCGGCCAGTGCGATCACGCAGCGCAGCACCGTCCGCATCGCCATTCCCCTTGGTCAGAAGTTCAGTTCGGCTCGAACGCCGAAGATGCGCGGCCGTCCGATCGTCGCGAAAGGCGGATTGCCCGAGGTGTTGACCACGCCGCCGGTGAAATATTTCTGGTCGAACGCATTGTCCAGGAATAGTCCGATCTCCCATTTGTCGGACTGTACGCCGGCATAGAAATTCGCGAGGACATAATTGTCGGCGATGAACAGATTGGGCGGATCGAAGGCGCGCTTGCCCATATAGATCGCATCGCCGCGCAGCCGCGCATCCCAGGTCGAGGATATCGGGAAGACATATTCCACGCCAAAATTGGCGGTCATCTTGGGCGCGTACGGCAGGCTCTTCCCGCGCAGATTCGACGGCACGCCGAACACGCCCGTCGTCACCGTGTCGACATATTTCAGGAATTTCGCGTCCAGCAACGTCAGCGCGGCATCGACCGACAGCCCCTTGACGGGCCGCGCCGAAATCGTCGCCTCGAGCCCCTTGATCCGCGACTTTCCGGAATTGGCGATATAATTGCGTACGCCGAACGGTATCTGAATCTGCTGATTGTCCCAGTCCATATAGAAAAGCGACATCGAATAGTTCAGCGCGGCCAGATCCGCCTTGCCCTTCACGCCGATTTCGTAATTCGTCAGATATTCCGGATCATATTTCTGCGCATTCGGCGGCGAGAATTGCGGATCGTTCGGGCCGCCCGAATGATAGCCTTTGGAATAAAGGGCATAGAGGTGCAGCGAGCTCGACGGTTTGAACGAGAGCGTGACCGACGGCAGCCATTCATCGCCCTCGGCACGCAAGCTGGCCGCCGGCGTTTCGACGCCCATCTTTTCATGGTCGTAGCGCAGTCCGCCGATGATCGAGAGCGTATCGAGGATCTTGTATTCCAGGTTCGCGAACACGGCGAGGTTGGTCACACGCGTGATCGTGCTCGCACCCAGATCATTGTCGAAATAGGTCTGCTGGTTGCGCTTGTATTTATAGGCATAGGCGCCGAGCAGCCAGATCAGCCGCCCGTCATTGTCGGATGACAGCCTCAGTTCCTCGCTCACCGCCTCGTTGCGGATCGGCACGATATAGAAGGTGCCGAGCGCGGTCGGGCCGGGGATGCGGTTCTGGTCCAGATAGGTGACGGTCTTCTGGCGCGCGCCGCCCGTAATGCTGGTGAGCTTTGCGCCGCCGAGGTCGATTTCGGTGTTGAGGACGACCGTGGTCTCCTTCCTGTCGAAGCTGCCCGGATAATCCTGGTTCACGGCGTAGGATATGTCGTTCAGGTCGTAGAGACCTTGGCCGAGCTTCAACCGGCGATTGGGGTCGGTCATGTTCCAGCCGGGCGTGATGAACGAGCAATCGCCGCAACTGTCGTGACTGTCGGCGTGGGCGACGGTCAGGTTCATTTCGAGACTGTCGGTGGGCGTGAAGCGGATATGCGCGCGCAGATCGATGTCGCGCTCGTCATTCACATTCTTCCGGCCGTCATACAGATTGTCGAGGAAGCCGCCGAAGCTCCGATAGCTTGCGCCCACTTGCGCTGCGAGCACGCCCGGAATCAGCGGACCGCTGATCGATCCCGAAATGCGGTAGCTGTCATAGGTGCCGGCTTCGCCGCGCAGGCGAATGCGGGTTTCGTCGTCCGGCTTGCGCGTCACATAATTGATCACGCCGCCCAATGCGTTTCGGCCGTAAAGGGTCGGCTGCGGCCCCTTCAGCACCTCGACGCGCGCCAGGTCGAACAATTGCGCGTTGTTGCCCGAGCGGTTGAAACCCAGGGTGAAGCCGTCGGTCAGGACCTGAACGGTCGGATCCGCGAAATTCTGGGGCCCGACGCCGCGCACGATCGCATTGGTGGTCTGACGGCCGACCGTCTCGGAGAAGATCAGGCCGGGCGCGATCTGGGCAAGATCCTGGACGCCGTTCACGCCGGCACGTTCCAGTTCCGCGCCACTGACCGCCGAAATGCTTCCCGGCACGTCGGTCAATCTTTGTTCGCGCTTCTGCGCCGTCACGATGATGTCGTCCGGCTCATCGGCGTTCTTTGCCTCGGCCGGGCCCGTCGCCTGCGCCAGGGCAGGCTGCGCAATGAACAGGCCGGCCCAGATGGCACAGCCCTTCAGTAGATTCCGTTTCCCGTGTGTCATATTTCTCCCCTGCCTTTAACGGAGGAGATTAGGGACAGATTTCGGAAAAGAACGGTCCGAAAGGTTCTGAAAATGTTGCGATCGGAAGCAATTGGCGCCCATTGCGCCGTCAGGCCATGCGTTGAACCGATCGCGCGGACACCCCATGCCCCTTCGTTCGCCGTGATTTAGCTTCGCTGGCCTGCGGCTTCGATCCGGCAGGTGATTCCACCAGCCTCGGAATCACTCTGGTTGTGCGATCTGTCGCAACGGGACCGACCGGAACCGGTGCATGCGCCTGAGAGGTCGGACAACACAGGCATTTCGTCGGATCGCACTGACAGCCGATGTCAGGGGGTCATCATAACCCTATATGCTGCCGAAGACACCTTGGAGATCGACGGACACAGGATGGAATCGGACTTCGAAATCGATTCGGACGGATCGTTGTGGAAGATCGCGGATCATGAACTGATCGGCGATGCCGTCGCGCTGTGCCTCGCCACGATCGCCGCGCCGTTACCCCCGAGCCTGCGCGACAAGGGCCCACTCAACGGCCTGCGCATCCGCATCCCCGGCGAACTCGGCCAGGGGACGATCGATTTCGTCATGGCATCGCCCAGCCTTTACATGATGCGGATCAATGCGACCTATCACGACGATCACGTGATGAACGTCACGGGCGACAGGCTGGTGAAGATCCGCGTGCTGCTGTCCGGAAAACTGAGCTACGGGTCGCCGGAAACCGTTATCGACGGGGCCGGTGCCTATCTGGAGGCCTATCCAGGCGGAACCGCCAGCTCATATACCATGTATGGCGGTCGGACGACCCGGCTGCTCATCCTGCACTGCGAACCGAGCCTGTTCGAGGAGATGGTCGGCGGCCAGTCCGGCGCCCTGCCCGAACCGCTCCGCCATCTGTTCCGGGTGACGTCCGGCCCGCCGATGATCAGTCCGACCCCGCTGGGCCCGGATCTGCTTCGCGCGGCGAACGACCTGTTCCACGCGGTCGTGCTCTACCCGCCGATCCTGCGACTGTCCTATGTGGAGGCGAAGGGCCGGGAAATCGGCTGCCTGATCCTGCGCGACCTTTCGATACCACGCGACGTCGCAGCGTCGCATTCGAACCTTTCGGTCCGGGACGTCAGCCGGGTCTATGAGGGGCGCGACCTGCTGATCGAACATTATCGCTGTCCCCCCACCATCCCCCAGCTCAGCCGGATGATCGGCCTGAACCAGACCAAGTTCAAATTGGCGTTCAAGCTCGTCTTCGGCATGACGATCGGCGATTTCACGCTGAAATGCCGGATGGAACGCGCAACCGAGCTGCTGATGACCAGTTCGATGACGATCGCCGAAATCGCTTATGAGATCGGTTACGATCACCCCGCCAACATGACCCACGCGTTCCGCCGCTATCATGGCTGCGCCCCACGCGAGATGCGCCGGGCGGCGGGCGCTCGCGAGGGCGTGGCCGAGAGTATCGCGGCCGCGCGATCGGGAGCTATCGTCGCGGGATCAGGGGTTTCGGCAGCGTAGCGCACCGGCTCAAACTTCGCTTCCACCTCGTCATGCCGACGTAAACGATCAGCGTCGCAGATCGCGCGCGATCTCTGCCGCCTTCGCACGCAGCGCGGCCTGGTCTACCTTGAACGTCGTGCCCGCGGGCAGATGGTCCAACGCCACGATCGCGCGCGGGTGGCTGAACCCTGGCCCCTCCTCCAGCGTGAAACGCCTGAGCGCCTCCGGGTCGATCGTCCGGCCTTCGCGCGGGACGACGAAAGCGATGGGGATCATGCCCTTCACTTCATCCTCCGCGGCGACGACGGCAGCGTGGCCGACATCGGGATGACGCTCCAGCAATTGCTCGACCTCGTCCGGATAGATGTTCTCGCCGCCGCATACGAACATGTCGTCGGCGCGACGCAGGAAGTGGAAAAAGCCATCGGCGTCGCGGCGCATGACATCGCCGGTCGCATACCATCCGTCGCTCAGCCTGTCCGCACTGGCTTCGGGCAGGTTCAGATAGGCCTTCAGCGTCGCCGGCGTCCGCGTCTCCAGCACGCCTTCATCCGCATCGGGGCCACCGGCCAGCCGCCATTCGACGCCGGGATAGGGGTAGCCGATCGCCAGCGGCGGACGCGGCAGCCCGTCGGGATGCGGACCGAACATCGCGGGACCGGTCTCGGTCGTGCCATAGCTGTTGCGCAGGCTCGCCCCGGGGAAAACCTCCTTCAGCCGGTCCAGCAGCGCGGCGCTCAGCGGCGCCGAGCCGATGATAATGTCGCGAACGCTCGACAGATCGAGTGTTTCGACGAGTTCGCGCTCACGCGCCATCAGCACGAACATGGTCGGTACGCCGCTCAGCAATGTGCAGCGATATTCGGCGACGGCACGAAGATAGGCAGCGGCATCGAAGCGCGGCAGCGATACGATCAACGAGCCCAGAGCCAGGCTGATGGTCGAAAAGAACAGGCCGTTCATATGATAGGTCGGCGCCGCGATCACCGTTCGCTCGGGTTTGTCCGAGACCGCGATGAACCGGTCCATCGCCCAGATCTGCCCGTCGTGCGACAAGGGAACGCCCTTTGGCCGGCCGGTCGAGCCGGATGTATAGAGAATCTCCGCAATTTCACCCGGTACCGGGCACAGCGAAGGCAGGGGTACGGCACCAAGCAGATCGTCGGATGCATCAAGCGTCAGCATCTCCATACCGGACGGTACCTGCTGTCGATGCGCGGCGTCGGCCAGGACCAGACTGGCGCCGCTGTCCGCGACGATGAAGGCGATGGTCGCCATCGGCAACCGATGATTGATCATCACGGGCACCAGGCCGGCACGCATCAGCCCGAGATAGGCCATGAGAAACGGCGCGCCATTGTCCGCGACGATCGCGACGCGTGCGCCGCGTTCCAGCCCGCGATCGACCATGGCGCGCGCGAAGCGGCCGGCACGATCGTCGATCTCGGCCGGCGAGTAGGTCCGACCGTCGGCAAGATCGATATAAGCGGCGCCCGGCGTGTAGGTGTTCACGATGTCGCCGAGATTGCCCGATGGCGAACAGGTCGCGCTCATCGCAGCGACTGTCCGCGCACGCGGGGCAGGATCGACGCGCGGATACGGCATATATTAACAGCCGCACCGGTTCGATTATCGATCATGAACGGATCCTGTTCCTGGGAATTGGCGCCGCATGCGGTGTCGCCTTTGATGGACGATCATGATGGCGCGTCGATATGCCCTCGTCCACGCGGCGTGCTTGTGCGATCGGCCGCGATATCGTTGCGGGCAGTGGGATTTGTGCGGGCGGTCCGAAAACATGTGAATGCGGTTCGATCGCCGCAAATCGCTTGCCAGCCCCGATCCAGCTGTCGAGGGTTCTCCGTTGGCTATGGCATGTCGCGCCGGGCGTCCGATCGAGGAGGAATGATCAGGTGACCATGGCCATGATCGACGGCTCGCCGCTGTCCGAGACGCTGCGCAAGCCGTTGCCCGCCGGTGCCCGGCTCGTAATCCTGTTCGAATTCTTCGAGCGGTTCGCCTTCTACTCCACTCTCTCGTTGCTGGTGCTGTTCCTCTCCGCCACGGCGGCCGATGGCGGGCTGGGCTGGGCGGAACCGCGTGCGCTTGGGTTCGTCGGCATCTTTTTCGCACTAATGTATGCGCTGCCGATGGCTGGCGGGCTCATGGCGGACCGGCTGATCGGCCACCGCGCGGCGATTGTGATCGGCGGCAATATGATGCTGCTCGGCTATGGCCTGCTGACCTGGGTCGCGGCGCGTCAGGGTGCGGGCGTCGGCGATGCGACGGATGCGACGATGCTGGCTTTCTGGGGATCGATGGCCTGCATCGTCACAGGCAACGCGCTTATGAAATCGACCGCGGTCATCGTTTTCGGCGATGCGTTCAAAGGTGACGAGCCGCATCGCGAGCGCAGCTACACCTATTATTACATGGGTATCAATGTCGGCGCGGTCGTCGCCGGTCTCGCTTCCGGAACATTGGTGACGCGGTTCGGCTGGCCTTCGGCGTTCGGCGCGGCCGCGATCGGTATGGCGCTCGCGGCGATCACCTTCACCGCGCTGCATCGTCGATTGCTGGGTCCGGCGCCCGCAACGACCGCCCGCCGAACATCGTCCACGACGGAGGCCGACGATCGGGCCGGGACAGGTGCACGGCTGGGGCTGCTGGCGATCTTCGCTGCCGCGCTCTGCCTGTTCCATGTCGGCGCGCTGCAGATTTTCGGCAGCGTGCTGCTGATGATCGAGCATGGCGTCGACCGGTCGGTAAGCGGGTTCGTCATCCCGGTGCAATGGTACACCTCGTTCAACGCGGCCGCACTGATCGTCGCGCCGGCCGGTTTCGCCAGGCTCTGGGCCAGGCTGGCCAAGCGCGGCATGGAGCCCGATGCGCCCACCAAATATGCGGTGGCGCTCGGATTCGGCACCACCGGGCTGGCGATGCTCGCCTGGACGGGCTGGGCGGGCACATCCGGCTCCTGGTCGATCCCGGCGCTGGGTGTGATCCTTCTCGGCGTGGGCGAGGTCGCGGCTTGGACGATGACTTATGGACTGGTCTACCGGTTGGCGCCGCGCCGACTGGTCGCCATGATCATGGGCGCCTTCTACACCGTCACTCTGGGACTGGGTGGCTATGGCGCCGGCTGGATCGCCGGCTACGCCGAGCGAATGGGCTACGCCCGATACTTCATGATGCTCGCGATCGTCACCGCCGTGGCGGCCTGTGCAATGCTGGCATTGCGCGGCACGATCAACCGCGCTGCCGGGGGCGTCGGGCAGACGCTGTAATCCCGAGGTTGCCCGGCTGTACATTGCGACCCGACACAAGCCCTTTGCCATCGGACATGGATGGGCTCGCGCCCTTGTCACTCCCGCCCTTCGCCCCGCAAGACCGGTGAATAGGAGGACAGGATTTGACCGACCCGATTTCAGTTGCGCGCCCACTCGACCATGTCGTCGTGGCTGTGCTCGATCTTTCCGAGGCCGGAGAGCTCTGGTCCGCGCTCGGTTTTCAGGTCTCGCCGATCATGCGCCATCTCGCGCTCGGATCGGCCAACCGCCTCGTCGGCTTCGGGTCCACCTATATCGAATTGCTTGGACGGATCGAGGACATGATCCCGCCGCATCGCGAACGCTGGATGGCGCGCTTCGCTTATGGTGAAGGCCTGACCAGTTTCGCCTTTCGATCGAACGATCTGGCCGTCGATCGCGCGGCACTGACCGAAAACGGCGTGGCGATGACCGGCATCGGCAGCGCCCGGCGCGCCGTCGACATGCCCGATGGCAGCACGGCCGAGACCGACAGCGATTTCGCCTATCTCGAAAGCGCAACCTCGCCCTTCCCGCCCCCGTTTCTGGTGATGCACAAGCGTCCCGAGACGATCTTCATTCCGGCCTTCGCGGTCCATGCCAACACCGCGCTCGACATCGTCGGTGTCACCTTCCTATCGGCTGATCCCGACACGGATCGCGCGACGTTCGCGTGCCTGTCGGCGGGCCCGGCACCGATCGAATTCCTGTGCGATGAGGTGGCGGCCGATCGTTTCGGTGCGGTTGCTCCACCTCTGGCCCGAGGCGCCGGATACGGCATCGGACTGACGGTCGCGGTGGGGTCGCTTGCGGCGTGTCGCGCCTGCATCCCCTCCGATATTGCAGTCATCGAGAGCGACGGCGCGCTGCTGGTGCCCGCATCGGCCGCGACCGGCCTGTTTCTCCGCTTCATCGAAAGGAAAACGCCATGAGCGATCATGACCTCCACTCACTTGCCGGCATCCAGAGTCTGCTCGATACGGTCCCCATTCATCGCTTCCTGGGTTTTCGCGCCATTGCCGTCCCGGCCGCGACCGAACCGGTCATCCTGGTGATCTCCGCACCCGCAGGCGGCAATGCCGAACGGGCCGAGGGCGCGGGTCAGGCACATGGCGGCGCGATCGCGACGCTGATCGACACGACTGCCACTTTCGCTGCGTCGCGCATGGTCGATCATGTGGTACCGACGATGAACCTTCAGGTGAATTACCTGCGGCCGGCGGCGGGAGCGGAGATCGTCGCCAGCGCGATCGTCCGCCGGGTCGGGCGAACCGCCGCCATCGTCGACGTCGAGATCGAGGCGGGCGGCAAGCTCGTCGCGATCGGTCGCGCCACACTCGCAACCGGCGCCTGAAACAAGGAGATACGATGATGCGCGCAGTCCTCACCGTCGGCCATGGCGGTCGCGAAATGCTCCAGCCGGTCGCCGACCATCCGGCACCGCTGGCAGGGTCGGGGGATGTCGTCGTGAAGGTTGCAGCCACCGCGCTCAACTATCACGACATCTTCACCCGGCGTGGCATGCCGGGCATCACCATTCCGCTGCCTGTGATCGTCGGTTCGGACATTGCCGGCACCATCGACAGCATCGGCGAAGGCGTCACCGGCTGGACGGCCGGCGATCGGGTGCTCGTCGATCCCGTCATCCTGGGCGATCGTCCCGTCATGATCGGCGAGACCATGGACGGTGGGCGAGCCGAACTGGTTCGTGTGCCGGCGGGACAATTGCTTGCGGTGCCGGACGGTGTCGATCTCGACGCGGCCGCCGCACTGCCGCTCGCTTATGGCACGGCGCATCGCATGATGATGACGCGTGGCAAGGTGAAAGCCGGCGAAACCGTGCTCGTGCTCGGCGCCAGCGGCGGCGTCGGCGCCGCTTGCGTCCAGCTTGCCAAACTGGCGGGCGCACAGGTGGTGGCATGCGCATCGAGCACCGCCAAGCTTGACCGGCTGGCGGACATCGGCGCAGACCACCTGATCGATTACAGCAAGACCGATATCGCGGCGGCGGTAAAGGCCATATTCGGCAAGCCGCGCCTGTCGGGCGAAGGCGGGGTCGACGTCGCTGTCAATTTTACCGGCGGCGACACCTGGGAGCCGACACAGCGATGCCTGAGCAAGGGCGGTCGCATCCTCAACTGTGGCGCCACGGCGGGTTATTCGGTGACCACCGATCTACGCTACCTCTTCAGTTTCGAACAGCATGTGATCGGGTCCGACGGCTGGCATACCGAGGATCTGACCGCATTGCTCTCGATGCTCGCCGACGGTCGGCTTGTGCCACTTATCGACTCCAAGTTGCCTCTGGAGGAAGCGGCAGAAGCCGAACGCATCCTCGAAGACCGGGAGGTAATCGGGAAGGTACTTCTCAAGCCTTAGATCGGGCGGTGGCAGACCAAAGCCACAGCGGCGGCGCGGGGCTGGTGACGGCCTGTCATGACCCACAAATCCAGAACCAAGCCGCCGAACCCGTTTCGTTGCTTCGCCGAAGCGATCGCACCGATGGCCCGCGCCGCTGCCGCGCAGAGATGGCCGAACCGGAAAATGGCACGGCGCGGAGCGTCGGGGGAGGCATTCCGGTTCGACTGGAGCGAGGACCGGGCGATCATCGATGGCGCGCGCACGAAGCCGGGTGAAATCTCGCCGGCATTGGCGAAACTCGTTTCAAGGACGAAGCCTGCCTGACGATCGACAACAATGACCTCATGTTCGGCACGGGCCAGATACCAGATGGAGACGACTCCGATCACGCCACTGCCAAGTACAGCAATTTGCATGTCGCTCAGCGCCAGACCGCCCGGCACACACGCAACCAGTTGGCACCAAGAATTGCCAGGATATCCGCGTCCCCATAACCGAGTGCCACGAGCGCATCGACGATCTCCGGCAGCCGCTCCGGTTCGATCTGCTGGATGCCGCGGGTCGTATATGCGCCCTGCGGCCATTTATCGCCGCTTTTCAGAACCAGTTCCTCAAGCGCCGGCATGTCGAACACATAGTCGAGACCGAACCCGACATGCTCGGGACCGACCAGTTGCACGACATGATCGATCTGCCGGACGAAGGCCGGCGTCGAGCTATCATTGCCGCCCAGAAACACGCCCAGGCCCGTGAGCCCGAACACACCGCCGCTCGCCGCGATCGCGCGGATTTGCTCGTCGGTGTAACAACGGGGGTGATCGTTGAAGACCTTGAGATTGCCGTGGCTGACAATCACCGGCGCGGACGACGCGGCGATGGCATCCATCGACGATCTGTAGCCGGTATGTGCGACATCGACGATCATGCCCACGCGGTTCATCTCGGCGATAAGGGCATGGCCAAAGCGGCTCAGACCGCCGTCTCCAAGTTCATGGCAGCCATCGGCGACAAAGTTCTTCTGGTTGTATGCCATCAGGAGGTGACGGATGCCGAGCTTGTAGTACAAACCGACGAGCGCCAGATCGCGCTCTACCGGACGCGAGCCCTGGAAGTGCATGCTCAGCGCGATCTTGCCCTCTTGTCGTGCGCGCAGAATATCATCGACGGAGTCGATGAGGATGCAATCGTCTCGAGCCTCGATTGCGCGTCGTTCGGCGGCGATCGTCCGGATCGTGGTCGCCATATCCTCGTCGTCGGTCGTGATCGTCAGCGATACGAAGCCCCAGCCAGCCGCGAGGTAGCGCGCCGGCAATGTTTCCCGAAGACCCTGATCGCCTGGCTCTCCCGACCAGGGCAGGGTCATGTCGCATGGAAGCGCTTCTGCGATAAGCCGACTTGTCCTGTCACTCATGGGCGATTCTCTCTTCTCGTTCAAAACTGGATGCCGACCCGACGCGTAGCTGCTGGCCGAAAAGGGCAAGCGCGGTCAGCAATGTGAGCGTGCCGACCAGGAAGATGGCCAAGCCGGTCTGGGCGTCTCCGCCAAGGATGTGCTGCTTGACCAACGCCACGACCGTCGGGCCGCTGCCCAGGCCGGCCATGACCATGGTAAAAGCAACCAGCGCCGTGCCGAAGCCCTGCAGGTTCAGCGCCAGCCGGCGGAGAAAGGCTGAGGCACCCGCGACCGAGGCAACGCCCACGGCGAATACGAATAACGCATAAGCCGCGACCGCCGTCGAACCGGACACGAAAACAAAGCTCAAACCGAACACAGCCGCGCCGCAGGCAGCGCACGCGACCAACTCGCGGGCGTTCCGGATGCCGCGCGCATCGAGGTGATCGGACAGGATCCCGCCCAGCAGACAGCCCGCGCCGCCACCGACGATCGCCGCCGTCCCCACTTCCGCTGCGATTTGCATGGGCGTGAAATTCAGCCCGCGGGAGAAGAAGGCCGGTGCCCAGGCAGAGGTCGCGGCATCAGCGATCGAGAGCATCGCCAAGCTCAACAATAGAATGCCGCCTGCCCTTAGAAGATCGGGCAGGCCTCGCCCGGACAGCCGACGAACGGCAATGTCGGTCGCCACTCGCCCCGGCTCGCGAATCGACATGATGAGCAGCATCAACCCGGGTCCGGCCGCCGCCAGGATGATAATGACGCCGCGCCAGCTGGAATCCGTCGGAAGAAATGGCCAGTCGAGACGCGGCGGGAGAATCGCGAGCAAGCCACCCCCGATCGACACCGCCGCGCCTACACCGATCGCGCTTCCCATCAACAGAGCGCCGAACGCCAGCCCTCGTCGCTCGGGAGGGAAGGCCGCGGCCAGCAACGATAGCGACGCAGGAAAGAAACTCGCCTCGCCTACACCAACCAGGCAACGAAAGACGACAAGTTGCTGGTAGGTGCCCGCCAGACCGCAGCCGAGCATACCCGCGCTCCACAAGGCCGTACCGGCAAGAAGTATATTGCGCCGCCTGATCCGGTCCGAAAGCATTCCGAACGGAATGGCGGCGATCGAATATACGATCGCAAACGCCGCGCCTTGTACCAGGCTGATCGCCACATCGTCCAAGATGAGATCCCGCCTGATCCCATCCACCAGCACATTGATGATGTATCGGTCGGTGTAGGAGAGGATGGCCCCCAGTGTGAGGACCACGAGCGCATACCAGGCGCTGGCCGGCACCCGCCGGATCGATTGCGCGTTATCGGGCAAGGACATGGCTCACCGATTTCAGCAGGCGCGTCGCAATGCCGTTCGCTGACTCCATCGCCTCAAGCACGCATGCCGCGCCATGAAATTGGCAATCATCCCGCTGCATTCGCCCACCCCAAAATGAATACCGGCCCGGTGCCAGTCGGTCAGAACTTGTAGGAAAGTATTGCCCCGAAGGTGCGTGGCGCGAGCGGGATCACCAGGAGGTTCTCGGGGCGTTCCGGCAAGAACGAATTATACGCAATATTCGTGTAGTCGTAGCTGTTGGTCACATTGTTGACGTAGCCGGTCAGGGTCCATCTATCGCGGGTATAGGAAGCGCGCAGATCAACTCGTGAGTAGGCGGGCACCGGTATCGTGGCCCCCAGGCTTGCCAGGAAACCGCCATTGTCGGCCAGGTTCGAGCTGACATAACGATAATTGGCGGCGAAGCTGAGCTCGCTGCCGTCGCTCACCGGGATTCGGTATTCGCCGGTCAGCGCCACCGTCCACTCGGGCACGTAAGAAAAGCGGTCGCCATTGCGCGAGGTGCACACGCCGGCCGCGGCGCACTGCGAAAACTCGACATAGCGCGCATGCGTATAGGCGACGGACGCCGACAGGCTCAGCGCGTCAACAGGCCGGGCGAACAGCTCGGCCTCAAAGCCCTTGCTGCGGCTCTTGCCGGCGTTGGCGATCGTGGTCACAGGCACACCGGCGCCGTCGGGCGTTACGGTGAGCAGCTGCTGCCCCTGAATGTCGACGAGGAACGCCGACAGATTGGCGGTCAACCTGCGATCAAGGAACGATCCTTTCAGGCCCAGCTCGTAATTGGTCGAGGTCTCGCTTTCGTAGGGGACGGCAGCATTCGCCCGGCTGGGAAACCGATTGAACCCGCCGGCTTTGAAGCCGCGCGAGGCGGTCGCGTAGACCAGAACGTCCCGGTTCACCTTGTAGCTCGCCGAGCCGAGCCAGGACAGATTATCGAAGCGCCGTTGGCCGTCGAGAATGAAGAAGGTCGGTGCAGCATTCTCGATCTGCGTGATGTTGCGCAGACGTTCGCCCGCGATTTCCACGCCTTCATTGGCATAGCGCAGGCCACCCGTCAGCTCGACGCCCTCGACCGGACGCAGGATCGCCTGCCCGAACATCGCATAGCCGCTGCGATCCGTATAGAAATCCTCGAGAATCTCGATCTGAGACAGGTACGAGATCGAAGGATCGATGGCGACGTTGCCGATCTGGAACTCACGCTGCTGCCGCTGCTTCTGCTCGAAATAATAACCGCCGAGCAGCCAATCGAATGTCGAACTTGAGCCTTCCAGACGCAGTTCCTGACTGAAGAAGCGCTGTGAAATTTGAATCTGCTGGAAAATGCCGGCGCCCGTAATCGGGTTGGGCGCGATGTTCGAACCGGGCCGGCCATTGGCCGTGAACGGGGTTTGATCGGTTTGTCGGCCATCATAGTCGAGGGTGATGTCGCTGTAGACGTCCCGATAGCCCGTGATCGATGTCAGCTTGACCGACGGGGAGAAACGATAGTCGGCATTGAGCTGGATGCCGCGATTTTTCTTGGAATCGCGGCGATCATTATCCTGGTACACCGTGTAGCAACGGCAGGTGAGCGGCGCGCCCAAACCGATCTCATTATAATCGCGTTCGGTGATATCACCCGACAGAACGATATCGAGGGCCTCACTGGGACGGAAACGAAGCGTGCCGCGCGCGCTGATCCGGCGGTCGGGCGCCCCAAGGCCAGCGGGCGCCGGATTGTGAGTGAAGCCGCCGCTGTAGAGATATTCCCCGGTGATACCTGCCGAGATGCTGTCGGTGATCGGTCCGCGCACGCTGCCGAACGCGCGCACCGTGTCGAAGCGGGCGACCTCCAGCTCGGCGCGGCCTTCCAGTTCGTTGCCCGGCTTGCGCGTGACGAGGTTAAGGGCGCCTGCTTCGGTGTTGCGGCCAAACAAAGTGCCCTGTGGTCCTCGCAACACCTCCAGGCGCTGAAGATCGAGAAAACCGACGTCGAAACCCAGTTGCGGCTGGTACATTCCATCGACGAACACGCCAACGGCCGGCTCTTGACCACCGTTCGCGCCGACGCCCCGGAGAACAAGGTAGATGAAGTCCGAGGTCGGCGCGGATCCGCCTGCATTGGTGAAATAGAGGCCCGGAACCCGTCCGTACAGATCATCGCTGCCCTTCAGCCCCTGGGCGGCAAGCGCATCTCCGCTCAGCACCGAGATCGACATCGGCACATCCTGTAGCGTCTCCTCCCGCCGACGCGCCGTCACGACAATATCGCCCGAGCCGCCCTGCTCGATCTCGGATTGCGCCGAAGCAGCGGTCGAGCCAGTGCCCGGGCCGGCGGCGTCCCCGCCCGCCTGCGCTTGAGCCACCGAGTTCACCGTCGCGAGAAGGCATCCGCTCAGAGCGCTTACGACCCATTTCGACTGAACCATAATAGACCCCTCTCTGCTTCTGCGACTGCCGCCCGATATTAACGTACAGTACTGTACTGCACTGTAAAGTTTAAACTGGAAACTCGTCCTCACCCCATGAATCGGGCTTGCCAATGGATCGCTGGCTAGAGCGATTTGTCGTTCGATAGAATCATCGAACGACTTGAAAGTCGTGATAAAACAAAAGCCTATGGCACGCTGTCGGCAGCCGCCGCGCCTCGCCTGTCCATGCCCGCCCGCCAGCGCGGGATCTTTTCCTGAACGACGCCCGCGGCGGGCGCCCCGACCGTTGCACGATCAGTGCGCTGCTGCGGGCGTCCTGCGGGGCGCCCCGCGTCTCCAGGATTGCGATACCTGACGATCACAGGCTGCCCGTAGCGCAGCGCCACGGACAGCCTGCCCCTTATCGATCAGAACTTGGCGCTCAGCGCCAAAGTGAAGCTGCGGGGCCGGATCAGATTCGCTCCCGCCGGTACGCCCAGCGAACCGGGATTGTAATTGATGACGCCCACTTGGTCGAAGAGGTTCTCGGCACGAAGTTGAACCTGGTAGCCGCCGAAGTTCACGCCCGCGCGCAGGTCGACGGTCGTGTATCCCGACACCCGCACATTGGGGCTGATGACACTGAGCGGATAGGAGGTGAACATATGCGACTGGTAGCGCACCGTCGCGCCCAGTTGCCCCTGCGCGCCGCCACCGAGGTCGAACAGTTGATCGGCAGTCGCCGATGCCGTCCACTTCGGCGTCTGCGGGATCGAATCACCCGCATAGGCGCCGATATAGTCGCTCACACCCTGTTCGATCTCCGTGATGCGCGGATTGGTGTAGCCGGCATTGACGCCGATCGTCGTCTTGCCCGTCGGCCGCGCCTGCACGGCGAACTCGAAGCCATCGACCTTGGCTCCGCCCGCGTTCGCGAGCACGATCTGTCGCAAACCGGCCACGGTCACGTATGAGTAAAGCTGAATGTCCTTCCAGTCGATGCGGTAGGCCGAAGCCTGCACGCTCAGTCGGCCGTCCAGGAAGTCGGCTTTTACCCCGGCCTCATAGTTCCAGACCGTGTCCGGGTTGATCTGGCTCTGCGCACCTGGCGGCACCACGGCCGCGGGTTGAGGCCCACCCGGCCGGAAGCTGTTCGCGGCACGCAGGAAGAAGCTGAGCTTATCTGTCGGACGCCAGCGCAGCGTCCCCAGATAGGCCACATGATCCTTCTTCGCATGAAGCTCGGGGATGCTGACCGGCCCGCCGTAGAATATGGTGTAGACGGTGCCGCTGTAGCCGAGCGTGAAATCCTCCTCGTAATGCGCGAAGCGCAGCCCGCCGGTGACATCGAGATTGTCGGTCAGATAGTAGGTCAGGTTACCGAATGCGGAGACTTCCTTATACCGGTCGGTGATCGGGGCCGAGATCAACGTTCCCAGTGGCGCCGCCAATGGCGTATTGTCCGGAATGCTGCGCGCGACGACGTCGCTGTCGAGATCGACGCTTTCATGCGTATAGAACCCACCGACGATGAATTCGACAGGACCGAGCCGATTCGAGACGAACCGGACCTCGGCGGTGGTCTTCTTCTGCGGGATCCGGCTTTCGGAGACAACGCCGGTATTCGCCGGATACGGCAAGCCGAGCGACGCAAGAAACCCGACCGTGCCCGCATAGGCCGTCGTAATGTCGGTGTCCGTACTCAGTTTGCTTTCGAGATAGGCCGCAGTCGCGATCAGGTCGCCGATCCCCATGTCATAGCGTCCGGTGATCGACGCAAGGCGATAGCGTACCGAGGAAGGCGCATTGAAATAGGCGCTATATTTGCGTTCGCCATAGAGCGGCGTGAAGGTTCCCGTGACATTGTCCTGGAGCGTCGGCCCGTCCGTTTCGGTATCCTGCAACTGGCCGACGAGATCGATCGCCAGACGATCGTTCGGAGTCCAGGCAAGAGCCAGGCGAGCGCCCTTCGAAAAGCTCTGGTTCACATCGGTCGTGCCGGTCCCGATATTGTCGACGAAACCCGGCGCGCGCCGGTAGAAGCCGGTTGCGCGAAGCGCGAGCGTGTCCGTCACCAGTGGAACGTTGACGCTGAGGTTCATGAGATAGCCGACGCCGCCGCCATCGACGGCAGTCACTTCAGCCCGGGCGCTGGCCGAATAGCGCGACGCATCTGGCCGCTTCGAGATGAGCCGAATGACGCCGCCAAGGCTCGATGCGCCGTAAAGCGTGCCCTGCGGCCCTTTCAGCACCTCGATTCGATCGAGGTCGACCAGCTCCGGGTCGGGCGCGATGAACGCGCCGCCACCATTCGCCGAGCTGGCCGTGAACGGCACGTCGTCGAGATAATAGACCGTGGTCGCCGACTGCTGCAGCGCGCCGGTCTGCAATCCGCGGATAAACACCTTGCCCGAACCGGGCGTACCGTCGCCCTGGATGGTCAGCCCTGGCGTCAGGCTCGCATAATCGCGCACCGATCGCACGCCCAGATCGGCAAGAGCATCCCCGTCGAGCACCGTGATCGCCGAAGGCACGTCGCGCAGCTTCTCCTCGCGCTTGCTCGCGGTCACCACGATCTCATCCCAGCTTTGCTCCTCCTGCGCGCTGACTTCGGCGGATTGCGCGTCCACCGATTGCGCCGCAGCACCCGCCGCGGCGAGACAGACCGCCAACACGCTCGCCGATGCCCGGTAAATGATCTTGGCCGGATTCGTCATACTTCTTCCCCCCAATCCAAACGTCCGTACAGTTCTGTACTGAATGTTATCTAGTGGCACGACCCGAACCCTCTCTCGGGAACGGGTTCATCGCCGGACGTTCGACACTAACCAACGGAGAAGCACCCTGCTTTCGCGAACCGCCAGAATGCGTTCGACCGCCGCCAAAAATCGCCGCGCGACGCGCATCCAACGATCTTTGGAAGCGGGACAATGCAGCTCCGCGCTTTAGAATGCTTTGCCAAAGGAGCAAATGACGAGGTTCGGCAAAAGATCGATTTAGCGTATCTTGAACTGATGGGGTGGATGGCCCCTTCGCCCGGCATCGTATGATGCCCCCCGACGGCGATCAACCGGAGGCAAGGCCGACATCCGCAAGCTCCTGATCGTTGGCGCCATGAGCCGAATCCGATAGATCGTCCGCTAGTCGAATATGCCACTCGAATGGGTCCACGGGCTCAACAATGGTCGGCCGCCCGAACCCATCGGCAACGCTCCGCCTGTCGACGCCGGAGATCAATATTACGCTGCCGCGGACAACATCGATTTGGCCGCGTAACCCATCACCCAATGCCTTCGGCAAAGCTGGGGCGATTCAAAGGCAGTCGCCCCGATCGGCTTTTCGCGCCCCGCAAGACCTCACTCGTGCACGCGTGCCGGAATCCGTACGGTAGTGCATGTTTAGTCCTTGAATGGCCCGCTCACAGCATCTATTGTGACGCCGGCGAGGTGGATAATGCATTTGAGCGGTCAGCATCGGCCAAATCGTCACAAGATTCTATCCCGGCGGTTCCCTCCTCCGGCGTTGGATGCGCCGCAGGTATCTGTGCGTTACGCCATCGACGAGTATGTCGTGGATCCGGTTGCAGCCGGTCGGCAGGAAGCGGGCGCTTTCGTGCCGCTGAGCGATAATTACCACTATCGTTTTGACCTGCAGGGCGCCTTTGGCAGCGGCCGGCATGAATTCTGCGGGCTGTCAGACGGCTTTTTCATGATGTTCAGCGAAACGGCGTATCATTCGCCCCAATCGCGCTTCATTTCCTCACCGGACAGCTTGCAGATATTCATCGCAAGTAATGGGGAGGGTGAGTATGTACCCGCCGGGGGGCATCCCTTGAGCTTCGAGGCGCCGAGCACAGCACTCATCATCGAGCCCGCCGACGCTCCAGCGTCTGAAATCACGTTCGCGGGCCACGCGCGCTACATTTACATCGCCATACACCGCAAGGCGCTCCAGACACTTTACGCGGGCGGTGAACAGGAGCTGTCGGCCGCACTTCAAAGGTTCCTCGCGGGGGATATTCAACCAATTATCGGGCGCGCCCTGCCTTTGAGCGCTGCCACGCTACGGTGCATCGACGATGTACATGGATGCTCGCTCGAGGGGCGTCGCCGGCGACTCTGGCTTCACTCGAAGACCGTCGAGATCATCTGCCAGACGCTCGAGGCTCTGGATCATAGTGAGGGATTCCATTCGGTCGAGGCGAGCAGACTCACGGCCAAAGGCGTACTCAAGGCTCAGCGCCTCCTGGCGGACAGCTTCGTGATGCCGCCCTCGTTGGAGAAACTTGCAGGCGAGGTCGGGTTGAGCCGCAGCGCATTGTGCACTGGATTTCGTCAAATCCTCGGCCAATCCGTATTCGACCATATCCACGATCTACGAATGCAGCGCGCCCTCGCATTGCTGCATGAGCGCAGCGACTCTATCACCCAGATCGCATATGCGGTCGGCTACAATCGCGCCTCCAGCTTCTCGGTCGCGGTGCATCGGCATTTCGGGGCGACGCCTTCCGAGCTCCGTCGCCGCGGCTCCGCATCGACGACCTGAAAAGGCGGTGGCTCAGATGGTTCTTGTTCGGCAGTGTCCCCGCGAGCCCGACACGCGACAGCGTGTCACGATCGACCGGGCCGGACGGATTTAATCATGGAAGCAGCAGAGGCCACCATATCCGAAGATAAGGCCGATGACCGGGCCGTCGCTCTGCGAGTAGGCTTCGTGCTGGCGCCCCGCTTCACCGTCACGGCGTTCGCCGGCTTTATTGACGCGATCCGTCTTGCCAGCGACGAAATGGATCGCAGCGGCCGGGTCGATTGTCAGTGGGAAGTGCTCGGTCCCAACGAGGAGCCGATCGCCTCGAGTTGCGGCGTGCTGGTCCAGCCCACCGGCAGCTTCGCCGACCCCTCTCGTTTCCACTATGTCGTGGTGGTGGGCGGCCTCCTTCATGGCGGGCAGAAAGTGCCCGCTGGAACCTATGGCTTTCTGCGTGCCGCGGCGAATCTGGGCGTGCCTTTGATAGGCCTTTGCACGGGATCGTTCATTCTTGCCCGAGCCGGCCTGCTCGATGGTTACCGTACCTGCGTGAGCTGGTTGCACCATGAGGAGTTCGCATCCGAGTTTCCAGACCTTTGCGTGCAATCGGACACTCTGTTCGTCATCGATCGCGACCGTATGACGTGCGCGGGGGGGACTAGCGTCGTGCACCTCGCCGCTCAGATTATCGAAACTCATCTCGGTCGTGAGCGTGCCCTCAAAAGTCTGCGCATTTTGATCGAGGACGAGCCACTTCCTTCGGGCGCGTGGCAACCGGAGCATATCGTGACCCGTCAGGCGCATGATGCGGTGGTTCGCCGCGCGATGCTGCTGATGGAAAGGGATTTTCAGCGCACGCAACCCCAGCACGATATCGCGTCGCAGGTCGGAATCAGTCCACGCCAGCTCGAGCGGCGCTTTCTCGTCGACATTGGCCTCACGCCGCGCGAGTATCGAGCGAAGCTGAGGCTGGCACGCGCGCACTGGATGATCCGCCAGACCGATCGCTCCATGACCGAGATCGCGCTTGAGTGCGGCTACAGCGACAACGCACACCTCGCCCGCACCTTCAAAAACCATTTCGAGATGACCCCATCGCTTGCGCGACGAGCAGCCCGCGCCGAACGAACAGCCTGACTGTCGGAAAAATACACAAAGATGTCGCGTCAATGCAGGATCGTATCTGCAATCGGGTTCATCATGAAGCGAGATGCAGCGCTTCTCAATCCTCTCCCTTCTCCGTGAAGGCCTGAACGACCATAAGGGCTGGCGCTCGCAGTGGCGCGCCGCTGAGCCCAAGCCGCGCTATGACGCGATTATCGTCGGCGGGGGCGGCCATGGCCTTGGCGCCGCCTTCTACCTCGCGCGTGACCATGGCCTGCGCAATATCGCGGTTCTCGAAAAGGGATGGATCGGCGGCGGCAATACCGGGCGCAACACCACGATCATCCGCTCGAACTACCTCTTCGACGAAAGTTCGAGCTTGTATGATCATGCGCTGAAGCTGTGGGACAATCTGAGCCAGGAGCTGAATTACAACGTCATGTATTCGCGCCGCGGCGTGCTGATGCTCGCGCACACGGTACATGACGTTCAGGTGTTCAAACGCCATGTCCACGCCAACCGGCTGAACGGCGTCGACAATGAATGGTTGACGCCCGAAGAGGCCCAGCAATTTTGCCCGCCGCTCAACATCTCGCGCGACGTCCGTTACCCGATCCTGGGCGCCGCGCTCCAGCGCCGGGGCGGCACCGCACGGCATGACGCCGTCGCTTGGGGTTATGCCCGTGCCGCCGACGCGCTGGGCGTCGACATCATCGAGAATTGCGAAGTGACCGGCATCGATCGCGATCTGTCGGGCAAGGTCACAGGGGTGCAGACCACCCGCGGGCCGATCGCCGCCGACAAGATCGGCGTTTCAGCGGCAGGACATAGCAGCGCAGTTATGGGCATGGCGGGCGTGCGACTTCCGCTGGAAAGCTTCCCACTCCAGGCGCTCGTCTCCGAGCCGGTGAAGCCGATCGTGCCATGCGTCGTCATGTCGAACACGATCCACGCCTATATCAGCCAGTCCGACAAGGGCGAGCTTGTCATCGGCGCAGGCACCGATGCGTATACAAGCTACACGCAGCGCGGCGGCCTCCATATCGCACAGCACACGCTGGAAGCGATCTGCGAGATCTTCCCGCAGTTTCGCCGCATGCGGATGCTGCGCAGCTGGGGCGGTATCGTCGATGTCACGCCCGATCGCTCGCCGATCATCGCGAAGACCCCTGTTCCGGGTCTTTACGTCAATTGCGGCTGGGGCACCGGCGGTTTCAAGGCGACACCGGGAGCGGCGCACCTGCTGGCTCACACCATGGCCACCGACGCACCGCACGCGTTGAACGCGCCATTCACGATCGAGCGTTTCCGCGACGGGCATCTTATCGACGAGGCGGCGGCCGCCGCCGTCGCGCACTGATCGGATCGACGATGCTCCTGATCCCTTGCCCTTATTGCGGCGACCGACCCGAAATCGAATTCAGCTATGGCGGCCAGGCGCACATCGCCCGCCCGCTGGTTCCCGCCGAATATGATGACGACGCCTGGGGCGCCTTCCTCTACACGCGCGACAATGCGCGCGGGCCGCATGCCGAGCGGTGGCGCCACCTTCATGGCTGCGCTCGCTACTTCAATGTCGTTCGCGACACACGCTCCGATCGGATCGTCGCCAGCTATCGCGTCGGCGGCCCCCGCCCCGAGATCGAACAACCATGAGCCAAGCCTTTCGCCTTCGCGACCGCGGTCTCGTCGATCACGCCTCAACGCTCAGCTTTACCTTTGACGGCAAGCGCTATGAGGGGCTGGCGGGCGACACGCTCGCCTCTGCGCTCTTGGCCAACGGCGTCCATCTTGTGGGTCGCTCTTTCAAATATCATCGCCCGCGCGGCATCCTCGGCGCCTGGGCGGATGAACCCAACGCGCTCGTCACCATCGTCCGCGATCGCGACCGCACAACCCCCAACCTGCCGGCAACTCAGGTCGAGCTGTTCGACGGACTGGTGGCGTTCAGCCAGAACCGCTGGCCAAGTCTCAAGAAGGATCGCTGGAGCATAAACGACAAGCTGAGCCGCTTTTTGCCGGCCGGCTTCTACTACAAGACCTTCATGTGGCCGAAATCCTTCTGGGACCGAGTCTACGAACCGAACATCCGGGCGGCAGCAGGCCTGGGCGTCGCACCCGATCGGGCCGATCCCGATCGCTATGACCACCGCTACGCCCATTGCGAGTTGCTCGTGGTCGGTGCCGGCCCAGCCGGCCTCTCGACGACTCTGGCGGCGGCGAAGAGCGGATGCCGGATCATCCTGTGCGACGATCGACCGCGCATGGGCGGCTCGTTGCTGTCAGCATTCGGCGCTACGATCGACGGGGAGGATTGCCACGACTGGGCGGCGAGGGCGGTCGCCGACCTGGCGGCAATGCCAAACGTGACGTTGCTGCCGCGAACCACCGCCTTCGGCTATTATCCGCACAATCTGATCGGACTTGCCGAACGGCTTACCGATCATCTTCCAGGCAGCCCGGCGAACGCGCGCGAAAGGCTGTGGAGCGTTCGCGCCGCCCGTGTCGTCCTGGCTACGGGTGCGTTGGAACGACCGCTGGTCTTTCCCGACAATGATCGCCCGGGCATCATGCTCGCCGACGCCGCCCGCCATTATCTGCAAGTTCATGGGGTCGCGGTTGGCCGTCGCGTCGTCGTCGTCACCGCCCATGATGCGGGCTATCGCAGCGCGCACGAGCTTCATGCCGCCGGTATCGAGGTCATCCTGGCTGACGTACGGCCTGAAGCTGCGACGGACGCGCCTTTCCGGGTGATCGGCGGCGCGCAGATCGAGGGCACGAGCGGCAAGTTGCGCGTCGCTTCGATCACGATCAGCGTGGGCGGATGTCGCGAGCGCATTGCCTGCGATGCCGTGCTGATGTGCGGCGGTTTCACACCTTCGATCCATCTTGCCTCGCAATCGCGCGGCAAGATGGCGTGGAACGCCGATATCCACGCCTATGTCGCGTCGGGTTCTGCCGAAGCCGAATGCACCATTGGCGCCGCGCGGGGACGGTTCGAGCTGGAGGACGCGATGGCGGACGGCATGCGCGCTGGCCAGGATGCGGCCGCTGCAACCGGTTTCGCGTCCGGGATAAGCGGCAAGCTGCCGAAGATCGATGTGAGCCATGCCATCGGCCGGGGCGGCATGATCGGCGCCCTCCCGCACAGCCGCGATCCAGCGCGCATCAAAGCGTTCGTCGATTGGCAAAACGACGTGACCGTGCGCGACATCGTCCTCGCGACGCGCGAAGGCTTCCGCTCGATCGAGCATGTCAAACGCTACACCACGACCGGCATGGCGACCGATCAGGGCAAACTGTCCAATCTTAATTCGCTTGCGATCGTTGCCGGGGAAACCGGTCGGCCTGTGCAAGAGGTCGGGTTCACGACGTTTCGCCCACCCTACACGCCCGTAACGTTCGGTGCGTTGGCCGGGGCCGCACGCGGCGACCTGTTCGATCCGGTTCGACGGACGCCAATCCATGACTGGGCGGTTGCGCAGGGCGCGGTGTTCGAGGATGTGGGCTTGTGGAAACGCGCGCGTTATTTCCCGCATGCGGGTGAGGACATGCGCGCTGCAGTCGACCGCGAATGCCTGGCCGTTCGCCGATCGGTCGGCTTGTTCGACGCCTCGACCCTTGGCAAGATCGAGGTCGTCGGTGCCGACGCTGCGGAATTCCTGAACCGCTTTTACGTCAACGCCTGGACCAAGCTCGGCGTCGGTCGCTGCCGCTATGGCGTGTTGCTGCGCGAGGATGGCTTCATCCTGGACGATGGCGTGATCGGTCGGCTGACACAGGACCGGTTCCACGTAACCACAACCACCGGCGGCGCGGCGCGCGTGCTCAGCATGATGGAGGATTATCTCCAGACGGAATGGCCCGACTTGAATGTCTGGCTCACCTCGACCACCGAACAATGGTCCGTCGTCGCGGTACAGGGTCCCGCCGCTCGCGACGTTCTCAGCCCGTTGGTCGAGGGTGTCGACATCTCGGCTGACGCATTGCCGCACATGAGCATCGCCGAAGGCACGATCTGCGGCGTGCCGATGCGGCTGATGCGGGTGAGCTTTACCGGCGAGCTTGGCTTCGAGGTCAACGTACCGTCCGGCCATGGACGCGCGATCTGGGACACAATCTGGCAGCGCGGCCGAGAGTTCGGCATGACCGCCTATGGCACCGAAGCCATGCATGTGCTGCGCGCCGAGAAAGGTTACATCATTGTCGGTCAGGAGACCGATGGCACCGTCACGGCGGATGACGCCGGGTTGAGTTGGGCGATCGGCAAAGCCAAGCCCGACTTCGTCGGCAAGCGTTCACTGACCCGCCCCGCCATGTCGGCGTCCGACCGCAAGCAATTGGTAGGGCTCCTCACTCTCGACCCAATGGCCGTTCTCGACGAGGGCGCTCAGATAGTCCTCGGTCAGGAGGGACCGTCTGTCGGGCACGTCACCTCATCCTATTACAGCGCCAATCTTGGCCGCTCGATCGCGTTGGCACTCGTGCGAGGCGGACGGGCATTGAAAGGACGTCGACTGCGCGTGCCAATGCCAAATGCGTACATCGACGTCGAGGTGGTGAGTCCTGTATTTGTCGATCCGCAGGGACGTCATCTTCATGACTAGTGATATTGCCAAGCCATCCCTGCCATCGACAATCGAAACGCTCCCGCCGAAGAAGCGACACATCTTGCGCTGTCGCGAACCCCGCATCGCGGCGGCTTCCCTGCTGCTTGGTATCGAACTGCCGAGCACCGCTTACGGCACGGTATCCCAAAATGGCCTTCATGCACTCTGGCTCGGACCTGATGAATGGCTGATCCTGGCTGAAGCCTTGCCTCCCGTCTCGATCAGCGATTGGACCGGACTAGGCGCCAGTTTCGTCGATGTCAGTGACCGCCAGATCGCCCTGCAAGTGTCCGGTCCCAAGGCCGACTTATGTCTCGCCAGCGGATGTCCGCTCGATCTCGCGGCGGGGGCGTTCCCCGTCGGCGCAACTACGCGCACCGTCTTTCACAAGGCCGAAATCATATTGTGGCGAACCGGCGAACACCGTTATCACCTGGAAGTCTGGCGATCTTTTGCACCCTATGTCGTGGAGCTGCTCGAGCAGGCAAGCAAGCTTGTTTGATGGGGTACGATATGCGTGGCGTTGCCGCCGTCCCGGACATTGCGAAACGGGTGCAGGCGATCCGTACGCAGTCCGGCTTCACCGGCAGCTCGCGCCCCATCACCGATCGCCCCCACGCCGACGGCCGAGATGGTTGACGTACCACTGATCCGGCTGGCCTGGGGCCGTAGCGGCGACAAGGGTGACAGCGCGAATATCGGCGTCATCGCGCGCCACGCGGACTATCTCGCATACCTTGTGTCCGGCCCGGTCCGGCGCTTCGAGGTGCCGGGGATCGATGCGCTCAACTTCCTGCTCGCGAACGCGCTCGGCGGCGGCGGCATCGCCTCGCTACGCATGGATCCGCAGGGCAAGGCCCTCGCCCAGATCCTGCTCGACCACCCTATCGGAATCCCGTGTGCGCTCGCCGCGCAACACGGACTTGTTTGCGCCGAGCGAGATCTCGCCTCACCCGAATAGGCTGGTCGAGATGAAGGAATTGTCGTGGCACAGGTCACGCCTGTTCGAGTTTTTTTCGTCAGCCGCCAAATCAGTTTCGCGCGCGTATGGAACACCAGTTCGTCCTTGATCTGGTCGTCGCGCTAACTTTACCAATTGGCGAAAGCAGATCACGGGCGCCAGCATTCGATGGCTCCACGGCAATTGCTTTGCCGCGGAGCACCCGCCTTCGCAAGCACGACAAGCACAATCCGTGCGCTCCCAACGCGGCTCAGCCGTTGGCGATCGCACCGGGGAGAGGGAGGTAAAAGCGACATATGCAGCATCCGACCTTTCGCGCTTCAACACTATACGGCCGCACTGGTCGTGGCTGCCTCGCCGTCCTGCGCCGTGTTGGCGCGCATCAGACACAGAAAGCGCTTATGCATAGATCGATCACCGCCGGCATCATGAGCCTTATGCTGGCGGGAAGCGCACTTGCATCACCCCCAACCGACGAGATGTCCGCCCGCTATGCCCGTGCGCTCGCATCGACGGGCCCAGCGCTCGCGCCGCTGATCCTGAACGCAAACGTCACGCCCACCTGGTTGAAAAACGGTGACTTCTGGTATCGTCGCGCGCGGCAAGGTGGGGGCGAATTCCGCGTCGTTCAGGCATCGGGTGCCTCGTCCTTGGCATTCGATCATGTCCGCCTCGCAGAGGCAGCCTCGCGCGTGACGAAAGCCAGGATCGGCGCATGGGACCTCAACGTCGCGGCGCTTGAGCCGGCACGATGGGTCGAGCTGATGCTTGAAGGTAAAAGCGTACGCTGCACGCTTGTGGACTATCAATGCGCCGGGCCTGCCGCGCCATCCAGCGCAGATCCGCGCCAGACCGTTTCACCAGAAAGCCGCAAGGCGGTCTTCGTCAAGGACCACAATCTGTGGCTTCGCGATCTGGGCAGCGGGCGCGAAAGCGCGCTGACCAGCGACGGCGCGCCGTATTTCGCGTGGGGCAAGCTCCCCGATTCAGCGCTGCTCACCCTGGTGAACGAACGCAGCAACCTGCCCCTGCCGCCTTGGGGCGCAAGCTGGTCGCCGGACGGCCGATACCTGGTCGCCACCCGGATCGACGAACGGCCGATCAAACCATATCCGTTTCTCGAGTCGGTGCCACAGGACGGAAGCTTCGCCCCGATCGTGCGAACCGCGCGTATCAGCCTGCTCGGCGAACCTACCCCTGTGATGACCGCGATGGTGTTTGACACCGTCACCGGCACACGCGTGCCCATTGCCTTGCCGGAGGGCTTCTCGAAATCCAATCTGATCGAGATCTTCGGCTGGTCGGCAGACGGCAAGCGCTTCTACACCCCCATGCCCGGCGAAGGCCGCGATCTCGAGTTGACCGAGATCAACGCCGAGACCGGCGCGATGCGTACTCTTATCAGGGAGCGTGCCAAGGGTTTTCTCGGCCTGAACAGCGAGATGTACAACGCCCCCAATGTGCGGCTGGTCAATGGCGGCCGCGAGCTCATCTGGTATTCGCAGCGCAGCGGATGGGGCCATCTCTACCGCTACGATCTTCGGACCGGCAAGCTGCTCAATGCTGTAACGCAGGGCAATTGGCTGGTGCGCGACATCCTCCATGCCGACGAGGCGCGCCGATGGGTCATCTTTACGGCATCGGGCCGCGAAGCGGGCGATCCCTACCGCCGCCGAGTCTATCGCGTGAACTTCGATGGATCGGACCTGACGTTACTGACACCCGAGGATGCGGACCACACGCTAGCGGGGCAGGCGACCGGTGCCTTCGCGCTGTTCTTCGGCATCAAGCCGTCGGCCTCGAAAATTTCGCCGGACGGCGCGGCCTTCATCGACAGCTGGTCAACCCCCACCACCCCACCAGTCACGGCGCTGCGCCGCACCAGGGACGGCCGCATCATCGCCAAGCTTGAGACCGCCGACGTCAGCGGACTGAACACCCTCGGCTGGCTGCCGCCGGAGCATTTCGTGGTCAAGGCGGCTGACGGCAAGACCGACATCTACGGCGCGATCTGGTGGCCAGACGCCACCATGGGGGAGCGGGTGCCGGTGATCGACAATCTATATGGCGGTCCGCAATCCTCGATCGTTCCGCATGGCTTCACTGCCTCAGGCTTGAGCGACTCGTTCGCGATGACGAAGCTGGGATTCGCGGTCGTCACTGTCGATGGACGCGGCACGCCGCTGCGCTCGCAAGCATTTCAGGACGAGAGCTTCATCAACTTCGGCGATACCATGGTGGACGATCATGCCGCTGTCATGAAGCAGCTCGTTGCGCGCTATCCGCGCCTGGACGCCGGCAAAATCGGCGTGACCGGCCACAGCCTCGGCGGCTACGTCTCGACCCGCGCAATGCTGCGGTATCCCGAGACCTTCAAGGTGGGAGTCTCGTCCGCCGGCTCGCATATCTACGAGGCGCTATATGGAACGTCGGGCATCTTCCAGCATCCCGACTATGGCAATGGGCGCGAGTTGAAGCCGACGCCGGATGCATCGCCCGCCAACTACCGCGCCATGAGCAACGCGCCGCTGGCAGCCCAACTGCGCGGACGCCTGCTGATCGGCTATGGCGAGCTGGACGAAAACGCGCTGTCGGCGTCGACCCTTCAGTTCGTCGACGCGTTGATCAAGGCGGGGCGCCGCTACGATCTGATCTACCTGCCCAATACGACGCACCGCTTCGGTTCCGGTGGGGATTACTTCACGTTGCGGCGCTGGGACTATTTTACCGAGCATCTGCTCAAGATCGAGCCGCCGTTGCCGCCCTACGTCAAGCCTGGCGCACCAAACTAACCGATGCGGAGAGCGAAACATGACGCAGGGATATAGTCGCCGGGGCTTCATCCAGGGATCGTTGGCAGGCATGGCGGGAGGGTCAATCGCGCTCGGCTCGGCCACCGCTTCGCCGCGTGCGGTGCCATCCGGCAACTGGAGCGCGCCAAGTGATAGCGAGCGCCGCCGGCTCATCTCAACGGCGCGGTTCGGACGCAAAGAGGGTGTCTCCGGCCGCAAGGGAATCGCGATCTGCACCCATCCATTGGCATCGGCGGCAGCGATCGACATGTTGAACGCGGGTGGCAACGCCTGCGACGCGATCTGCGCAGCCGCGCTCGCCCAGACGGTCGTCGAACCCCATATGACGACATTGTCCGGCGTGTTCTCGATGCTCTATTACGATGCGCGCAGCCGGTCTTACTCCCATGTCACGGGCGCGATGAACGCGCCGAAGACGCATCCAGTGTTCACGGGAGGCGCGGAAGCGTTCGGCGCGATGGCGGGACCAGGCCAGCACAATGGTCAGTTGGTACCCGTCCCGGGCTTTTGGGGCGGCGTCGAGGCATCGCATGGACGGCACGGCCGGCTGCCGATCAAGACGGTGATGGCGCCGGCGATCCACTATGCGCGGCAGGGGTTCGAGATCCATCCGTTCCTGTGGGGCGAGATGTTCGTTGAATCGCCCAACCTTGGATCCGTCGCCTATGGGCAGGAAACCTACTACAAGGACCGCCGTCTGCTGAATGTCGGCGAGATGCTGGTCCAGCCCCGCTATGCCGACACGCTGGAGCGGCTTGCCGAGGAGGGAAGCGGCTATTTCTATCGCGGCGAGTTCGCCCGCAAATATGCCGCGGCGGTCCAGAAGGCCGGCGGTTATGTGACGATCGAGGACATGGCGTCATGGCAGCCGCTGACCGGGCAGCCGGCCCGTTCGACCTATCGCGACTATGAGGTGATCGGCGCCGCGGCGCCCGATTATGGCGGGCAGGCGCTGGTCGAGATCATGAACATGGTCGAACTGCTCGACGTCCAGAAGCTGGGCCCCGCCTATGCGTCGGCGGAGACGACCCACAAGCTGATGCAGATCATCAAGCGGGTCTATACCGATGCCGTGACCCAGCGCTGGAGCAAGTCGGTCCAGCCGGTCGAACGGATGATCTCCAAGGCGTTGGCTGCCGAGCGTTTCGCCGGCCTCGACGAGCAGACCGGCGCGCCGGGCCCGGCGCTCGCTCCTCCCGGCTCGACGCACGTCACCGTCGTCGACGGGGAAGGCAATGTAGCGACCGTGCTCCATTCGGTGATGTCCGCGCCCTACACGACCGGGATCTTCGTGGACGGGGTCTATGTCTGCGCGGGCCTGCTCCACCTCGGCTCGGGTGCGCCCGGCCCGGATGGACGCGTGCATGCCCGTATCGCGCCCAACATGTTCGCACGCAACGGCAAGCCCGTGCTGGCATCGGGCTCGCCGAGCGTCTCCCTTACCGAGAGCATCGTGCAGAACAGCATGAACATGCTCGATTTCGGGCTGGATATCGAGACTTCGGTGCATAAGCCGCGCTTCGGTGGCGACGATCTGCGTGTGACAGGCACGACAATGATCGAATCCGATATGGGCGAGGCCCTGATCGGCCAGTTAAGGGCGCGCGGCCAGAAGCTGACGAATTCCAGCCCCTGGGACTGGATGCACGGGTCGTTCGACGGAATCCGCATCGCCGACGACGGCACGGCGTCGGCGTGCGGGGATCCGCGGCGGACCGCGCAGGCGATCACGGCCTGAGCGCCACCGGACCGCGTGGGATCGCGGATCGATCGCTGGTCGAGCGCGGAACGGATCATCCGATCGGGATATGGATGAAGAAAAATGCCCCGCTGCGACGCGGCAGGCACGAAAGGAAGGTTCATGGAGATCAACAGGCGCACGGCGATGACCGCACTGGCAGCATCGGCCACGACGATGCTCGGCGGGACCGCGAATGCGATCACGGCGATCGGCCAACGGGCTGACGCGAAGCCCGTCCATTCACCGGTGGTGCGCCCCGACGCCGAGCAATGGGACATGACGTCGCGGATCACCGGGCGCACCTATCGCATATTCGTAGCCAGGCCTTCGGGAACGAAGCCGCCGCCGCCGGGGGGTTATCCGGTCATCTATCTCAACGACGGCGATTTCGAGTTCCATACCGCCGCCGACGCGCTGATGATGCAATCGATCGCGCTGGAGCTGGCGTCGGCCTACATCGTCGGAATCGGCTACGGCAAAGGTTGGGAATATGCCTCCCGCACACGCTGCGCCGACCTGACGCCGTCCCAGCCGGATCCAGCCACCCGTGCCGGCCTCGAAGCCTCGCCACTGACCAAGGGCGCGGCCTATGGCGAAGCCGTGCTCTATCATCGCTTCATGACAGAAGAGCTGCGGCCGCTGATCGAAGCCAGCTACCCGGTGAGCCGCCGCGACCGCACTCTGTGGGGCCACTCCTTTGGCGGCCTTTTCGCCCTGCACGTGTTGTTCAATGATCCCGGCGCCTATCACACCTATCTGGTCAACAGCCCGTCGATCAACTGGAGCGGGGGCGCGATCCTGAAGGACGAGGCCAAGCTGGTCGCGCAGCTGCAATCCGGCAAGGCCGCGCCCCGAGTGCTCGTCACCGCAGGCGAGTATGAAGAGACGCTGGCCGAGCATGTGAAGCTGTATCCAGGCGTCAGTCGCGAGCAGATGCAAGGCATGCTGAAGGCGTTCGCCATGGTCACCAACGCCACCAGTCTGGTCGAGCGCCTCAAGGCGGTGAAGGCACCGGCCGACGCGCACTTTGAGTCGATCGTCTTTGGCGGCGAAACGCATCTAAGCGCGATCCTGCCGGCGATGAGCCGAGGACTGCGGTTCGCGCTGCCGCTGTAACCGTCAAGTTGAGAAAAGAGCGGCGCGCGATGAGCGAATGCGGGAACCGGTTGATCGCGCTGCGTGCCGAACTGACGTCGCTGGGTCTCGACGGCTTCATGCTGTCAACCGGCGACGAGCACATGTCGGAGTGGCCGGCACCGTTCGCCAACCGCCTTGCGTGGCTGACCGGCTTCACCGGCACGACCGGCGCGGCCGCGGTGCTGAGGGACCGCGCGGCGATGTTCGTCGACGGCCGCTATACCGCCGCGGTGCGCGATCAGGTCGACGGCCACTACTACGCCTTCGTCGACCTGCCGCAGGCGAGCATCGCCGACTGGCTGTCCGACAATGCGGCGAGCGGCGCGCGGATCGGCTATGACCCCCGCCTTCATGGCTGCAATGCCGTTCGGACGGTCGAGCGGGCGCTAAGCCAGGCCGATATTGCGCTGGTTCCGGTCGCGGCCAATCCCATCGATGCGATATGGGCCGACCGGCCGGCACGGCCGCAGACGGCGCTGTTCATCCAGCCGATCGAACGATCAGGGAAGGCATCCGAGGACAAGCTCAGCGAGGTCACCGAATGGCTGACTGCGATCGGCGCCGACGCCGCAGTGCTGGTCGCGCTCGATTCCATCGCCTGGCTTTTCAACATCCGTGCCAGCGACATCGCCGTTGCGCCGCTTGGCTATTCATACGCGATCTGCCGGCGCGACGGCACCGCCGATCTTTTCGTCGATGCGACAAAGCTGAATGATCATGTTCGCCAACACCTTGGCAACCGCGTCCGGCTGGCCGCTTACGACGCGTTCTATCCCGCGCTCAAAACGCTTTCGGGGCAGCGCGTGACGATCGATCCCGACCTTTCGCCCACTGCCATCGCGCATACGCTCATCAGCACTGGCGCGGCGGTACGCGAGGATCGCGAGCCGACGCAACTGCCCAAGCAGATCAAGAACGCCGTCGAGATCGCGGGCATGAAGCAGGCACATGTCCGCGACGGCGTTGCGGTGACCCGCTTTCTCCACTGGCTGTCGATCGAGGGCTCGCGGGGCGAGCAGACCGAATTGTCCGCGGCGCATCGGCTGACGGCCTTCCGCCGCGAGCTCACCGGATTCCATGGCGTCTCGTTCGATCCGATCTCGGCGGCCGACGCCCATGGCGCGCTGCCGCATTATTGGCCGACGCCGGAAAGCAACCGGCCGATCCGGCCCGACAGTGTCTATCTCATCGATTCCGGTGGGCAGTATCCGGACGGCACGACCGATGTGACCCGCACGATTGCCATCGGTGCGCCGCGTCAGGATGTGAAGGATCGCTTTACCCGGGTGCTCAGGGGCCATATCCGGCTCGCCACCGCGGTCTTTCCCGCAGGAACGCTGGGCAGCCGGCTCGATCCACTGGCGCGGTTGGCCTTGTGGGAGGCGGGACTCGACTACGACCATGGCACCGGTCACGGCGTGGGTCATTTCCTCAACGTGCATGAAGGACCAAATCATCTGCCGGCAACGCCGCGACCGGGGGAAACCGGGATCGAGGCGGGCATGATCCTTTCCAACGAACCCGGCTATTACAAGGCCGGCGATTACGGGATCCGGATCGAGAACCTCGTCGTCGCGGTTGCGCGCAAAGTCGAAGGCGCCGAGAAGCCGATGTTGGGCTTCGAAACGATCACTCTGGCCCCGATCGACCGCGACCTGATCGACGTCGCACTGCTTACCGACGCCGAGATCGACTGGCTCGACAGCTACCATGCCAAGGTGCTCGATCATATCGGGCCGCTGGTTCCCGCAGACACGCGTCGGTGGCTCCAGGAACGGACCGCGCCGCTTCGCCCACATGCGTGATCCGGGCGACACGTTCACGGCCGCGGGACACGCGGATCAGAGATATTCGGAGGTTACGCCATGATGCGCATTTTCTCTTTCGCGGTTGCGTCCGAACGCGCGCACTCACGCCCGATCCGGATGATCATGGCGGTTTGTCTCGCGACGACTGCTTCCGTGTCGCCGGGTGCCGCATCGGCGCAGACTGCCAGGCCTGCGGATCGCGCCGATCGGGCCAGTGAAGCGACAGACACAGCGCGGCTCAACACGTGGCTCGATACCAAATATGAGGAGGAACTCGGCTTCAGCCCCATCGCGCGCTCCTTTCAGGGCGACAAGACGGACCAGGACAAGATCGATGACATGTCCGAAGCCGCCGGCGAACGCAGGCTCGAATGGCTCCGGCAATCCGTCACGCAGCTGAAAGCCGGCTTCGACCGGAAGACGCTCTCGCTCGATGCCAGGCTGTCGTACGACTTGTGGGTCTATCGCTATGAGGATGCGGCCAGAGCTGCGAAGTTCAAGCGCAACGCCTATGTCTTCGATCAACTGTTCGGTCCGCACACTCGGCTTCCACAGCTACTGATCGCGGCTCACAAGGTTGACGAGCGCGCGGACATGGACGCCTATATCGCGCGCATCGGCGAAGTGCGGCGAGTTCAGCTGCAGCTGCTCGATATTGCGAAGCGCAATGCCGCCGCCGGCTCAAGGGTGCCGCGCTTCGCCTATGAGACGATGATCCGGCAGGCGCGCTCGCTGATCACCGGCGCACCGTTCGATGGTGAGCGCAGCAGCGCGATATGGACCGACGCGCAGGCCAAGGTCGACGGATTGGTCAAGGCCGGCAAGATCGACGCGGCGACGGCGGCGGCCTACAAGGCTGCCGCACGCAAGGCACTGATCGAGCAATGGCTACCAGCCTACCAAGCGATCATCGCCTGGTTCGAGTCCGAACTGCCGAAGGCCGACGCAATCGCGACCGGCGTAGGCAAGAATCCGAATGGCAAAAGCTATTACACCGCCATGCTGGCCAGCGCGACGACCACCGATCTGACCGCGGACCAGATCCACAGGATCGGCCTTGCCGAAGTCGCCCGCATCAAGGCCGAGATGGAGGGCCTCAAGTCCAAAGTCGGCTTCACGGGTACATTGCAGGCGTTCTTCAAGTTCGTCCGTGACGACCCGCGATTTTACTATCCCAACACGGACGAGGGCCGTGAGGCCTATATCGACGCCGCGACCAAGCATATCGAATTCATGAAGCGGCAGCTTCCCCGGTACTTCGGCATCCTCCCCAAGGCCGACATGATCGTCAAACGCGTAGAAGCCTATCGCGAGATCCCGGGGGGACCACAAGAATACCAGCCGCCGGCGGCGGACGGGTCACGGCCTGGCGTGTTCTACGCGCATCTCTCGGACATGCGCGCGATGCCGATCCCGCAGCTCGAGGTGATCGCCTATCATGAAGCCCTGCCCGGCCATCACATGAACTTCGCGATCGCGCAGGAGCTGACCGAAGTGCCGAAGTTCCGCCGGTTCCTGTCGATCAATGCCTATCAGGAAGGCTGGGGCCTATACGCCGAGAAGCTCGCGAAGGAGATGGGGGCTTATGAAGATCCCTATTCGGACTTCGGACGGCTGACGACGGAGATGTGGCGGGCCATCCGGCTCGTACTCGACACCGGCCTACATTCCAAAGGCTGGACGGAGGAGCGGGCGGTTCAGTATTTCCTCGCAAACTCCTCCGTCGCGGAAGCGCAGGCCCGGTCCGAAGTGCGGCGCTACATCGTTATGCCGGGGCAGGCGACCGGCTACAAGATCGGCATGATCAGGATCGAGGAACTGCGCCGGAAGGCTCAGGCCGAGCTCGGCGCCAAGTTCGACATCCGCGGATTCCACGATACGGTGCTGGGAAGCGGACAGATGCCGCTCGATCTGCTGGACCGCAGAGTGAACGAGTGGATTGCTGAGCGAAAGGTCGAACACAGGCTCGGTGTGGCCAAGCTGCGCATCGTCGATCCACAAGCGGAAGCGCGTTTCTGCGGACTCTGTCAGACCGATGCGGCAACTGCGAAAGCGCGCATTGTTAACGGCGGCAGATGAGCCGAAAATCCAGGGCCAAGCCGCCTAGTCCGTTCCGCTGCTTCAACTCGTCACCCGAGGTGATCCGCCTTGTGGTGTTGATGTATGTGCGGTTTCCGCTTTCGCTGTGAAACGTGAAGGGCCGCACCCAAGCCTCCGGGGAGCGGCGGAGCGGCAATTCCGGGCCTCGAACCTCGTTCGCGCACGACCCATCGAAGCAGTTGACCTCTCCGAGAATATAATCATACTATATGATATAAAATTTGCGGTTAAAGCGGTCAAGCAGCGTCGCCTGCTTGTCCGCGCGGCAGGAGAGATAGCGAATGTCTGTGAAGGATCTGCAACAGCGTCTGAGCGAGTTTCGAGAGCTTGGCTACACGATTTTCGAAGGCGTATATGATGCCGAGCGGATGCAGGCCTGGAAGGATTGCTATGGCGACCTGGTCCGCCGCAACACGCCGCTCGATGCGCCCGAACCACGGCTGCGCGTCACCAGTGCGCTGGAGCAGGAACCCTGGCTGATGCTTCCGGCGGTCAACAACCCGCAAATCCTGGATTTCGCCGAGCGCGTGATGGGGCCTTTCGTTCAGCTCGACAACCTGACCTTCATGGCATTCCCTTCCGAGCCCAGGGAACAGGCCGAAGGCACGGTCAGTTTCTGGCATCGAGACCGCTGGGGCTGGATGCCCGAAGGCCCGCATTATATCCGCCCGACCGCATGCAACGCGATCTGCTATTTGCAGGATCTGACCGAAGAATATGGTCCGCTGCGCGTCGTCGAGGGATCGCATCGGCGCGCCGTAACGATCGAGTCCGAATATCATCGCAACAGGCCGCATCCGGAAGAAACGGTGCTGCGTGTAAAAGCGGGCGATGTGGTGTTCACCCATTGCTCGCTGCTGCACAGCGGCACCCCCAACATTTCGGGCAATCCGCGCTATTTCTTCAGCGCCTATTATAATCGCGTGGGGTTGCCCACGCGCGACAATCACAAGGGCCCGAGCGTCCAGCGGATCGTCGAGATGGCGCGTGCGCGAAACGACCGGCGGCTGATGCGCCTGTTCAGCGTGGACGACGCGATCGAGGCCCGCGCGAACGCCCTGTTCCTCAAGCCCGACGAAGAAATGTGGGACAGATGGATCGCTGAGGACCGAGCCGCCCTGCTGCAATGACGCCCCAGCTCCGCACGGCATATCTTGGGGACATTCCGCTTCTCTGGGCCCAGCCGCCCGGCGAGGGGCCATGGCCCCTCATACTCTGGCTCCACGCCTTCAGCTGGTCGAAGGAGGATGTGGGGCCGCAACTGGTCGATCTCGCTTCGCACGGCTTTCTGGCGCTGAGCTGGGATCTGCCGCAGCATGGCGCGCGAAGCGTCGAGGCGCGCGACGACATCAAGCGCCGGGTGCGCGCCGATCTTCGCCGCCATTTCTGGCCGATCCTGGCGCAGGGCGCCGATGAGACACCCAGGATCATCGACTGGGCCCTCGCCCATTTCGACGTCCGGTCGCGGGTCGCCATCGGCGGCGTCTCGATGGGCGGCGACATCGCGATCGCTGCGGCAGGGATCGACCGGCGAATAGACCGCGCCGCTGTGGCGCTGGCCACGCCGGACTGGTTGCGGCCGGGTTCACATGAACCACAGGGAATCGCAGGCGAGGCGGAATGGGCCGCATATCGCCGCCTCGATCCGCTGACCAACCTTCACCATTACGCGCACCGCCCCGCGATGCTGTTCGCCTGCGGTGCGGATGACCGGCAGGTTCCGCCCGAAGGCGCCGACGCTTTCGTTGACGCGCTGGGCGAACTCTATGCCGACGCCCCCGAACGGTTGGCGGTGACGCGCGAACCGGAGACCGGGCATCGATTCACGCCCGATATGTGGGACCGGGCCCTGCAATGGTTCGAGGGCGGCCGGAACCGCTGACGGCCTTTCCGTAACGCCGGTCCCGCTTGCGATGGGTTGACGGAAAAATCCGTTGGGCATATTAAATGTTTTATGTGAGGCGAAACAATATGGCATAATTGCCCCACATAGTGCGAGCTACGCAGTCTTAGACAACGAAAACTCGGCCGAAACAGTCGGTCGAATCGGGGGAGGAGGAAAGATGTCGCGCAAAGCATTGTTCGTTTCCGTGTCCGCTATCGCCATGACGGCGCTGGCCGGTGTGCCGAGCGCCCATGCGCAGGCACCGGCCCAGCAAGGTGTTTCCGCCGAGGCATCCGATGACGCCGCGGAAAACCAGGACATCATCGTCACCGGCGTCTTCAACGCGACCTCGATCGAGCGCGCGCCCATCTCCATCACCGCCGTTACCGAAGACGTGCTGAAGCGCCAGGCGCCGATCAGTTCGGCCGATGCGCTGAAGAGCGTACCCGGCGTCTTCGTCAATTCCTCGCTCGGCGAGATCCGCAACATCGTCTTCTCGCGCGGCGTCTCCGCCCGGTCGCTGGAAGCCGCGGGCGGTTATTTCTACGTGTCGCTGCAGGAGGACGGTCTTCCCGTCGAACCGATGACGACGACCAATTTCGGCCCCGATTATTTCAGCCGGCTGGATATCCTGACGAGCCGCGTCGAAGCGCTGCGTGGCGGCACGGCGGTCGTGACCGGCGCCAACGCGCCGGGCGGCATCTTCAACTATATCTCCAAGACCGGAAAGTCGGCGCCGGGCACCATGTTCCAGCTCAAGCTCGGGCTCGAAGGCGACGGCAAATCGCCGCTTTACCGCCTGGACGCCTATACCGGCGGCCGGATCGGCGAAAGCGACCTCTATTATACGATCGGCGGCTTCTATCGCGAGAGCGATGGCGCGCGCTATCCGGGTTACAAGCTCAACAAGGGTGGGCAGGTTCGCGGCAGTCTGTTGTGGGATTATGACGGCGGATCGCTCACCATTCGCGGCAAATATCTCAACGATCATAATGGCTGGTTCGAGACGCTGCCGGCGCGCAATTTCAAGGACCCCAAGATCCTGGCGCCCTATACCAATTTGTCGTCGGTCCTGCCGCCGGCCTCTCCGCACGCCTATCCCGATTTCGGAACGGGCAAGCAGCGGACCTGGGACGGATCGAACCTCGTCAACGAAAAGACGATCGCCTTCGACGTGGACTGGCGCCACGAGCTGAGCGACACCATCACGATCCAGAACAAGTTCCGTTTTTCGCGCAACAAGGCGCATTGGAACACCGTCGCCGTCAACTTTGCCACGCCGCTGACCGACGCCGATAGCGGCATCCGCACGATTCAGAGCACGGCAGGCATCGACGGCACCTATACATATCGCATGCCGGATGGGTCGGTCGCCGCTGTGGTCTCACAGGTCGGCGCGACGCGGACCCTCATCACCAACAATCTGCCGAGCCAGAATATCCTGACCGGGGGTGTCATGGCCGGCCTGGCCTATCAACCCGACATGCGTTCCGAGAGCTTTCAGGATCAGCTCACTCTGACGGGCGATTTCGGGCGGCATCACCTGGCGATCGGCGCCTATTTCAACAAGTCGAACCTCGACGTGCGCTTCTCGGGCGCCGGCGGCGGCGTGATGACGCTCACGCCGCGCCCGGTGATGCTCAGCACCACGCTGACGCGGCCCGACGGCACCATCTATCAGGTGACCGATTCCTCGGGCTGGGCCGGAATCGGCCAGGGCCTCGCCATCCGCCAGAACGGCACCGAGGTGACCAACATCTCGGTCTATGGCGGCGACACCTGGGAAGTGACCGATCGGCTCACCATCGATGCCGGCGTCCGCTACGAGAACTTGAACTATGATTCCTATTTCTATCTGCCGGTGGCCTTTACCGGCAACAAGCTGACCACGGGCGGCCGCGACGGCAACCCTCTGACGCTGTACGACAACGCCACCACCGGCCGCGGCGCACGCATGCCGTTCACGCGCAAATATGATTATTTCGCCTATTCCGGCTCGGTCGCTTACAAGTTCAGCGACAGTTTCCAGGCCTATGTCCGCTACACCAGCGGCCAGAAGGCTCCCGATTTCGGCATCCTGTCCGGCATCACCACGGCCGCCGCGATCCAGACGATCTTCCCATCGGCGGAAAAGATCCAGCAGATCGAGATGGGGCTGAAATATCGCAATGACGGCATCTTCATCCAGGTCTTCCCCTTCTGGAGCAAGAATTCGGACATCGCCGACAACCAGACCTTCACCTACAAGGCCGGGACGCCCAATGCCGGCGTGAACTATTCGCCTCCGCCGGTTTTCGGCCAGGTCGAGACCTATGGCATCGAGATTTCCGGCGACTTCGACGTCTCGCCCAAGCTGAACCTGCATGCGGACCTGACGCTCCAGAATCCCAAGTCGAGCGGGTTCAGCACCTATACGCAGGGGCCGAAGGGAGACGGGACCGACGATATCGTCAGCACGGTGCCCAAGGGGACGGCAGACAACAATCCGAAGATCATCGCCCGTGCCACCGCTACATATCGGCCGGTCGAGGCGGTATCGCTGTTCGCGACCTATTCCTATCTCGGCAAGCGTGCCGCCAATCGCCGCGACGCCTGGTACCTGCCGGGCTTCAGCACCGTCGATGCCGGCCTCGCCTGGGACGTCACCGACAATTTCAGCCTGCAGGCCAATGTCACCAACGTGCTCAACACTGTCGGCATCATGGGCTGGGCGAAGAGCGGCAGCCTGCTGACCGCGCTCGATCGGCAAACGCTGACGCCGCAGCAGGTGGCGGCCGATCCGAACCAGCTCTTCTCGGTCCTGCCGAACCAGCCCCGGGCCTTTTACATGACGGTCTCGCTGAAGCTCTGATAGGTCTTCGCGAACGAGCAACGGATGACGGTGGCGGGAAGGCGGGCGACGAATGGATGATGTGAGCCCGCCTGTACAGCAAACGCGAGGCCTGTTTTCGGGCTGGGCCCTCGTCGCCATCCTGATGCTCTTCTATTTCCTGTCGTTCGTCGATCGCGCGCTGATTTCGCTGATGGTCGAGCCGATCCAGCACGACCTGAAATTCACCGACATGCAGATGGGCCTGTTGCTCGGCCCCGCCTTCGGCATCTTCTACGCTGCGGCGGGCATTCCGCTCGGCCGATTGATGGACCGTTATTCAAAGCGCTGGTTGTGCATGGCGGTGGTGTCCTTCTGGGGACTGTCGACCGCCATTTCCGGCATGGCGAGCAGTTTTGCCATATTCTTCGCCAGCCGCCTCGGCCTTGGCGCGGGTGAGGCGGGGCTGTCGCCCGCGGCCTATTCACTGATCGCCGAACAGGTGCCGCGCAAAAGGCTGGCGACCGCTTATTCCTTCTACACGGTCGGCGCCTTCGCGGGCGGCGGGCTGGCGATCGTCGGCGGCGGATGGGTCGTCCACGCGCTCTCAGCATCGGGCAGCGTCACCATTCCCCTGCTCGGCCAGTTCCATCCATGGCAGCTCACCTTCCTGCTGGTCGGTGGATTGACCATATTGGCCGCCCCGCTGGCCCTGTTATTGCGTGAGAATGTGCGCCCGGCATCGCCGGAAACACCATCGGACGGCGAAGCCTCGGTCGCACCCGGCCTTATGGCGCTGATCCGGACCGATCCGCTCTTCTATCTCGGCTATCCGTTCGCGTTCGGATCGGTGAATGTGATCGTGACGGCCTTCCACGTCTGGACGCCGGCCTATTTGGGACGCACCTATGGCTGGCCCATCGAAACGGTGGGCCTCGCTTATGGTACGACGCAGGGCATCGCCGGCGTGATCGGCCTGCTCGGCATGGGCTGGCTGGTGGAGCGGCTGTACAATCGCGGCATGGTCGATGCCCATGCGAAGGTTCCGGCCCTGGCCTTGTGCTTCTCGATCCCCGCGATGATCGTGGGGATCCTGTCGCATAGCCCGACGGCATTCCTGCTCGCCTCGGTCATTTTCTGGGGCGCAACCTATACCTATGCGGGCTATGCGCCGGCCGCGCTGCAGCTCGGCACGCCGGCGGCGTTCCGCGCCAGCGTTGGCGCGGTCTATGTCACCTTCCTGTCGGTGATGGGGCTGTTCATCGGACCGACCATGGTCAGCTGGTTCACCGAAGTCGTTCTTCAGGACAAGGCGAAGATCGGCCTGTCGCTGGTGTTCGTGATGGTCGTATGGACGCCGATCGCGCTCACCGCACTGATGGTGGTCGCCAGAAAACTGCGCGCACGGCATGCGCTGGCGCAGGAAGCCGGGGCGTAACAGGCCGCTCCCGTCGACCCGATCAAAGCTTCGATTGGCGGCGGGGTGAGTCGCGCTTTTCCTCGGTGACGCGGGCCACCGTGCCCTTCGAATAGTCGATCAGCTTGCGCATGGCGTTCCGGGCTTCAGTTCCGTTCCGGTCGACGATCGCATCCAGGATCGTCTTGTGCATCGCCAGCGAATGCTCGACGCCGTCGGGATTGTCGGCACCGATCCGAAAGCTGATGATCAGCGCCGATTCCACGACCCGGCCGAGGGAAGCGAACAGATCGTTGTTGCAGGCCTCGATGATCGCGCGATGGAACGCCAGGTCGGATTCGATACTGTCATGGCTGCGCCCCGCGGCTGCCATGGCGTCGAACGCCTCACCCATCTTGCGAAAATCGTGCAGCTTGGCACGTGACGCCGCGAGAAAGGCCGCGGTCGGTTCGACCATGTGCCTGAGTTCGTACAATTGATCGAGGACGTCATTGCGATCGTCGGTGCCCAGTCGCCATTCGAGGATGTCCGGATCGAGGAAATTCCAATTCTCTCGCGGCAGTACGAAGGTGCCGGCCTTCGGCCTGGCATCGACCAGGCCCTTCGCCGCCAGCACCCGCAGTGCCTCCCGCAACACGGTACGGCTCACGCCGAGCCGGGCGCAGCATTCTTCCTGCCCCGGCAGCGTCGATCCAGGCGCGAACTCTCCGGACACGATGGCATGGCCAAGGTCCTGGATCACTCGACCGTGCAGTCCTTTGCCCTCGACGGATTTCATTGGCTGTTCGCTCGCATGTTGACATATGAATCCAGGATTATGCGGCACACTAATATGCGCGCCCGTAAACGTCCATGTCGGCCCCCGGGCGGATATCGTCACTCGGCGAGAGCGCCGCGGTCCAGGTCCGTTATCCGGGTGACGCCGGTCAGACTCAGGGCGACACGCAGTTCCGCCTCGAACAGCGACAGCATATGCCGCACCGCAGCCCCGCCCCCGGCCCCGAGCGCATAGGCCCAGGCCCGGCCAAGCAGGACACAATCGGCACCGAGGCAGAGCATACGGGCGACATCCAGCCCGGAGCGGACGCCGCCATCGGCGAAAATCGTCAATTTCCCCTCGATCGCGCGCACGATCGCGGGGAGCGCTTCGGCAGTCGACGGAACGCCGTCGAGTTGGCGACCGCCATGATTGGAGACGACGATCCCGTCGGCACCGAGCGCGGCCGCGGCGCGAGCATCTTCCGCGTCGAGAATGCCCTTGATGACGAGCGGGCCTGACCAAGCGCCGCGAATATGTTCGAGATCGCGCCAGGTGACGCCGGGATCGAAATTGCTTCGCATCCAGCCCAGAAAATCGTCGAGGCCGCTCTTCCTGCCCAGCAACCCGGCTACGTTGCCCAGGCTATGCGGCCTTCCCCTCAGCCCGACGTCGAGCGCCCAGTCCGGCCGGAGCAGCGCCTGGCCAAGACGCCGCGCCGCGCCGCGCAGGCCCGGCGTGCCCGCCAATCCGGAGCGATAGTCGCGATAGCGAGACCCCGGCAAAGGCATGTCGACCGTGAAGATCAGCGTAGAACAGCCACGATCCCGCGCATCCTCCAGCAGCGTGTTCACGAAGCCGCGATCGCGCATCATGTAGAGCTGGAACCAGAAGGGCTGGCCGGCGATCTCCGCAACCTCCCCCAGCGAACAGGCCGAGACGGTTGAGAGGCAAAAGGGGATGCCGGCACTTTCCGCCGCCGCAACGGCCTGACGTTCGCCGCGCCGGGCCAGAAGCCCCGCCAGTCCGATCGGGCCGAGCGCGACCGGCATCGCCTGCCGCCGCCCGAAAATCTCGACGCCGAGATCCACGTCGGACACGTCACGCAGGACGCGCTGCCGCAGAGCGACCCGTTGGAGATCGGCGCGATTCCGCTGCAGCGTGACCTCGTCATAAGACCCGCCATCGACATATTCGAACAGGAAACGGGGCAGCCTGCGCTGCGCCAGGTCGCGATAATCGGACGCCGAAGCCGCCATTTTCATGCCATCCAGCCCTTGTTAAGTCTTCAATTACATGCTTGACACGGGCCATGTAATCATACTTATTGCTATCAACAATGACGAATTAATAGAATGAGAGATGGATGTTGACCCAAACCTCCTCCCACCCCGATGCCGCGGACCGCACCCCTTCGAATCATTATGATTTCGAAGGGCGGGTCGCCGTCGTCACCGGCGGCGGACAGGGCATCGGATTCGGCGTCGCGGAACGTATTGTCGCGGGCGGTGGCGCGGTCGCGCTGTGGGACTGGGACAGCGATGTCCTGGAAAGTGCGGGCGAACGCATCGACCCAAACGCGGCCGTGCTGCGCCAGCGTGTGGACGTGAGCGATCTCGCCGCCGTCGAAGCGGCCACGCGCGCGGTGATCGATCGCTTCGGCCGGATCGACATCCTCATCAACAACGCTGCGCTGGTCGGGCCGAACGTGCCGACCTGGGAATATCCGCCCGAAGCCTTTCGTGACGTCATCAATGTCGGCCTGACCGGCGCGTTCTATTGCTGCCGCGCGATCGTGCCGCATATGATCGAGACGGGCTATGGCCGGATCGTCAACGTCAGTTCGATCGCCGGCAAGGAAGGCAATCCGAACGCAGTGGCATACAGTTCCGCAAAGGCGGGCCTGCTGGCGCTCACCAAGTCGCTCGGCAAGGAACTGGCCGTGCACGACATCTCGGTGAATGCGGTCACCCCGGCCTTTGCCAAAACATCGCTTTCGATGACGCAATCGCCGCAACACATCGAATACATCCTCTCGAAAATCCCGCGTGGGCGCATGCTCGAGATCGCGGAAGCGACGTCGATGATCTGCTGGCTGGCGACCGAGGAGAATTCCTTCACCACGGCGGCGGTGTTCGATCTATCGGGCGGCCGCGCGACATATTGAAACCGGTTCGCCGGCAGCATCATCAAAGGGGTAGCTATGCGCATTGTCAGGTTCGGTCCCGCAGGGTCGGAACGATATGGATTGGTGGACGATACGGACGTCGTCCGCGACGCCTCGTCAGTCGTTGGCGAGGAAGCGGATTTCGAGCGCGTGCTCGATCGCCTGGGCCAGGCGAACGTCGCCGACCTGCCCACCGTGCCGGAGGGCGAACGGCTCGGCTGCCCGGTCGCGCGTGTGGGCAAGGTCGTCTGCGCCGGGCTCAACTATTCGGACCATGCCGCCGAGACCAACATGCCGGTCCCGTCCGAGCCGGTGCTTTTCATGAAGGCGAACACATCGGTCTGTGGGCCGAAAGACGATATCCGTATCCCACCCGATGCCGACAAGGTCGATTGGGAAGTCGAGCTCGGCGTCGTGATCGGCAAGCGGACGACGCGGGTGAGCGAGGCAGACGCGCTGGACCATGTCGCGGGCTATGCCGTCGTCCATGACGTATCGGAGCGCGCCTTCCAGCTCGAAGGCACCGGGCAATGGCTGAAGGGCAAGAGCCTGGACAGCTTCTGCCCGGTCGGACCCTGGCTCGCCACGCGCGACGAAGTCGGCGACCCGCAGGATCTCGCGATGTTCCTCGAGGTCAACGGCAAGCGGATGCAGGACGGTTCGACCCGGACCATGGTGTTCGGCGTCGCCTTTCTGGTCTCTTACATCAGCCGCTTCATGACTCTCGAGCCGGGCGACATCATCGCGACGGGCACGCCGCCGGGCGTAGGCATGGGCCAACGCCCGCCAGTCTATCTGAAGCCGGGCGATCGCGTCTCGCTGGGGATCCAGGGGCTCGGCGTGCAGCGCCAGACGGTGCGCCTGATCGACTGAAATCGCGCCCCGGGGACACCAGTGCCCGCCGACTCCTGTTCAAATCAAAGACGCACTGCCCAGGCAGGCGCCACCGCACACTCGCGAGGACTGACCATGAAGATCACCGTAACCGATGCGACCTTTCCCGCGCTGGCGCAGGAACGCGCGGTCGCGCAGGAATTCGGCGCCGAATTCGTGGAAGCGAAATGCGCCAGCGCCGACGATGTGACGGCGGCAGCCGACGGCACGGACATATTGATCGTCCAGTTCGCGCAGGTGACGGCGGAGGCAATCGCGAAACTGGCGCCGGGTTCGCTCATCGTCCGCTACGGCATCGGGCTCGACAATATCGATTTGGCGGCCGCACAGGCGCGCGGGGTCAAGGTCGCCTATGTACCCGACTATGCCACCGGGGAAGTGGCAGACCATACGGTATCGCTCATCCTCGCGACGCTGCGCTGCCTGCTGCCGCTCGATCAATCCGTGAGGGACGGAAAATGGGATGCGGTCGGGGTCGCCGGCGCGCTACAAAGCTTCGCGGACACGACCGTCGGCTTCATCGGCTTCGGCCGGATCGGCCAGGGAGTGCTTGCGCGGCTGAAGCCCTTCGGCTTCCAGAGCATCGTCGCCGATCCCTATGCCGATCCCGCGGTGCTCGCGGAACTCGGCGCGGATGCCGTCGAGCTCGACACGCTGTTCGATCGCGCCGACGTGATCACGCTGCACTGTCCGCTCACGCCGGAAACGCGGCATGTGGTGAATGCCGAAAGGCTGGCCGACAAACCGGGCCGCGCGGCGCTGGTCAACACGGCGCGTGGCGGTCTTGTCGACCCCGACGCCCTTGCCGGTGCGTTGGAATCCGGGCTGTTGCGCGGCGCGGCACTCGACGTGTTCGAAGCTGAGCCGCTGCCACTCGATTCCCCCCTGCGCACCTGCCCCAACCTCATCCTCACCCCCCATGCCGCCTGGTATTCGACCAGCGCGATCGAGCGCCTGCAGGCGCTCGCCGCCGATGAAGTCAAGCGGCACCTTATGGGCGCGCCAATGCGGCGCCCGGCCATAACCGGCTGATTCCGGACAAGGCGGAACGGTCGTGACCAAGGTCCGGACTCATTATTCATGAGGCCGTGATAGTTTCAGATCGGGATAGCCTCCAGGAGGAGTGTACAGAGACGTGCAAGCGGCATCTTGATCGTCTTGGCGATCCCGAACTCGCGGGTGAGCCGATCTTCGGCCTTCTCCCAGAATTGCCCCGATCGGCGAGGCGTTTGTCGGAAACGATGATCAGCAGATCAAAGCCAGACCGATAGCCCTTGGCGCATGATCGGCGGATAGCTCGGGATTGATCCGGACGCCCTTCGCGCCGGAGGAGAAATAACGGTCGGCGAGATGATGCAGTGATCGCCGCATCGCGGCCGCTTTCCGCCATCGCGTGAAACCGATCGATCTACTGCGCCGCCCCGCGCTCAGACCACTCCCGCCATGCGACAGATCAAGCTGGCAAACGGTCTGCGCCCCTCGGCCCACGCCCCCTTGACCTTCCCATGATGGGAAGCCCTATTTCATGTGCGATGACATTCGGGAGTCCAGTTTCATGGCGTCGCAAGCAATGCTGAAAACCACAGCGAAAGCGTCCGAAGGCGGCAGCGCCGCCTTTCATATCTTGGGGATGACCTGTGCATCCTGCGTCGGCCGGGTCGAACGCGCGATCCGCGCCGTGCCAGGTGTGCGCTCCGCCATCGTCAACCTGGCGACCGAGCGCGCCGACGTGACCTTTCTCGACACGCCCGATCCGCTCGCGGTGGCGCGCGCGATCCAGGATGCGGGCTATGCGACCGAAACCGGGGAAGCCTCGCTGGCGATCGAGGGGATGAGCTGCGCCTCGTGTGTCGGGCGGGTGGAAAGCGCACTGAAGAGCGTGCCAGGCGTGCGCGACGCCTCGGCCAATTTCGCAACGGGCAGGGCCGTGGTCCATTATGTCGGCGGCACGGCGGTAAGCGATCTGGAGGCCGCCGTCCGCCAGGCGGGCTACGACGCGCGCGGCATCGAACGGAGCAACGACGCGGATCGCGACGCCGAAAGACGCGACGGCGAAATCCGGAGCCTGTGGCGTGCCTTTCTGATCGCGGCCTTGCTGACTCTTCCGGTCTTCGTGATCGAAATGGGTTCGCATCTCTATCCGCCGCTGCACCTGCTGGTGATGGAAAGCATCGGCATGGACATGAGCTGGCGTATCCAGTTCCTTCTCACCACTTTGGTGCTGTTCGGCCCCGGACTGCGCTTCTACCGTAAGGGCGTACCCGCGCTGTTCCGCGCCGCGCCCGACATGAACGCGCTCGTCGTGCTCGGCACCGCCGCGGCCTGGGGCTATTCGGTGGTCGCCACTTTCATCCCCGAAATCCTGCCCGACGGCACCGCGAACGTCTATTATGAGGCCGCCGCGGTGATCGTCACGCTCATCCTGCTCGGCCGCCTTCTCGAAGCGCGGGCAAAGGGGCGCACCAGCGATGCCATCCGGCGGCTGGTCCAGCTCGGCGCCAAGGTCGCGCGCGTGATCCGCAACGGCGAGACGATCGAGCTTCCGATCGATGCCGTCATCGTCGGGGATCGCGTGCTGGTGCGCCCCGGTGAAAAGATACCCGTCGATGGCGACGTGATCGAGGGCACTTCCTTCGTCGACGAATCGATGGTGACCGGCGAATCCGTTCCCGTCGAAAAGGCGCCCGGCGCACAGGTGGTGGGCGGGACGATCAACGGGAACGGCGCGCTGACGGTTTCGGCAACGCGTGTCGGCGCCGACACGATTCTCGCGCAGATCGTGCGGATGGTCGAACGGGCACAGGCGTCGAAACTGCCGATCCAGGCGCTGGTCGACAAGGTCACCGCATGGTTCGTGCCCGCAGTGATCCTGGCCGCACTCGCGACCTTCCTGGTCTGGCTGATTTTCGGGCCGGAACCCGCGCTCGGGCTGGCGCTGGTCAACGCGGTCGCCGTGCTGATCGTCGCCTGCCCCTGTGCGATGGGCCTCGCCACGCCGACATCGATCATGGTCGGCACCGGCCGCGCCGCCGAACTGGGCGTGCTGTTCCGCAAGGGCGAAGCGCTCCAGACATTGCGGGATGCCCAGGTGATCGCGCTCGACAAGACCGGAACGCTCACCAATGGCCGCCCCGAACTGACCGATCTCGTCACCGCGCCGGGTTTCACGCGCGACGCGGTGCTCGCCGCCGTCGCGGCCGTCGAAGCTTTCTCCGAACACCCAATCGCAGACGCGATCGTCGCGGCGGCGCGCAAGGCGGACCTGAAGCCGGTGCAAGCCTCCGATTTCATGGCACTGCCGGGCTTCGGCGCCGAAGCCCGCGTCGACGGACAGAGCGTGCTCGTCGGCGCAGACCGTTTGATGACGCAGCGGAACATCGATGTCACCCCCTTCGCCCTTGAGGCAAAGCGCCTTGGCGACGAAGGCAAGACACCACTTTACGCCGCGATCGACGGCGCACTCGCGGCGATCATCGCAGTCGCCGACGCGGTCAAGGACACGACGCCGGAGGCAATCGCCGCGCTGCACGCGCAGGACCTGGAGGTCGTGATGATCACCGGCGACAATCAGCGCACGGCGCAGGCGATCGCGAACCGGCTCGGTATCGACCGCGTGGTGGCCGAGGTGCTGCCCGAGGGCAAGGTCGATGCGCTCCAGCGCCTGCGCGCGGATGGGCGCAGCATCGCCTTTGTCGGCGACGGCATCAACGACGCGCCGGCGCTGGCCGAGGCCGATGTCGGGCTTGCGATCGGCACGGGAACCGATGTGGCGATCGAAAGCGCGGACGTCGTGCTGATGTCGGGCGACCTGCGCGGCGTCGCCACCGCGATCGCGATCAGCAAGGCCACGATCCGCAACATCCGGCAGAATCTGTTCTGGGCATTCGCCTATAATGTCAGCCTGATTCCGGTCGCTGCGGGTGTGCTGTATCCGCTGAGCGGGACGCTGCTGTCGCCGATGTTCGCGGCGGGCGCCATGGCATTGTCGAGTGTGTTCGTGCTCGGCAACGCCTTGCGCCTGCGGGCGTTTCGCGTTCCAGTACAGCCCGGATCGAGCGGCGGCAGGAGCAAGGCATGAACATCGGCATGGCCGCGGCGGCATCGGGCGTCTCGACGAAGATGATCCGCTATTATGAATCGATCGGGCTGATCCCGGCGGCACTGCGCACCGATTCGGGCTATCGCGACTATTCGGAGAAGGACGTCCATGCGCTCCGCTTCGTCGCACGCGCGCGAACGCTCGGCTTTTCGGTCGAGCAAATGGCCGATCTTCTAGCATTGTGGCGCGATCGCGGGCGCGCGAGTGCCGATGTCAAACGCATCGCGCTGGAGCATGCGGCAGAGCTGGATCGCAAGGCGCGCCAGCTCAACGAGATGCGGCGCACGCTCATCCAGCTCGCGGAAAACTGCCATGGCGACAACCGGCCCGACTGCCCGATCATCGACGAGCTTGCCGAGGACGCCGCGGTCGGCGCCGAACGATCGTCGACGGGCTCGCGTTTCGGCGCCCTCGGGATCAAGGCCTCCCGGCCCCGAAAATTGTCGTGACGGTGGGTCGGTTGAGCGGCTGACCACGCCATGTGGAGAGCGGTTCGCGCAAGACTGACGCCATGCCGGCGATCGAGCGCCCGGGGGCTATTGGAAGCGGATCGGGCCGAAACTCTGCGAGCGGGTGACCCACGCGCGATGGCGGTCCCTATGATCGTGTCGAATTTCATGTGGCAGATGGGCAACAGAATTTATCTTTCGCTGCCCTGCCTTATGTCGCAAGCCGTCCGGTACACCGGAAAATGCTGCGGATTCAGCACAGAAGGAGAAATGACACAGTTCATTCTCTAAAATGACAAAAATGTCTCATTTGGGATTGCATTCTCACCCAAGGCAAGATCAAATCCCCTTCGGGTAGCAAAAGAGAATCGGGCCAACGATCCGGGACTAGGGACGCCCGGATCGAATGGTCTGCACCCGAAACCAAGGAAGGGGCAGGAAATCATGAAATACAATCAGACATTTTTGTATGTCGGCGCGGCGCTGTGTGCACTGGTCGGCTCCATGCCGGCGATGGCACAGGACACGGAGACGGGTGCGCGGGCGGGAACCGGCAGCGACATCATCGTCACCGGCTCACGCATTCAGCGCGGCGGCTTCGATCTGCCGACGCCGACCACCATCATCGGTGAGGCGGAACTTCGCCTGGGCGACCGGCCGAGCATCGCGCAGGCACTGAACGACATTCCGCAGTTCCGCCCGACCCAAACGCCGGCGACGACGACCGGCAACACCAATTCGGGCGCCTCCACGGCCGATTTGCGCGGCCTGTTGCCGGTACGCACGCTGACACTGCTCAACGGGATACGTTTCACCGGCAGCAACGATCTCAACGTCATTCCTCAGAACATCGTCAAGCGCGTCGACATCGTCACCGGCGGCGCCTCTGCCGCCTGGGGTTCGGGCGCGGTCGCAGGTGTCGTCAACATCATCCTCGATGACGATCTGACCGGCTTGAAGGCCGGCTTCAACACCGGCATCTCGTCGCGCGGCGACGGCCTCCGCTATGGTGGGGACCTGGCCTGGGGCACCGATTTCGCGGACGGGCGCGGCCATTTCATGGTCTCCGGCGAATATCAGAAGGACAGGGGTGCGTTCGACCGCGCATCGCGGCCGGCGTTGGCGGCTGGCGTGTTCCAGCGCTCCAACAACGAGCGGGTCCTGGTCGATGATCTGAATTTCACCATTCTCAATCGCGGCGGCTCGATCCTGAATCTGGTTGCCGCGCCCTATAACCTGGTGTTCAATCCGGACGGGTCGATCGGTCCACTGCCGCTGGGCAGCGAGAGTTTCGGTCAGCTGACCAGCGGCGGCAAAGGCCAGCACGTCTATGACTATCTCTCGGTCAGCGCGCCTTACGAGCGGATCAACGGTTTCGTGCGCGGCAGCTATGAATTCAGCCCTGCGCTGAAGGTCTGGGCGCATGCCAGCTTCAACCAGATGAAGGCCGATTTCGGCTTCTTCCCGGACACGCCCGTCGCGGTGATCATGCCGGACAATGCCTTCCTGACCCAGACGGCCAAGAACCAGCTTGCCGCAGCCGGCATCGCCGGTCCGTTCCTGCTGGGCCGCATCCTTGACGATAACGGCCCGGACAAGATCCTCAACTACAGCTACACCCGCCGCAACATCGAGGCTGCGGCCGGCCTGGAAGGCTCGTTCGGTGGCAGCTGGAAATACGACGTCTATTACAACCACGGCGAACTGCGGAACAACCAGACGCTGGGCAACCAACGGATCACCGCCAACTTCAACAGGGCGGTCGATTCGGTCTTGGTGAACGGTGTGCCGACCTGCCGGGTGAACGCCGATGCGAGCACCACCAACAATGATCCGGCCTGCGTACCGATCAACATTCTGGGCAACGGTAACATCACCGATGCCGCGCGCGCCTATTCGTTCGCCGACGGTGGATCCATCTCGACGACAAAGCTCGATACCGCCGGCTTCAGTGTCAGCGGTCAGCCCTTCTCGCTCTGGGCGGGGCCGATCGACGTCGCGGTCGGCGGCGATTTCCGCTGGGAGAAGTTCGTCACCAACCGTGTCGATCCGCTCTCGCTTGCGCGGGCGCTGGTTCCGCTGAGCTTCGCGCCGACGAATGGCGGCTTCAACGTCAAGGAGTTCTTCGGCGAAATCAATCTTCCGCTGCTCAATGCCGAGGGTGTGGCCAAGCTCGAGCTAAACGGTGCGGCGCGCTATTCGGACTACAGCAACAGCGGCGGCATTTGGACCTGGAAGGGCGGCGCGACACTGCGTCTGGTCGATGACATCCTGTTGCGTGCGGTCTATTCGCGCGACATCCGTTCGCCCAGTATCGCCGAACTCTTCACCGGACGCGCGACAAACATCGCGCCGGTCACTGATCCATATCGAAAAGGCCAGCCAGGCGAACAAGTCGCGGCGGTGACGAGCTTCACCGGAGGCAATCCAAACCTCAATCCGGAAACCTCGAACACGCTGACCCTGGGTGGCTCCTATTCGCCCCGCTTCGCGCCCGGCCTTCGCTTCTCGGTCGACTATTACAAAATCGACATCAAGGGCGTGATTATCACGCCGACGAACCAACAGGTCGTGGACCGTTGCAAGGCAGAATTGCCGAACGACGATCTGTGCGGCGGCGTACTGACGCGCGGTCCGGACGGCTTCATCGCGACGCTCAACCGCACCTTCACGAACCTGGCGCAGTACAAGACCGATGGTCTGGACATGGAACTCGCCTATCGTACCTCGCTGGGCAAGGGTGCGCTCAACCTGCGTTTGCTGGCCACCCATGTGTTCTCGCTGAACCTGGCCGGTCAGGAAATCGCCGGCGTGGTCGGCGGCGACACGTCGTTCTCGACACCGAAATGGCGCGTCACCGGCATGGTTGGCTATGAGGACGATACGATCGGTATTGATGGACGTTTCCGCTATGTTGGCGGCGGCGTTTATACCCGCCCCGAGATTATTGGCGGAGACGTTGCGGCGCGCGCCTATGTCGATCTCGGTGCACGGTTCAAAGTCACAGACAAATATACCTTCTTCATGAATGTGAACAACGTGTTCGATCGCGATCCGCCCAAGGCGCAATATGTGAACCCGAACTATGACGTGATGGGGCGTTATTACTCCGCCGGTGTGAAGCTGAACTTCTGACCCGAACGAAGGGCGATGGTCTCGGTCGGTTTTCCGAGACCGTCGCCCCGCTTCCTGATTTTACGCGGGCGGCTGTCAACGACAGGCACCCGCATCCTTCAGATACTCGCGCAACTCATCGGTCGCATAACGGATGCGGATTGCGGCATAATGTTTGCCAAGTGCCCGCGTCGTCTTGCGCGGATCGCCGGAAAAGCCCTCGGCATTCATCTTGCCGTTGCCGCCATTGGTAATGTCCCCGGCGCGCAACAGCTTCATCCGTACCGATCCGGGCTTGGCCGCCAGCGTCTCGGCCGTGTCCCATAGTCCGCCATGGCCGCCCGCGGGAATGCCGGCCGCCATGCTCTCCGCCTCGATCTGCCTGCGTGCGCGATCATAGCCGTCACCGACGAAGAACACGCGTACGCCCCGGCCCGCATATTCGGCATCGAGTTTCACGGCGAGCGCGCGCAGCTCCTTTTGCCCGTTGCCGTGATCGCCGAGCAGGGCAACGCGCTTGAAACCGCCATCGATCAGGCTGCGCGCAATCTCTTCGTTGAGCGCGGTGAAGGTCTGCGCCGAGATGCCGATGCTGCCCGCAAATGCGGCATGGACATCGTCCTTGAGACTGCGATTGGGTGCGAAGGGCTGGACGGGCGCGACGATCGCGTCGCCCAGGTTGCGCGCTATCGCTTCACCATAGACCCGGGCGCGGAAGAGATGCTTGCCCAGCACGACATGCGGCCCGGTCTGCTCGCCGCCCGCGCTGAAGATGATGCCGACGGGGCAGCCCGTATCGAGCTTCGCCCGCACCTCCTTCGTCGTCATATCCTCCAGGAAGACGGTGTCGGCCTGACTGGCTGCGACGGCGGGAACCGCTTGCGAGGCGAACAATGCGGCGACGACAAGCGCGCGCGTCGATTTGGCGGGCATCGATTTCCTCCCGATATGCATTGGATGATCGGCTATGGAAGCGGAAAGGCGCTCCATCAGAATTTCAGCTTCACACCGCCGGAGAAATAGCGCCCGATCGGATCGTAATTGTTGCTCCTGTAGCTGGCGAGCGCGGGCGCCCTGTCGAACAGATTGTTGACGTTGGCGAAGATCGTGAACTGGTCGACCGTGGCACGAAGGCCGAGATCGACATAGGTGCGGCTGGCGATCCTGTTGTTCGCGATATTCAACAGGCTGTTGAACAGGCCGCCATCGACATAGCGCAACCGCAGATCGGCGCCGACATGGCTGTCTTCATAACCGATGCTGGCCGAGGCTTTCCATTTCGGCGTGGTGAAACCCACGCTGTCGCCGACATCCCCCGCCCGGTCATAGACATTGACGCCGTCGTCGATCTGCAGCTTGAAGACATGCGTCGCCAGCGCGCGGATGCGGATGCTGGCATCGCTGGCGCCACCCAGCCGTTCGAGCGGCAGGACATAGGATGCTTCCAGATCCAGCCCGCGCGTCTTGTACGCCGCCAGATTCTGCCGTGTGCTGTAGAATGTCGTGATGTTTCCCGCCGCGTCGCGCGCGATCAGCGTGCACAGCGCCGTATTGCCGTTGAAACATTGCGTCAGCAGATCCTGCGCGCCGATCGTACCGATCACATCGGCGATGTCGATCCTGTAATAGTCGACCGAGATCCGGAAACCGGGCGCGAAGGACGGCGAATAGGATCCGCCGATCGTCAGCGTATTGGCGGTTTCGGGCTTCAGATCGGGATTGCCGCCGGTATAGCGGATATAGGAGACCGAGACATTGTTCCTGAACGGATCGGCGATCGTCCCGGTGCTGGTGCTGACCCCGGTATAGAGTTCGGAAATGCTCGGCGAGCGGATGTCGCGCGAATAGACGGTGCGCAGCAGCAGATCGTCGAACAGGCGCAAGGTGCCGCCCGCCTTCCACGTCCAGATGCCGCCGCTGGTGCTGTAGTCGCTATAGCGCGCCGCGCCGTTGAGCTCGAGCGCGGCACCCTCCACCTTCAGCAGCGGCAGGACGACCTCTCCGAACGCTTCCTTGACAGTGAAGCTGCCGTTGAGCGCGCCGATCGAATAGAGGAACGCGCCCGCATTGGTCAGCGGATCGCGGTAATCGGTCTTCATCTCCTCGCGCCGCCAGTCCACGCCCAGCGCGATCGAGACCGGCCCGGCCCAGGTGGAGAATGGATCGCCGCGCAGCGCCGCACTTGCCGCGTCAAGCTTGGTGGTCTGGATCACTGTGCTGCCGCCAGAGGCATAGGCGATGGCTTCGGGCGAGGCATTGCCCCGGCCGAACAGGTTCAGCGGGCGGCAGGGCGTGTTGGGATCGGTGAGCGCGACCCGGCAGACGATCTGATTGGTCGCCGGATTGCGGACGGCATCCAGCGCATTGTTGAAGGTGAGGAGATTGCGCTGGTTGTAGGTATATTGCTCGTTGCGCAATTCGCCATGATCATAGGAGGCGCTGTATTTCCAGCCGCCGCCCAGCGCCCCCTCTATGCCGATCGCACCTTCGACCGCGTCGCGCTGATAGCGGTAGCTGACGCCACCCGCCGGGCCGATATCGTCGAATATGCGGCCGAACCGGAAGGTCGCCGGTCCGGAAGCGAGCTGCGCGCGGAGCGCAGGAGAGAGGAAGGGATTGTCGCGCGAGATCGCGAAACCACCGCTGGTGGCGCTGGCGCGAAAGGCCTCGGGAAACATCTGGTAGCCATCGGTCCAGATCCGCGTCCAGCTGGCATCGACCCAGAGTTTCGCGGCGTCGCTCAGTTCGAAACTGGTCCGCGCGAACAGGTTGAGGCGCTCATAGGGCGCGCTGACCGGATAATAATCGCTGGCGCTACGGCCATTGCCGCCGATCGTCGTGGTGCTGTTGCTCTGGCTGCCGGCAACAAAGGGGCTCAGGCTGCCGTCGGGATTGAAGGTCATGCCCGCAAGGGCGCCGCTGCGGATGATGCCGCCGGGCGTCGCGTCAACGAAATTGACGTCGCGCGCCAGCAGCAATTGCCCATTGGGGAGGGTGAAGCTGTTCGCGTCGAGATTGGGGCGCGATCCGTCGTTGCGCCCGAAGATGCCGGCATCGTGGAGATATTCGCCCGCAGCCATGAAATGACCGCGTCCCCCAGCGAAACGGGTCCCCCAGCTGATCTCGGCGCCATAGCGCGCGCCATCCCCGCGAGAGGATATGCCCGTTCGGGCGCCGATCGAGATGCCCTCCAGCCTGTCGTCGAGGATGACGTTGACGACGCCCGCGACCGCGCCGGAGCCCCAGGCGGCGGAGGCGCCGCCGGTGACCACCTCGACACGCTTGATCAGGCTTTGCGGAATGCTGTTGAGATCGTCACTGCCCACGAAACGATGGCCGTTGAGCAGGGTGAGCGTGCGGACATCGTCCAGCCCGCGCAGATCGGCAGCCGCCCGGCCGCTAGAGGCGTTGGCGCCGGTGGTGGAGGGCGAGATCGTCGCGCGGAACTGCGGCAGCTCGTTGAGCGCCTGGCCGACGCTCACCGGATTGCCCAGCCGCAGATCAGCCTGGTTGATCACCGTCGTCGGCGTCGGCGCGTCGAAACCCGCGCGGGCGATACGCGATCCGGTGACGACGATATCGGCCTTTTCGCTATCGGTTTCCACGGATGGCGAAACCGTCGAAGCCGCGATGGGAGCTCCCTGGACGATCGCGATCGCGCCTGAACTTTGCCGCTGCGCCCGGAAACCCGTGCCTGTCAGGATCGAGGCAAGCGCCGCCTCCGCCGAAATAGTGCCTCTTGCGCCTGCCGACTGGGCACGCCGGACCTCATCGACCTTATAGATGACCTGCAGACCCGACTGGCGGGCATAGGCGTCGAGCGCGGATTTCAGACCACCTGCAGGGATACGATACTCGCGAGTCTGCGCCTGCGCGGGCGAAGCGATCGCGACGATGCAAACCCCACACGCCAATGCCGCTGCCAAGCTCTTGATCATCATCACCCCCCGTTCGCCGGCCACATTCCCATGGTCCATCGGGGAGACAAGACAATCGGTCGTCACAAAGCCGTAATGTCCCTGCCGGTTGCGGTGCGTCCGAATTGGACATTACGGCTATTCGGCGCACGATTGTCTTAGCACATACATCGCGACCAAGCGTTTGGAGGAACCCGGCCGGCGGATGATCGACAACGAGACCCTCAACGCCTGGTTCTGCCGGGAGGTGCTCCCTCTCGAACGGGCGTTGACGGCCTTTATCCGTCGCAACTGGAGAGTGGCGGACGACGTGATCGACATCAGGCAGGAAATCTACGAACGCGTGCTCAGCAGCGCGAGCAACGGCCTGCCGGCCAATGCGCCGTCCTTCGTCTACACATTGGCGCGCAACCATCTGATCAATTCCGCCAAGCGCGCGCGCATCGTTTCCTTCGATCTGGTCGCCGATCTCGAAAGCGTCGATCGCGACGTCGATATGCTGGCCGCCGACCGCCACCTGACGGCGCGCGACGAACTGCGCCGCGCGCAGGAGGGGCTGGCCCGCCTCTCGCCGCGCTGCCAGGAAGTGGTGCGCCTGCGCAAGCTGGAAGGGCTGAGCACGCGCGAGGCGGCGGAGCGGCTGGGCGTGGGCAAGGATGCGGTGGAACGTCAATTGGTGATGGGGATGCGCGCGCTCGTCGATTTCATGGCCGGGGGCACGGGCAAGATCGTCTGGCAGAATCGCCAGCGCGCCCGCAAGACGCGGGGTGAACCATGAGCCCCGCCGCCGAAATCGAGGATCGCGCCGCACAGTGGCTGATGCGCCGGGAAGAGGCCGACTGGTCCGAGGCTGAGCAGGCCGCGCTCGATGCCTGGCTCGACGCGTCGATGGCGCACAAGGCGGCCTATTGGCGGCTCGAACATCATTGGCGCAGGGCGGACAAATTGCGCGCGCTGGGCGGCGGCACGGTCGAGCCCCTCGAAACCCGGCGGGAGAGGCCCCGGCGCATCTGGTGGACCGCGATCGCCGCATCGCTGCTGGCGGTGGTCGGCGCCGGCGCCGCGATCTACGGCTTTGGGCCGGAAAAGCCGCAGGCGATCGCGGATGCGCGCTTCACCACCCCGGTCGGCGGGCACCGGATCGTGCCCCTGTCCGATGGCAGCCGGATCGAGATGAACACGGCGACGCTGGTGCGCACCGCGATGACCGGGGAGAACCGCGAGGTCTGGCTCGACAAGGGCGAGGCCTATTTCGAGGTCGCCCATCGCGAGGGGCAGCCCTTCATCGTCCATGCCGGCAGCCGCACGGTGACGGTGCTCGGCACCAAATTCTCGGTGCGGCGCGACGGCGAGAAGGTGACCGTCTCGGTTCTGGAAGGGCGGGTGCGCGTGGACGATGCGAGCGCGCAGACGGTGCCCGCCGCGATCATCACCGCCGGCGACATCGCGATCGCGCGCGGCCCATCGACCCTGCTTGCCGCCCGATCGGAGGAACGCGTGGAAAGCGCGCTCGCCTGGCGCAACGGCATGCTGACCTTCGACCAGTCGACGCTCGCTGAAGCCGCCACCGAGTTCAACCGCTACAATCGGAAGCGGATCGAGATCGCGGATCCCGAGGCGGCGGATATCCGGATCGGCGGCACGTTCCGTGCGTCGGGCATGGATGATTTCGTGGCACTCCTGCGCGACGCCTATGGCCTGAAGGTGGAGGGGGATGCGGCGGTGATCAGGATTTCGAGTTAGGTCGTGGGCTTATAAACGGAAGTGGCTGGGAAGCTGCCGTTGCGCCACTTCGCGCTTCCGCTAAACTTCCTGGATGATTTACAATATCATCGACAGACGAACGAAACCGTATCGCTGGCGTGAAGTGAATGCGATCATTGAAGCGACGTCGCACGACAATGCCTGCACGGATGCGGATCAGCAGCCGCCCTCCGATGATGATTTGACCTATGATCAGCGAGAGAGCATCTCGCTTCGGGAGGCAGTGGCATGGGCCAGCGAACAGCGCTCGCCGGTGACGCTGTACCTCTACGACAAGGGGGCGGGAATCGCCTGACGAACCACCGCAACCGGGGCGTTGGCAGGTGCTGGTGCCGGGGGAGCGGTGGATGCTCTTCTGCCTATCCCTAGGCCCCGGCTGATCACCTCGCCGAGTCTGATCCACCGGCCCGGCTAAGGTTCCGGCGAACATAACCACCGCTTGTAATGTCGGCTAGTGGAGCGCCAGCCGGCTGACCGCTGTGAAGCCACGACCCAGGACATTACGGCTTTAGCCGCTTCGATTGTCGATCCTGCCGGGACTCCACGAAATCAGGCAGGCTCTGGAATGAAACGCATCGGACTTATCGCGCTGTGCCTCTTGGCGAGCCTGGCCACGGCAACGGCGGGACATGCCGACGAACCCTTTCTGAAGCTGGCATCGCACGACATGACCTCCGCCGAGGGGCTGTCCTACCGGATCATCGTCGCGCCGCCCGCCGGGCCGGCGCCCAAGGCGGGCTATCCGGTGATCTATGTGATGGACGGCAATGCCTGGACGCCAATGGTGTCGGAGGTGATCCGCACCAACCTGGATTTCGGTGGGCGCAGCAAGGTGGAGCCGACGGTGGTCGTCGGCATCGGCTATCCGATCGAGGGCGTCTTCGACATGAAGCGCCGCCCGCACGACCTGACCACCCCGACCGATCGGCCGCGCCCCACCACCAAGGTCGTGCCAGCGAACAGCGGCGGCTATGAAGCGATGATCCGCTTCGTGCAGGAGCGGGTGAAGCCCGATATCGAGAAACGCTTCCCGATCGACCGCACGCGCCAGACGCTGGCCGGCCATTCGCTGGGCGGCCTTTTCACGCTGCGCACGCTGATGAACCATCCCGACTGGTTCCAGACCTATCTGGCGCTGAGCCCGTCGATCTGGTGGCACGACGCCGCCTTGATCAAGGAGGCGCTGGCGCTGTCCCCCGGCCCGGCGCAGCGCGCGGCGCGCGTCTATATCGGCGTCGGCGAGGCCGAGGAATATATGTCCGCCAGCTATCAGGCGGAGATGGAAGCCGAGGTGCGGAGCCGGCTTGCCGCCGATCCCAAGGCGTTCGGCGGCGGCAGCGTCCAGGCGATCATGGCGCGCCGGCGGGGCCAGGAATATCACATGGTCGAAAATGCCCGCGATATGGCGAGGATACTGGGCGACAAGGGGCTGAAGGTCCGTTTCGACCTGTTCCCGGAGGAAGACCATTTTTCCGGCCTGCCCTCGCAATTCGGCCGTGCCGTTCCGTTCGCGCTCAGCAAGTGAGCGCAATGACGATGGGGCGGCGTCACACCGGCCGGGGCGCAAACACCACCGGCAAGGTCTTCAACGCCCGCGCCTCGCTCGACGTGTAGGACGGTTCGAAGCCCTTCTCTATTGCGTAGTCGCCGATGCGGCGCAGCACCGTCTTCAGGCAGATCTCGATCATCACACGCGCATAATGGCGGCCGATACAGACATGTGCACCGGTGCCGAACGACATGTGATCGCGCGCGTCGCGCGAGATGATGCAGCGATCGGGCTCCTCGAACTTGTCCGGGTCGCGATTGGCGGCGCCGTTCAGCGCCAGCACGAAATCGCCGGGTTTCAGCGCGCCGCCGTCCAGCTCGGTTTCCCTGGTGACCGTCCGGCGCAGCGCCTGGATCGGTGTGGTGAAGCGCAGGAATTCCTCGATCGCGCCCTCCCAGGGCACCTCACCCGCCAGCAGCCGCTGCTTGTCATCGGGGTGCTGGCCGAGATGATAGAGCGCCCCGCTCATCGCCGAGCTGGTCGAATCCAGTGCACCGAACAAGGCCAGGATCAGCACTTGATAGCCTTCGGTGTCGGTCAGCATCCGCCCGTCGAATTCCTCCTCGATCAGGCATTGCAGCAGGTCGTCGCGGCGCGGCGCGGTTCGCCGTTCGGCGACGAGCGCGGTCAGATAGTCGGCGATCTCGCCATAACGCTGCACCCAGCCGTCATGATCGATCAGCCGGTTATGGACCATCCACAGCAATTTTTCCGACAGCATCAGCCGGTCGGTGCCCGGCACGCCGAGCACGGGCAATGTCGTCATGGCGAGGAACGGCCGGGTGAGCTCGTTGACGAGATCGGCGGTGCCCCGCGCAGCGAAAGCGTCGATCAGTTCGTCGGCCAGCGCCTGGATGCGCGGCCGGTCGGCATCGGCGGCTTCCTGGGTGAAGAAGCGGTTGAGCACCCGGCGCCAGCGCGTGTGGCTGGGCGGATCGAGATCGACGGGCAGCAGCCGGACGAGCTGATCGGGCAGGCCAGCCCCTTCCGCCGACGAGAAGGTGCGATAGTCCGCGAAGACGCGCTTCACCCCGTCATAGCTGGTCGGGAAATAGAAGCCGCCCAGTTCGTCCGAATGACCGAGCGGACATTTGCCGCCGCGCACCGCACCGAACACGGCATAGGGATCCTGCATGATCTCCGGATCGTGATGGCTGAAATTGGTCTGGGTATAGTCCGGATCGGTCATTTCACTCTCCACTCCGTCCTCACCGCTGGCTGCGCGGCGTGAGCACGGTCATGCCCTCCATCGCCGGCGTCACCGCGATCTGACACGCCAGGCGACTGCGATCGTCGACATCGACGCCGAATTCGAGCATCTCGCGCTCGTCCTCCGACGCCTCACCGGTCAGCGCCCGCCATTCGTCCGGAATGTAGACATGGCAGGTGGCGCAGGCCAGCGCGCCACCGCATTCGCCCTCGATGGTGGAGACGCCGTTGCGCACGGCGGCATCCATCAGATTGGCGCCCTCGATGGCCTCGACCGTCGTGGCGGTGCCGTCCCGATCGACATAGTTGATCCTGACCATAAGCGACCTATCGCGTCTTGAAGCTGAGCGTGACGCCGAACGAGCGTGGCGGCGCGAGAAACTGGATGTCGCCCAGCGCCTGCTCGGTCCGGTTGAGATAATAATCCTTGTCGAGCAGGTTGCGCGCCCAGAGCTGCACGCCGAAGCGATCGTCGGTGGACCGCCAGCCGAGCGTGGCGTTGACCACGACATAGGATGGAATGGCGAGCCGGTTGGCGGCGGACACGAACACCTTGCCACGATAGGCGGCGGTGCCGTTCAGGTTGAACTCGCCCATGCTCGACGGGATGCGATAGTTGAACGACACATTGCCGCTGGTCTTGGGCGCATAGATCAGGTCGTTGCCGGTGGCATCGACGACGCTCTGACCGCCGAGCAGCGGCGAAGGCGGTGTGTAGGTGGCGTTGGGGAAATCGGTATATTTGCCGTCGAGCCAGCCGAACCCGGCCGAGAGGGTGAGATTGCTCGACGCCTTGATCGTCAGGTCGGCATCGAAGCCATGAACGCGCGCCGCGGCGGCGTTGGTCGTCAGCACGGCGCCGCCGCCGGTGATGTTGAAGACCTGAATGTCCTTATAATCGTAGATGAACGCCGCCATGTTGAGGCGCACGGTGCGATCCGCGAGCTGCATCTTGAGGCCGACTTCATAGGCATCGAGGATTTCGGGGCGATAGCCCGGCGTACCGGCATTGATCATGTTGAAACCGCCGCTCTTGATGCCGCGATTATAGGAGAGATAGCCGAGGATATCGTCGTTGAACTGATGATCGATCGCCGCGCGCCATGTCAGTTTCTTGAAACTCTGGTCCTGCGGCAGATCGGGCAGGATCGTTATGCCGTCGCCGACGATGCTGCCCTTGGTGTCCTGCTGCTCGGTCGTATAGCGCAGGCCCAGCGTCAGCTTGGTATTGGTCAGCAGCGGAAAGGTCGCCTGGCCATAGGCCGAATAGGATTCGGTCTTCTGCGATCCGTAGAGGTCGAGCGACGTGAAGGGCGCCGCGGCCGCCCCCTGGAGACGCAGCGGCGTGTAAGCGTATTTCGCCTTGAAGAAATAGCCGCCGGCCAGCCAGTCGATCTTCGAGTCCGTCGGCGCGAGCAGTTGGAGCTCCTGCGAGAAGCTCTCGGCGAACTGGTTGATGAACGCCTTGACGATCGGCGTCGGCGTCGCATCCTGGTCGAGATGGAAATCGCCCGTCACATGGCGATAGCCGGAGATGCTGGCGAAGCGCGCGAAACCCAGATCCTGGTCGAGCCGCAATGACGCGCCATAGACTTCATTGTCGCCCTTATTGGCGAAATCGGTGCTGGTCCGGCGCTTGCCCGGATAGCTGGTGACGCCGTCGGCGCCGATCACGCCCTGTGCCAGCTGATAGTCGGTGCCCGTCGATTTCAGGCGGCTATAATCGGCGGTCAGCCGGATCTCGGTGGTGTCGCCCGGGGTCCAGAGCAGTTTCGAGCGGACCGCGAACTGGTCGCGCAGGAAGATATCCGTCTTTCGGAAAATGTCCCGGCCATAGCCGTCGCTATTCTTGTCGAAGCTGACGGCGAGATCGATCGCCGCGTCCTGGCCGAGCCCTACCGAACCATAGGCGCGCGCCTCGATCGTGTTGAACTTGCCATAGCCGATGCTCGCATCGAGGATCGGCTCGTGCGCGGGATCGCGCGTCACGATCTGGATGACGCCGCCGGTCGCGTTGCGGCCGAACAATGTGCCTTGCGGCCCCTTGAGCACCTCGATCCGCTCGACATTGTTGAATTTGAAGATGTTGCCGGTGACCGACGGGATATAGACGCCGTCGACATAGGTCGCGACCGAGGCCTCGTCATTGGGATTGGACTGGTTGGATCCGACGCCGCGCAGGAAGGGCGTCACCGAGACGCCGTTTTCGGTGAGCGTCAGGTTCGGCACCGCCGCTTCGAGCGACAGCGTATCGGTGATCTGCCTGGACTGGAGATCGTCGGCAGTGACCGCACTGACCGCGATCGGAACACGCTGGAGCGACTGGGACTGGCGCTGTGCGGTGACGACGATATCGACCAAGCCCTGGTTCTCGGCGGCCTGATCGTCAGCCGCCTGCCCCGGAGCAGTCTGGCCGGCCGCCAGGGCATAGCCCGGCACCGCAAGGCATGCGGCAAGCGCGACACCCGCCCGCAATATGGCACGAGTCTTCATGCGAATTCCCCTCTCCAAAACAGGGGCCCTTCTTTGTGGCCGGCCCTCTGCACCACCCGCCCCGGCACCGGATGGCGCCAAAGAAACAGACAATGTTAGTCTAATATCGATTCGATAGGGGAATTGCAACGGCTCAGTTTTGATGGCCCCGCGACCCAATATTCGTGCCGCATCCGTCATCAAGCCGGGTTTTTCCGCATATGCGAAGGAAAGAACGGGCTCCGGCGTGCCGATCGATCCGCTTGCTGCAGATATAAAACGTCGTTAGGATGAACACCAAGCACTCGATCGATGAGCGCGTGACAGGAGATGCGATGACCGGGGATGAAGACACGCTGGCACGAGTCAGGCGCGGCCGTTTCCTGATCGGCGGAGAGTGGATCGAGCCGGGCGATCGCCCGACTTTCGACATCGTCACGCCGTCCAATGAGACGGTGTTCGCCAGCGTTCCCTTCGCCGGAGCGCAGGATATCGACGACGCCGTCGCCGCCGCACGTCACGCCTTCGACCACGGGCCATGGCCGTGGCTGCCGCATCAGGAGCGCGGTGCTTACCTTTCGCGCATCGCCGATGCGCTCGACGAGAATAGCGCACTGTTCGCGCGCATCTGGACGTCGGAGGTCGGCGGATTGATCGGCTATGGCGGCCATATGGTCGCCGCCGCATCCGGCATCTTCCGCGACTATGCACGGATGGCGACCGAATTCCCCTTCGTCGAACGCCACACGCCGACGGCGGGCGGCAATGTCGGGCTGCTGATCCATGAGCCCGTCGGCGTGGTCGGCGCGATCATCCCCTGGAACGGCCCGATCCTGATGCTCGCATCCAAGCTGGCGCCGGCATTGCTCGCGGGCTGCACGACTGTGGTGAAGATGTCGCCCGAGGCGCCGCTCGAAGCGGTGCTGCTCGGCGAGATCGTCGAGGCGCTCGGCATTCCGCCCGGCGTGGTCAACATAGTGATGGCGGACCGCGCCGAATCCGAGCTGCTCGTGCGCAACGAGGGTGTCGACAAGATCAGCTTCACCGGGTCCAGCGCTGTGGGTCAGCGCGTCGCGTCGATCTGCGGCGGACGCATGGCACGCGCCACGCTGGAACTGGGCGGCAAATCGGCCGCGGTGGTGCTCGACGATTCACCGCTGGAAACCGTGATCGAAGCGATCGCGCCGCAGGTCGGCATGCTCGGCATGCAATTCTGCTCCGCGCTCAGCCGCGTCATCGTGCCGCAAGGCCGTCACGACGCGCTGCTCGACGGGCTCGCTGCGGCGATGAAGCAGGTCAATGTCGGCGATCCCTTCGATCCGTCGACCGGCATGGGGCCGATGTCGATGAAGCGGCAGCTCGAACGGGTTCAGACCTATATCGAGAGTGGCCGGTCGGACGGGCTGACGCTCGCGACCGGCGGCGGCCGGCCCGCGGGGCTCAATCGCGGCTATTATGTCGAACCGACCCTGTTCGGCGACGTGCCCAATGACGCACGCATCGCGCGCGAGGAGATTTTCGGGCCGGTGATCTGCGTGATCCCCGCGCGCGACGAGGACGAAGCGATCGCGCTCGCCAATGACAGCGATTTCGGCCTCAACAGTTCGGTCTTCACCGCCGATCGCGACCGCGCGATGCATGTCGCGCGGCGGCTGCGCGCCGGCACGGTCGGGCACAATGCGTTCCGCAGCGATTTCGGCATCGCGTTCGGCGGCTTCAAAAGATCGGGAATCGGGCGCGAAGGCGGCCGGGCCGGGCTGATGCCCTATCTCGAAAGCAAGACCGTGATCCTGGACGAAGAGCCGTCGATACTGGCCTGACATATGCGGGGGACGAGTGATGAAGCGGTTTCTGACGATCCTCGGGGGCGGGCTGACGATGCTGCTCGCGGCGTGCGGCGGCGCGACGAGCCAGAGCGCATCGGCTGACGAATGGCCTTTCTACGGGCGAGATCAGCAGGAGCAGCGCTTCAGCCCGGCCGATCAGATCAACCGGTCGACCGTCGGCCAGCTCGGTCTCGCCTGGTCGCAGGAAGTCGACAGCGACCGGGGTCAGGAAGCGACGCCGATCATGGTCGACGGCGTGATCTATGTCAGCACCGCCTGGTCCCTGGTCTATGCCTTCGACGCGGCGACCGGAAAGCAGCTTTGGAGCTACGACCCGCAGACCTCGCGCAAGGCACTGGTCAGCGCGTGCTGCGATGCGGTCAATCGCGGCGTCGCGGTGTCGAACGGCCGGGTCGTGGTCGGCACGCTCGACGGCCGGCTGGTCGCGATCGACGCGAAGACCGGCAAGCTTGCCTGGTCGGTCAACACGCTGGAGGGCGCCCCCGCCCAGATGCGCTACACCATCACCGGTGCGCCGCGCGCGGTGAAGGACAAGATCGTGATCGGCAATAGCGGCGCGGAGATGGGCGTGCGCGGTTTCGTCACCGCCTATGACGCGCAGACCGGCAAGCTCGCCTGGCGCTTCTACCTGACCCCCAATCCGAAGGGCCAGCCCGACGGCGCAGCGTCGGACGAGGCACTGCGCGACAAGGCCGCCGCGACCTGGGGCGATGGCGAATGGCGCAACAGCGGCGGCGGCGGGACGGCCTGGGACGCGCTGACCTACGATCCCGACGCCAACCTGCTCTATATCGGCACCGGCAATGGCGGCCCGTTCGACTATTTCGTGCGTTCGGGCGGCAAGGGCGACAATCTGTTCCTGTCGTCGATCGTCGCGGTCGATCCCGATACCGGCAAATATGCCTGGCATTACCAGACGACGCCGCAGGACGCGTGGGACTATACCGCGACCCAGCAGATCATGTCCGCGCGGCTGAAGATCGACGGCCAGGATCGTGACGTGGTGATGCAGGCGCCCAAGAACGGCTATTTCTACATACTCGACCGCAAGACTGGAAAGCTGCTCTCGGCCAAACCCTTCGTGCCCGTGACCTGGTCCAAGGGGATCGACATGAAGACCGGCCGGCCGATCCTGTCGCCCGGCGCGCATTACGAGAAATCGCCCGCGATGCTGCAGCCCGGCCCCTTCGGCGCGCATTCGTGGCAGGCGATGTCGTACAGCCCGCGCACCGGACTGGTCTATATCCCGGTCCAGCTCACCACCGGCGTCTATGAGCGGCTGGCCAAATTCGAGCACCGGCCGATCAGCCAGAATGCCGGCATCGCCATGAGTGAATTCCCCGAGGATCAGCTGGATGCGGTGCGCAAGGCGACGACCGGCCAGCTGCTCGCCTGGGATCCGGTCGCGCAAAAGGCGCGCTGGTCGATCCCGCATCGCTGGTTCGTCAATGGCGGCACCTTGGCGACCGGGGGAGACCTCGTCTTCCAGGGCGACATGGACGGCATCCTGTCGGCCTATGACGCCTATGACGGTCGCAAGCTCTGGTCGTTCGACGCAGGCATGAGCATCATCGCTCCGCCGATCAGCTACCGCGTGAAAGGCGAACAATATATCGCGGTCATGGCGGGGTTCGGCGGCGCCGGCGCGCTGGTCGGCAAGATCGTTCCCGATCACGCCCGCGCCAATGGCCGGCTGATGGTGTTCAAGCTGGGCGGCGTCGCGAAACCGGCCCCGGCCGCGACCGTATCGCCCGCGGCGATCAATGTCGCCGGCCTCACCTCCACGGGCAATCCCGATCTCGGCATGGCCGAATATGACCGGACCTGCGCGGTGTGCCACGGCGCCAACGCGTCGGTGCTCTATACCGCCGACCTGCGCCGATCGGGCGCGCTGCGCGACGCCGGACTGTGGAAATCGATCGTGATCGACGGCGTGCTCCAGGATCAGGGCATGGTCGGTTTCAGCCAGATCCTGACGCCGGAACAATCGGAGAATATCCGGGCCTATGTGCTGCGACAGGCGCGCAAGGCGGGTGCGAAGCCGGTGGTGGCTGGTCGGGGGAGTTGAAGGCCCTCCCTCTACGTCATCAACTCAGATGCTGGCGAGCTGATCACGAAGCTTAGCGTTAGCGATGATGATGAGTTTGCGCATGGTTGCG
>NZ_JBYSZM010000038.1:0-75729 GCF_058787155.1 Sphingobium sp. FW305-3-2-15-F-TSA7 | reverse complement strand
TCCCTCGACTTCGCTCGGGACAAACGGATTGGGTGGGGCAGCCCTATTCCCGTCCCACCCAATGCAGCGCGCTGCCATGCGCGCGGAGCCATGCGCGCGCTTCGTTCGGATCGCCGCCATACAGCTTCGCCGCCAGGGCGTGGAATGCCGGGCTGTGATCCATATGGATGCGATGGGCGACTTCATGCGCGACCGTCGATCGGCGCACGAAGACCGGCGCCATGATCAGCCGCCAGCTGTAGCGGATATCGCCGTTCACCGCGCAGCTTCCCCAGCGCGCGCGCGGATCGCCGACGCCGATCCGTCCGATGCTGACGCCCGCGACGCCTGCGATCTCCAGCGTCTCGCGTTCCAGCGTCTCTCGCGCGCGGCGTTTCGCCCAGGCGACGATCCGTGACGTCACGGCGTCACGCGGCCCGCCGAACACGAGGCGGCCGGGTTCGTGATGCACGGTGCGCGCACGATCGGCATGCCAGTCGACCAGCAGATCCTCACCCTCGAAGGGAAACAGGCCGCCGGGCGTGATCGGGCTCGGCTGCGGCAATTTCGCCAGCGCCTGCTCTACCCAGGGCCATTGCGCGTCGGCCCAGCTGAGCGCGGGTTTCAGGCTGGCGCGCCATGGCAGCGACAATGTGACCGCGCCGTTGCGCGGATCGACGCTCAGCCGCATCCGGCGCGCCTGGCGGCTGCGGCGGACGATCAGCGATTGTTCGCGCCCCGGCGGGCCGAACACCGCCTCAGAGAATGCGGTCGACAATATGATGCTCCAGGTCGCCCGCTTCGGTTTCCGAGACCGTCCAGCCGCGCACCGAGATCCCGGCAGCATGGACCGATTCGGGATCGCCGCTGACCAGCGGATGCCAGTCGGCCAGCGGTTTTCCTTCGTCGATCAGCCGATAGGCGCAAGTCTCGGGCAGCCAGTCGATCTCACGCAGCAGGCGTGGGGTCAGGCGCACGCATTCGGGCACGTGCACGCGGCGATGGCGGTAATCGGTGCAAAGGCCGCTGCGGCGGTCGAGCAGCTTGCACGCGACATTGGTCGGATGGAGTTCGCCGGTCTCTTCGTCCTCGAGCTTGTGGATGCAGCATTTGCCGCAACCGTCGCACAGGCTTTCCCACTGCTCGCGGCTCATCATCGCGAGCGAGGTGGTTTCCCAGAAGCGGGTGCCTATTTCACCCATTGCGCAAGCACGGCTTCGATCGCCTCGGGTTTGCCATCCTGGGGGACGAGCGCGATCGGCGCACCGTCGGGCCCCATCAGATAGCTGACGTCCGAATGATCCATCAGATAATCCTTGGCGCCCGGCTCACCTGCCTTGCGATAATAGACGGCATAGCCTTTGGCGACCGCCGCGATCTGCTCGGGCGTGCCGGTCAGTCCGATCAGCTTCGGATGGAAATTGCCGACGAACTGCTTGAGCGCGGGTGGCGTATCGCGTTCCGGATCGACCGAGATGAAGATCGGCTGAAGCTTGGCCGCGGCCGCCGGATTCGCTTTCTCGAACAGGCGATAACCCTGCATCAGCCGCTGCATGCTGACCGGGCATACATCGGGGCAGAAGGTATAGCCGAAATAGATCAGCCGATATTTGCCCGCGAAATCGCTGTCCTTCACAGTCTTGCCATCCTGGTCGGTCAGCGCGAAGCTGGCGCCCAGCGTGGCGCCGGCAAGCGGCGGTTCGGCGGATGCCGCCGCCTGCCGATTGCAGCCGGTCAGCGAAAGAAATGCCGCCACGGGCAGCAGAGTGAGGGCGAAGCGCGCGATTTCGTTCATGGCGGTGCCAGCCATGCTTTGCTATGGCCGCAAGCGCAAGACGTCAGGGAATGTTGAATGAGCGAATTCATGAAGGGCGCGGTGCGCACGGGGCTGGCCATGCTGGCCGCGGCGGCGCTGCTGTTGCCGGGCATGGCCGCGGCGCAATTCCAGTCACCCGCCTATCAGTTCCTGAAGGCGGTGCGCGACGCCGATGGCGCCAAGGCCACTGAATTGCTGAACGAACCGGGCACCACCATCATCGACAGCCGCGACCTGTCCACGGGCCAGACCGCGCTCCATATCGTCGTGGCGCGCCGCGACCTCAGCTGGCTGGGCTTCCTGCTGGCGCGCAGCCCGCGCGTCGATGCGGAGGACAAGCAAGGCAATACGCCGCTGATGATCGCCGCGCAGCTGAACTTCGCCGAAGGCGCCGCCGCACTGATCCAGCGGCGCGCGCGTGTCGACGAGGCCAATAATTCGGGCGAGACGCCGCTGATCCGCGCAGTCCAGCTTCGCGATATCCGCATGGTCCGCCTGTTGCTCGATGCCGGCGCCAATCCCGACAGGGCCGATACGCTGGCCGGCATGTCCGCGCGCGATTATGCCAAGCGCGACGCGCGCGGCAGCGCTGTGTTGCGTGCGATCGAGGACGCGAAGAAGCCCAAGGCCGCGACCGTGGGGCCGAAATAGGCTCCCTTCCGTCACCCTGAACGCGTTTCAGGGTCGATGCCGAAACGGACGCGATGGTGCGGGTGGTCGCATGGATGCTGAAACACGTTCAGCATGACGCTCCGGGTCGCCTCAGCGCCCTTCGGACCTGAGCGGGCGGGCGAGCAGCGCCGATACGATCGTATCGGCCGAAGCCGAGCCGTCGAGCAGCGCGCAGACCGCGTCGACCACCGGCATGTCCACGCCGATCGCGCGTGCGGCCTCCTGCAGGACGGGTGCAGTGAACGCGCCTTCGGCGATCGTCCGGCGATCCGCCATCAGTTCGGCGGCGCCACGCCCTTCGCCCAATCCCTTGCCGAGCGAGAAATTGCGCGACTGGGTCGAGGAGCAGGTGAGCACGAGATCGCCCAGCCCCGACAGTCCCGACAAAGTTTCGACCCGCGCGCCCTTGGCGAGGCCGAATCGCGTCATTTCGGCGAATCCGCGCGCGATCAGCGCCGAGCGCGCATTCAAGCCGAGACCGCGGCCATCGACCACGCCACAGGCGATGGCGAGCACATTCTTCACCGCGCCGCCAATCTCCGATCCGATGACGTCGGTCGAGGCATAGGGCCGGAAATTGGGCCTGGCGAGGCGCTCGGCGAGCGTGGCGCCGATCGCGGCATCGGCGCAGGCCAGGGTCACCGCGGTCGGCAGGCCCTTTGCCACTTCATGCGCGAAAGTGGGGCCGGAGATCACCGCGATCGCGGCGTTGGGCTGAATCTCCTCGGCCACTTCCGACACCAGCTTGCGGCTGCCGGCCTCGATCCCCTTCGAACACAGCACCAGCGGGATTCCCGAGGCGTCGATGCCGCTCAATATGCCGCGGACATGCTGCGCCGGCGTCACCACCAGCAGCGCGTCGCATCCTTCCAGATCGGCAAGCCGGCCGGTCGCACGGATCGCGGGCGAAAGCGGCACGCCCGCCAGATAGACCGGATTCTCGCGCGTGGCGTTCACCGCCTCGACCACATCGGGCTCCAGCGCCCAGAGCAGCACCGGCTCTCCGCCCGCCGCGGCCACCTGGGCCAGTGCGGTGCCCCAGGCCCCGCCGCCGATGACGCCGATCCTCATGCCTCGATCCTCATGCCTTCACCCCTGCCCCACGGACCTTCTCCGCATCCGGATCGAGCGGCCAACGCGGCCGCGCCGCCACGTCGAGCGGATCGGTGAGTCCCGCCGCGAAACGCTCCGCGCCGGCCCAGGCGATCATCGCGGCATTGTCGGTGCACAGCCAGAGCGGCGGCGCGGAAAAGGGCAGGCCATGCTGGGCCGCAAGCGCCTGCAGCGCGGCGCGGATGGCGCCGTTGGCGGCCACGCCGCCCGCCACGACCAGCGCGGTCGCGCCCGGGGCCCGCGCGATGGCGCGGCGCGTGCGATCGACCAGGCAATCGACGACAGCCTGCTGGAAGCTCGCGGCAATATCCTGCGGCCTGTGCACGCCGGCATCGCGCGCGCGCAGGACCGCGCTTTTGAGGCCGGCAAAGGAGAAATGCGGCTCGGCGCTGCCGACCAACGGCCGGGGCAGGGGCACCGCCGACGCATTGCCCTCTGCCGCAGCGCGCTCCACCGCCGGCCCGCCGGGAAAGCCGAGCCCGAGCAGCTTGGCGGTCTTGTCGAACGCTTCGCCCGCCGCATCGTCGATCGTCGTCGCCAGCCGGCGATAGCGCCCGACCCCCTCGACCAGCAGCAACTGGCAATGCCCGCCCGAGACCAGCAGCAGCAGATAGGGGAAGCGCAGATCGGGATCGGCCAGACGCGGCGAGAGGGCGTGCCCCTCCAGATGATTGACCGCGATCAGCGGCTTGTCCGCCGCCATCGCCAACGCCTTGGCGGTGACCAGCCCGACCATGACGCCACCGATCAGCCCGGGCCCGGCGGTCGCGGCGATCGCGTCGACATCGGCCAGGCCGAGGCCGGCTTCGTCGAGCGCAGCCGCCACAAGTGGTTCGAGCGCCTCGACATGCGCACGCGCCGCGATTTCCGGCACCACCCCGCCGAACGGGCGATGCGCAGCTTCCTGACCCGCCAGCCGGTGCGACAGGATCTGCCGGTCGCCCGTGACCAACGCAGCCGCGGTTTCGTCGCAGCTCGATTCGATGCCGAGAATGATCGTCATGCCCCTTCCATCTAGTCTGCAGCACGGCTAGCACAAGCGCCGCCATGCCCACCCCAGCTTTGCCCCTCAAGCTCGGCACCCGCGGATCGCCGCTCGCGCTCGTTCAGGCACATATGGTGCGTGACGCGCTGATCGCCGCGCATGGCTGGGATACGGACGCGATCGAGATCGTCACGGTCAAGACGACGGGGGACCTGATCCAGGATCGCCCGCTGTCCGAACTGGGCGGCAAGGCATTGTGGACCAAGGAACTCGAACGCGCGCTCGACGATGGCGGCATCGATTTCGCCGTCCATTCGATGAAGGACGTCGAGACCGTCCGGCCGGCGGAGATCGCGATCGCCGCGATGCTTGCGCGCGCCGATGTCCGCGACCGGCTGATCGGCGCCGAGAGCATCGATGCGCTGGCCCGGGGCGCGCGTGTCGGCACCAGTTCACCGCGCCGCGCCGCGCAATTGCTGCGCGAACGGCCGGATCTGGAGATCGTGCTGTTCCGCGGCAATGTCGATACGCGCCTTGCCAAGCTCGCGCGTGGCGAGGCCGAAGCGACGTTGCTGGCGGCAGCGGGGCTCGAGCGGCTGGACCGGCCCGATATCGGTACGCCGATCGCGGTGGAGACGATGCTGCCGGCGCCGTCGCAAGGCGCGGTCGGGATCGAATGCCTGGCCGAACGCACCGAAATCCGAAATTTGCTCGCCGCGATCGATCATCGGCCGACCAGCCTGTGCGTTCGTGCCGAACGGGCGCTGCTCGAGCGGCTGGGCGCGGATTGCCGCGCCCCGGTGGCGGCGCTGGCGCAGATCGACGGCGACCATATCCATCTGCGCGCCGAAATCCTCGCCATGGACGGCAGCCTGTGCGAGCGCGGCGAGACCCGCATCGCGCCCGGCGATCACGCGCCGGTGACGGCGCTTGCCGAAACGCTGCTTGATCGCGCGGCTCCACCGCTGCGCGCGCTGTTCGCGGCATGAGCCGTCCGCTGCTGATCCTGCGCCCCGAACCGGGCGCGAGCCGCACGGTGCGCGCCGCCGCCGCGCTCCGGCTCGACGCCGTCGCCGTGCCCTTGTTCGCGATCGAGCCGCTGCACTGGTTCCCCCCCGATCCGGTCCGCTTCGACGCCGTGATGTTCACCAGCGCCAATGCCGTCCGCGCCGGCGGCGCCAGCCTGTCGCGCTACGGCGCGCTCCCCGCTTATGCCGTCGGCACGGCAACCGCCGAAGCGGCGCGGCAGACGGGCTTCTCGCATGTCCGCGAGGGACCTGGCGATGCGGCCGGTCTGACCGCGCTGCTCGAGGCCGAAGGCGTGCTGCGCGTGCTTCACTTCTGTGGCGCACATCGCCGCGAGTCCGCCGCGCCCGGACTGATGATCGAACGCACCACCGTCTACGAATCCGCCACGATCGAGCGCCCCGAGGGGCTGGACGAAGCGCTGGAACAGGCGCCGCTGGCGCTGCTGCATTCGCCGCGCGCGGCCGAGCGCTTCGCGGCGCTCGTCGATGCGCTCGGCCGTTCGCGCGCGACCATTTCCGTGGCCGCGATCAGCCCGGCCGCCATCGCCGCGGCAGGATCGGGATGGGCGCGGATGGAAGCGGCCGCCACGCCGGACGATGCGGCATTGCTGGCGCTCGCCGCGCGCTTGTGCGACAAATAAGCCACGGCATCAGGGGATTGGTTGGGCATGGCGAGCGAATATGAGCCGGTCGAGACGACGCCGAGCAGGCCGCGGCCGATGCGCACGCTGCTGATCGTCGCGCTGGTCGCATTCCTGCTCGGACTGATCGCGATGGGCGTGCTGCTCAAGAAATGGGGCGGCGGCATGGGTTATTTCGGTCGCGAAGCGGCCGTGTCCGGCGGCCCCACCGCGCTGGGGCCGACCACGCCGATGCCGATGACGCCGTCACAGGTTCAAGCGCTCCCCGCCAATCCGGCAAGTCTCGACGATCTCACCACCCGCGTTCGCGACCTGGAGCAACGGCTCGCGCAGATCAGCGTCAGCGCGCGTGCCGCATCGGGCAATGCCTCGCGCGCGGAGGGGTTGCTGGTTGCCTTTGCGGCGCGGCGCGCACTCGATCGCGGCGTCGCGCTCGGCTATATCGAGGCGCAGTTGCGCGAGCGCTTCGGTGAGGCCCAGCCCCGTGCCGTGGCGATGGTCATCGCCGCCGCGCGCCAGCCAGTGACGCTGGAGGAATTGCAGATCGCGCTCAACGATCTCGGCCCGCAACTCGCCAGCGCGGGATCGACGCCGAGTTGGTGGGATGGGCTGAAGCGCGAAGTTTCCGGCCTGATCGTGGTGCGCCGGGCCGGTACGCCCTCGCCCTTGCCCATCGAACGCCTGCAGCGCGCCAAGCGCCGGCTCGAAGGCGGTCAGGTCGATGCGGCCCTGGCCGAAGTCGCGCGGATGCCGGGCCGCGACAAGGCGGCGAACTGGATGGCGAATGCGCGGCGCTATATCGAGGCGCGCCGCGCGCTCGACATCATCGAGACCGCCGCGATCCTCGATCGTCCCGATGACGCAATGCCATTGCCCGCGCCGGGCGCATCGCCGGAACAGGATGCCCCGCTGCCTTCGGCGAGTTGATCGCGTCCCCTTCCGGGTTCTTGTTTGACGATTGTATAATAGTGTCGCAGGATGCGCTTCGGGGCCATCGGGCTCCGGGGAGGACTCCATGGCCGATACCATCCTCATCACCATTCCACGCGCCGCGCTTGCGGCACTTGCGCTCGCTGCTGCCGCACCGGCCCTGGCTGATACCAGCTATGTCCGCGCCGGACGGCTGATCGACACCGAAAAGGGCGTCGTCCTCACCGACCGGCTGATCCGCATCGACGATGGCCGGATCGTCTCGGTCGCGCCCTATGCGCCGCCACCCGACGGCGCGACGGTGATCGACTGGTCGGGCTTCACCGTATTGCCCGGCCTGATCGACATGCACACCCATCTCGCCGACTGGGGCCAGACCAACAATATCGCCGAACCGCTGATGCACAGCCCGCAGGAAATGGCCTTTGTCGGGCTGCGCAACGCGCGCGTCACGTTGAATGCCGGTTTCACCTCGGTCCATGATGTCGGCTGTTTCCGCGCGTTCAGCGACGTCGAACTCCGCAACGCGATCAACCGCGGCGATATCGACGGCCCGAGGATGAGCGTGGTCGGCGCCTATATCACGGTGCCCGGCGGCGGCGGCGAAGTGACCGGTTTTGCGCCCGACGTGACGGTGCCGGCCGATATGCGCGCTGGTGTCGTCACCGATGCCAACGACGTCCGGCTGAAGGTCAACACCCTGTTCCAGCGCGGCGTCGATTCGATCAAGCTGATCGCGACCGGCGCGGTGCTTGCCGAAGGCACCGAACCCGGCCAGCTCGAACTGAGCCCCGAGGAAATGCGTGCCGCGGTCGTTGCGGCGACGGCGCGCGGCGGCTGGGTGACCGCGCATGCGCATGGTGCCGACGGCATCAAGGCGGCGATCAATGCCGGCGTGCGCGCGATCGAGCATGCCTCGCTGATCGACGACGAGGGGATCGCCTTGGCCAAGGCCAAGGGCGTCTTCCTCGACATGGACATTTATAATGGCGACTATATCGAAGAGGTCGGCACCAAAGAGGGCTGGCCCGAAGGCTATCTGCGCAAGAATCGGGAGACCACCGACGCGCAGCGCGAAGGGTTCCGCAAGGCGGTGCGCGCCGGTGCCAGGATCACCTTCGGCACCGATGCCGGCGTCTATCCGCACGGCCAGAATGCCCGGCAGTTCAAATATATGGTCCGCTATGGCATGACGCCGATGCAGGCGATCCAGGCCGCGACCTTGGTGGCGGCGGATGCGCTGCGCTGGACGAAGGATGTCGGTGCGATCGCGCCGGGCCGCTATGCCGACATGATCGCGGTCAGGACGGATCCGATCGCCGACATCGCCGCGCTCGAGAAAGTCGACCACGTCATGAAGGGCGGGAAGATCGTCCGGTAGCGACCTGCTCTCCTGCTCTCTCCTGTCATTCCCGCGTACGCGGGAATCCATCTCTTCCGTGACACATCAGAAGGAAGAAGAAGCTGGATTCCCGCGTGCGCGGGAATGACAAGATGGCGGCTGAAATCTGCAAGCAACCCGCTTGACATGCGCCTGCACAGAAAACACTGTCCTGATCGGGATTGAGACTCCGATCGCCGAACGCTGCGTCGGGCCGTTTCCGGACGAGGGGGCGATATGCGACGTGCGATGATCGGGCTTGCGATATTGATGTCGGCCTTTGCGATGGAGGCATCCTCGCAGCCGCCCGCGAATATGCCCGAGGGGCTCGAATCCTTCATCGGCTACAGCTTTCCCAGCGACCTGACCGCCGCCGCCGCTGCCGACCGCGTCGCCTGGATCGAGACCGCCAAGGGCGTGCGCAATATCTGGCTCGCCTCCGGTCCCGATTTCAAGGCGCGCAAGGTGACGACCGCCACCGAAGATGACGGCCAGCAGCTCACCGGCCTGATCCTGTCGGGCGACGGCAGTCGTCTGGCCTGGACGCGCGGCGGCGAGCATCATGGCAATTACCGTGCGACGGGCAATCTCCAGCCCAATCCCGCATCGTCGACCGAGCAGCAGCAGATGTGGATCTGGTCCGCCGCGACTGCGGGCGGGCCGGCGGTGAAGGTCGCCGAAGGCGATGCGCCCGCACTCTCCGGAAGCGGCAAGCTCGCCTATATCAAGGACGATCAGGCCTGGACCGCCGATCCCACGGGCAAGGGCAAGCCGGAAAAGCTGTTCTTCGATCGCGGCCGGGTGACCGATCTGACCTGGTCGCCCGACGGCACTGCGCTTGCCTTCGTCTCGCGCCGCGACGGCGATCACAGCTTCATCGGCATCTATACCGGCGCGGGCAAACCGATCGTCTGGATGTCGCCCTCGACCGCCTGGGACGAGAATCCGGTCTGGTCGCCCGACGGCAAGCGCATCGCGTTCAGCCGGCGGACCAACAATGGCGGCGCGCCACGCCCCTTTCTCAAGGAATCGCCGCAACCCTGGTCGCTCTGGGTCGCAGATGCCGCGACCGGCGAAGGGCGTGCCGTCTGGCGCAGCCCCACGACGCTGGAAGGCTCCTATCCGAGCCGCGTGCCCGACGGGCTGTTCCTGATGTGGGCGGCCGGCGACCGGCTGACCTTCCGCGCCGAATTCCATGGCTGGCCGCATCTCTATTCGGTGCCGGTGGCGGGCGGTGAGGTGACGCACCTCACGCCCGGCGATTTCATGGTCGAGCATGTCGCGCTCAGCCGCGACGGCAAGTCGCTGCTCTACAGCGCCAATACCGGCGCTTCGGCCGATGACGACGAACGCCGCCATGTCTATCGCGTGCCCGTCGATCGGGCGGCTGCGGTCGCGCTGACGGCGGGCGAGGGGCTCGAATGGACGCCGGTTCCGGCCGGTACCGGCGGTGTCGCAATGATCGCGGCGACCACCTCCACGCCGCCGCGCGTGCATCTGGCCGGCGCAACCGGCCCAGGTCGCGCGATCGACGCCGGCAGCGCCAACTTCCCGTCTGCCCAGTTCGTGATGCCGCGCCATGTGACGTTCAAGGCGGCCGACGGACTCACCATCCACGGCCAGCTCTTCGTCGGCCGCGGCCGCGATGCGAAGAAGCCCGCGATGATCTATATCCATGGCGGGCCGCCGCGGCAGATGCTGCTCGGCTGGAATTATTCGGGCTATTATTCGCATTCCTACGCGATGAACCAGTATCTGGCGTCGCGCGGCTTCACCGTGCTTGCGGTCAATTACCGGCTCGGCATCGGCTATGGCCGCGCTTTCCAGAACGCGGCGAGAGGCGGCCTGGCCGGTTCGTCCGAATATCAGGATATCGTCGCGGCCGGCCGCTTCCTCCAGTCGCTGCCCGATGTCGACGACAAGCGGATCGGCCTGTGGGGCGGTTCCTATGGCGGCCTGCTGACCGCGCTCGGCCTTGCGCGCAACAGCGACATGTTCAAGGCGGGCGTCGATCTCCACGGCGTGCATGACTGGTCGCGCCGCTCGACGCGCTTCGCCGAACCGCAGGGGTATGAGAAGGGCGAATGGCCCGACATGGCGAAGATCGCGTTCGAAAGCTCGCCGGTCGCGTCGATGAAGACCTGGCGCTCGCCCGTGCTGCTGATCCATGGCGACGACGACCGCAACGTGCCGTTCGACCAGACGATCGACCTCGCCCGCCGGCTCGACGCCGAAGGCATTCCCTATGAGGAGTTGGTGCTGCCCAACGAGCTTCACGATTTCCAGCGCTATGACAGCTGGCGCCGGTCGGACACCGCGACGGTGCGTTTCCTGGAGGCCAAGCTGAAACCCTGAATGCGGGCCTGATGAGGCGTTAAATCGCGGATTGACTTATTTTCCGATCAGGACAATCCTGATCCCATTGGGGTTGTTCTGGCGCGAACAGCGGAAAACCGCGCGCCGATGCCAGATCCCGGCAACCGGTGGTGGTGCGAGGGAATCGCGCCGCATCGGGGCCGGACGCCCCGTCCTTGCGAGGGGGATGCACGTGAAATTCAGATCATCGATGCTTGTCGCGCTGGCCGGCCTGGCCGCGCTTACCGGAAGCCAGGCGCTGCTCAGCCAGACCGGCCCGGCACCGGCCACAGCACCTGCCGGTGCCGCACCGGCAACCCAGGCGGCTGCCGTCGATGCGCTTCGGCCCACGCCCAAGCTGGCGCCGGGCCAGCCCATCCCGCCGGCCGAACTCGAAGCGCTGGTCGACGGCGTCGTCCGCCAGGGCATGAACGATCTCCACATCGCCGGCGTCACCGTCTCGATCGTGCAGAATGACCGGCCGGTGCTGCTGAAAGGCTATGGCATCTCCGGACTGAATCCGATGCGGACCGTCGATCCGCGCAAGACTTTGTTCCGCATCGGATCGGTCTCCAAGACGATGACCTGGATCCTGATCATGCGCGAGGTGGAGAAGGGTCGCATCAAGCTGACCGACCCGGTCAACCAGTATCTGCCGCCCGAATCGCAGATTCCCGATCAGGGCTTCAAACAGCCGATCCGCATCGTCGATCTGATGGCCCATGCCACCGGCATGGAGGATATCGCGCTCGGCCATCTCATCCTCGACAAGGCCGAGCGTCTGACCCCGCCGGCGGACTATATCCGCCTGCACCGGCCGGATCGCGTGCGGGAGGCGGGCACGCTCTCCACCTATTCCAACTATGGCGTCGCAGTCGCCGGCCAGATTCTCGCGGGGCTCAACAAGACCGATTTCGAGACGGTCGCCGACCGCGACGTGTTCGCCCCGGCAGGCATGACGCGCAGCACCTTCCGCGAACCGATGAAACCGCGCGCAGGCTTTGCCGCGCCGATGCCCGCGGCGCTCGCCGGCGACGTCTCCGACGGCTTCCGCTGGGGCGGCAATCGCTTCAAGTCGATGGGCCCCGACTTTATCGGCAGCGTCGCTTCCGCCGGATCGATCGCAACCACCGCCGAGGACATGGCCCGCTATCTCCGCCTGTTGCTGCGCGACGGCACGATCGACGGCACGACCATCTACGGTCCCGTCGCCGCCAAGGCGTTCCGCACGCCGATCATGAAGGTCCCCGCCGGCGTCAACGGATGGGCGCATGGCTTCGGCATGCAGACCCTGCCCGGCGGTTTCACCGGCTATGGCCATGGCGGCGGCACCAGTGCCTTCCTCACCCAGATGATGGTGATCCCCGAACTCGACCTGGGCGTGTTCATCAGCACCAACACCGTCGGCGGCGGCGCATTGTCCGGCAAGCTGCCGGGCGCGATCATCGAACGCTTCTATGCGCAGACCCCGCCGATCCAGCGCCCCGGCAATCCGGCGTTCCTGAAGAACGCCGGCAATTACGAGGGCACCTATCTCGCGACGCGCCGGGCCTATTCGGGACTCGAGAAGTTCCTGGGCGTGCTCGGCGGCGTCGCCAAGGTCTCGACTTCGCCCGACGGCTATCTGGTGACCTCCGGCGCGCTCGGCAGCCAGAGCTGGGCACCCGGCGATTCGCCGACGCAGTTCCGTGCGATGGACGGCGACGGCTATCTGAACTTCGTGCTCGACGACAATGGCAAGGCGATCCGCATCTATACGCCGTCGGGCGCCAATGCGTTCGAACGCGCATCCGGACTGTTCGACCTCGGACTGCTCGGCTGGCTCGCCGGGCTGGTCGCGCTCACCGCGTTCGGCCTGTGGGCGGCCTATCTGGCACGGCGCGGCACGACCTATCAGGGATCGACGCTGCGCCTGTCGCATTACGGACTGCTGGGCGCCGGCACGCTATGGCTCGTATCCGTGATCGCGCTGGCCATGTGGCTGCCGTCGATCATCGCCAACGGACCATCGCTCCATTACTGGCCGCCGGCACCGCTTGTCGTGGCATCGATCGCCGCTCTTGTCGCGACGCTGGCCACGATCGCCTCCGCAGTGCTGCTGGCTCTCGGCCTGCGCCAAGGCCCCAGGCCGGGCAGCTTCGCGCTGCTGCGCCATGTCGCGGTCGTGCTGCTGTTCCTGGCGCTTTCGGTGATGGTCGGCATCCGCGGCGGTCTGCTGCCCTGGGCATAAAACGAAGCATCGGCCGGCGGCGGCAAGCCGCCGGCCTATTTCATCACGGCATCGCGCGCGGCCGTCGCCATCATGTCGTCCTCGTCCGAGGCCGCCCCGCTGACTCCGATCGCCGCGACGACCTTGCCATTCTTCGTCACCGGTACGCCGCCCGCGATCGTGACGACGCCGGGCGCCGACAGGACCGACAGCTTGCCGCCATCCACCTGCTGTTCCAGCAGCTTTGTCGGTACGCCGATGGCGGCGGCGGTCAGCGCCTTGCTCTCGGCGAGCTGCAGGCTCACGAACGAGGCATCGTCCATCCGCTGCGACAGGATGACGCGGCCCTCGCGATTGACGACCACGACCGAGACGCTGCGGCCTTTCTCGGTCGCGAGATCGACCAAGGCATCGGCGATCTTCCGCGCCTCGACCATGCGGAGCGTCGCGCCCGTTCCGGCTGGCGCTTCGGCACCGGCGCTGCCCGCGCCGAACATGGCCAGCAGCGCGAACGCGGCAAGCCAGCCGCGCCGAAGATCGGAATTCATCACCATGTTTCCCCCGGTCGTCATCAGTGCATTTTCCTCGGCGCCGACGGCGTCTGTTTCGGGATCGGGTGCGCCAGGAAAGCGTGGATGTCCTTCGCATCCTGCTCGCTGAGCACATCGGCGAACGATGCCATGCCGGCATCGGCGAAAGTGCCTTCGCGCACGATCTGCAGGAAGGCGGCATGGACCTCGGCGGGCATTTTCCAGAGATTGGGATAGCCGCCCAGCGTGTCGGGCCCACCATGGCAGCGCCCGCAATTCGCCCCGTACAGCGCCGCGCCGCGCTTGGCCTGTGCCTCGGTTCCGCGATATTGCGCGGGTGCCGGCACGAATGCGGTCGCGGTGCGCAGCGGCGGCAGCCTGGCCGGCGATCCGCCCAGCTTGAACACGATCAGCCGCTCGGCATTCTCGCGCTTCAGGGCGGCGGCGCCCGGGGTATAGGCGACGTTGAGCGCACCGCCAAAGCCCGCCGCCACCGCGACATATTGCTCGCCGTCGATCTCGTACGCCATCGGCGCGGCCATGATGCCGGTGCCGATATCGATACGGTGCAGCACCTTGCCGGTCCTGGCATCATAGACGGTCAGATAGCCATCGGCCGATCCCTGCATCACCAGCCCGCCGCTCGTGGTCATCACGCCGCCGCTCCAGAACGGCATCACCTTCGAGCTCCAGACCAGTTTCTGCGCCACCGGATCCCAGGCCTTCAGCACCTGTTCGAACTTCGGCTTGGGCTGTCCGGCAAAGGCAGCGGGGCGATCGCCTTCGCCGAACCCGGAAAAGGCGGGGAAGGCGGCGATCGATCCCTGGATGGGGCTATAGGGACGATAGGGCTCGTCGCTCATCTGAAAGGTCATCGGCGCTTCGAGGACGGGGATGTAAACCAGCCCGGTCTGTTCGTTATACGCCATGGGCGGCCAGTTGTGCCCGCCCGCCTCGGACGGCCAGACCAGCTTGGTTTCCTTGCTGAAATCCGACTGCGCGGTGACCACCGGCCGCCCGGTCTTCAGGTCGACCCGGTCCGCCCAGGTGACGGTGGTGAATTTCTCCGCCGACAGCAATTCGCCGGTCACGCGGTCGAGCACGTAGAAGAAGCCGTTCTTCGGCGCCTGCATGATCACCTTGCGGAGCCGGTCGCCGATCTTGATGTCGGCCAGGATCATGTTCTGCGTGGCGGTATAGTCCCAGCTGTCGCCGGGCGTGGTCTGGTAATGCCATTTCTTGCGGCCGCTATCGGCGTCGAGCGCGACGATCGACGACAGATAGAGATTGTCGCCCCCCGCCGGGCTGCGCGACCATAAGGGGTGCGGCATGCCGTTGCCGGTGCCGAGATAGACGATGTTGGTGTCGGGATCGTAGACGATCGAATCCCAGGCGGTGCCGCCACCGCCAAGATCCCAGCGCGACTTGGGATCCCAGGTCTTGCGTGCCTCGGTCACTTCGGGATGTTCGTCCGGCCCCGCAGCGGGATCGCCCGGCACGATGAAGAAACGCCAGGCGAGCTTGCCGGTCTTGCGATCGAAGGCGCTGGCATAGCCGCGCACGCCCATCTCGCCGCCGCCATTGCCGATCACGACAGTCTTGCCCGCGACGCGCGGCGCGCCGGTGATGGCATAGCTGCGGCTGCGGTCGGTGATCGTGTCGACCTTCCATAGCTCCTTGCCGGTCCTGGCGTCGACCGCCGCCAGATAGCCGTCGAGCGTCGCGACATAGACGACGCCATCGGCGACCGCGACGCCGCGATTGACCACGTCGCAACAGGTTCGCCGCGCGAACTGGCCGTCGACCTCCGGATCATATTGCCAGAGCAATTTCCCGGTCTTCGCGTCCAGCGCATAGACGATGCTCCACGGGCCGGTCGTATACATCACGCCGTCGACCACGATCGGCGTCGCCTCGACACCGCGATGCGTGCGGCCGCGGACGACGAAACCGTCGAATTCCCAGGCCACGCCCAGCTTCGACGCATTCGAGGCGTCGATCCGCGACGTCGGATAATAATAGGCCGTTTCGCGCTGCCAGGCTGCGTTTCCGTCCTCGGCCGATCGCGTCCAGCACCCGCTCAACAACAGCAATGCAGCAATCGTGGACGCCAGTCCGCGCGTCCGGCGCGCGATGACGAGACAATGTGAGATCATGCCGTTCCTCCTCCGCGCCTAGAAGCGCTGCCGCAGTTCGACACCCACGGTGCGCGGCCGGATCGTCGTCGATCGATCGCCGCCGATGCTGAAATCGGTATCGAGCAACGGACGCGTATCGAGCAGATTGTTGACGTAAAGCCGGACTTCGGTCGCATCGCGCGTGGCCGATGCGAAGGCATTCACCACGCTGTACCCCTGGCGGATCTCCGCACCATTGGGCACGGCGCCGGTCACGCCGTCGGAATAGCGCACCGACTGCAATCGCTCGAACTGGCGCCGCGCCTTGCTCTGATACTGATATTCGCCGCGCATCTGCAGACGCCAGTCGCCGCCCAGATCCATGCCGTAGCTGGCATAGGCGCTGGCCATCCATTTCGGCACCGCCTGCACTTCGTCACCGTCGCGCGCGGGCGTGCCGAGTGCGGCGGTCGTGATCTTGGCATCGGTATAGGTGCCGGTCCCGCCGATCTGGAAAGCGGACGTGATGTTGATCCGGCCTTCCGCCTCCAGCCCCTTGATCTCCGCGCTGCCGGCATTGCCGGTAAAGGCGAAGCCGCAGCTGTTGAGATCGATCTGCTGCTGGATCTTCTTCCACTTGGTGTAGAAGAGCGAACCGTTGAACATCACGCGATTGCCGCCGAACATGTTCTTGGTCCCGACCTCATAGCTCCACAGATTGTCGGACGAGAAGGAATCGGGTGCGGCGGAAAGCCCCAGCCGCGCCAGATCGGCCGCGCACAGCACCGGATTGACCTGGAACCGGTTCGGGCCGCCGGGGCGGAACCCCTTCGCAGCGGACGCATAGAGCAGATTGTCGGGCGTCAGCTTGTACGACAGCCCGAATTTCGGGTTCACGCCCTTTTCGGTGCTGCGCCGCCCGGCGACCTGGGTCAGCCCGCCATTGAACGGGCCGTCGCCGAGAATGTCGACCACCTGCTCGATCTTGAACAACCGCACGCCCGCGGTGACGTCGAGATTGTCGAGGATGGCATAGGTCGCTTCGCCGAAGGCGGCATATTGCCGGGTCTTGGTGAAGGTATCGCCGAAATAGCCGATTTCGGTGCCGATGATCGGCGTGGCCCCCGGCGTGGTGACCGTCTGGACCAGGCGATCGTCCTGATTCGAATAATAGAGGCCGGCGATCCAGCTCAGCGGCGCACCGCGGCCATTGTCGGACGCCAGGCGCAATTCCTGGCTGAACGTCGTCGTCTTGCTGTCCGAAACGTTGCGGCTGGTCAGCGGGAACAACGGGGCGACCAGGCCGCCGATGAAATAGCTGTAGTCACGGACCCAGCTCAGATCGCGGTCGAAATAGGCGGTCAGCGAGGTCAGCCGGACGCCGCCGAGATCCTTGTCGATATTGAGGCTGTAGATGCCCGCCTTGTCGTGGGTCGGCTGCGCGATACGGAAGGACGAGGTGAGCTCGCGTGCGCCCAGGAAGAACTGGCTCGGGTTTTTCTGCTTATAGTCCTGGTAGAAGATCGACGGCCGGATCGACCAGCTGGGATCGGGCTGCCATTCCAGCGACAGGCGTGCGGCGTAGGTGTCGGACGAATTCTGATTGGACCTGCTGCGCGTGCTGAGCGTCGGCTGGAAAGCCGGCGTATAGACGGGCGACGGCGCGCTGGACATGTTCGAGTTCCGGATCGAGCCGGGCACATTGTCGACATAGCCGCCATCGCGCCGATAGAAGAGCCCGGCGCGGATAGCCAATTTGTCCTCGATCAGCGGCGCGTTGACCACGACCTCGCCATTATAGGATGGGTCGCCATGCGCCGTTATCGCCACGCCCGCGGCCGCGGATGCGCCGAACGCGCGCAGATTCGGCTTTGCGCTGACATATTTGATCGCGCCGCCCATCGAGCTGCCGCCGTAAAGCGTTCCCTGCGGCCCCTTCAGCACTTCCAGCCGCTCCATGTCGAAGAACACCGGATCGAACGCACCGCTGAAGCTCGTCGCGACCGTGACCAGCGAGATATCGTCGAGATAGACGCCGACGGTCGGCGACGACGCCACCGTGCTCACGCCGCGGATATTGTAATTGCCCAGGCCGCGCTCGACGCCGGAGAAGGAGAAGCCGGGAATGCTCCGCAGCACGTCCTTGACGTCGACGGCGCCGCGATCGCGCAACTGGTCGCCCGACAGCGCATTGACCGAGATCGGCACGTCCTGCAGCCGCTCATTGGTCTTGCGCGCGGTGACGACGATTTCGCCATCGGCATGGTCGGCCGGCTCTTCCTGCGCGGACGCCGCCGATGCCGACAGCGCGACCGCCGAGACGCCCAGCGCCAGCAGCGCGGAACGGAGAATGCTATGGTGGAAAACGGTGCGATTCATATGGCCCCCCTTGGACATGCCCGCCAGCTTGTTGGCTTTGATTTTGCGGGCGGCGCATAATGTGCAGGCGAAAGGGCGGTCGTGCTTATCCATTGCCCCGAACTTCCTTTGCAAAATCGGATAGTTCGCCATTCGACGGACGAACGCGCGTTCGGCACGGCCGGATCGGCGGCGCGCGTCGCCAATAGCCGCGCTATTGCTGCGCCGTGACGGTTCGGTTTAGGCTGTCGGCCTGACCGTGAGATAAACGGGGTTTTCTCCTATTCCATCAGAATGGAACCTGCCGCTTGGACATCAGCCCGACCATCGCCTGTGAAGAGCCGGACCCGACGCTGAGTGCGATGGTCGATCCGAGCCGTATCCTGACGCGCTATACCGGACAGGCCGGATTGCAGGGGCGGACCGCGCTGATCAAGGCCAACACGCCCAATGAGAATGGCTGGTCGCGCGGTGCGACGATCCGGCCGGGCTTCTCGATCGTGCTCACCGAGGTCAGCCATTTGACGCATGAGCGTTACGAGTTTCTGAGCCAGGACCATCTGAAGCTCCATTGCAAGCTCGATGGCAGCAGCCTGATCCGCGACGATGCAGAGCATTCCTCGGTGGTGGAATCGGGGCGGCTGTCCTTCCTCGTCCAGCCGCCGCACACGGTGAAGCACGAGATCGTGAAGCCCGACACGCGCACGCGCGCGGTCACGATCGTGTGCAGTCGCGATTTCCTGCGCGAACTCATTCCCGACAGCGAGGATCTGCCCAGCATCCTGCTCGACTATCTGCGCGGCCCGATCACGCAATTCTGCCATCGCGACGCCCCGCTGCCGCTGGCGATGCGCGCGATCGTGGAGGATATGCTGCAGCTCCAGTCCGATCGCCTGGCGGACCTGATGCTCGAGGCGAAAGCGCTCGAGCTTCTCTATCTGTCGCTGCGTCAGCTGTCGGGTGACGGAACCGCCGATCCGATCCGGCCGAAGAACCGTCAGAAGGTGATGGAATTGTGCGAGATCCTCCAGAGCGGGGAAGGCGCCACGATGAGCATCGCGCAGCTTTGCCGGCAACTCGCCTGGAACGAGACGCAGATGATGGAGAGTTTCAAGCAGGTCACCGGCATGACCATCTCCAGCTATCGGCAGCGCGCGCGGATGGACGAGGCGTTGCGACAATTGCGCACCACCGACCGCTCGGTGACCGAGATCGCGTTCGACGCGGGATATGAGCATTCGAGCAATTTCGCGACGGCGTTCAAGCGCACCTTCGGCTTCTCGCCGAAAATGGGGCGCGCGCAGCTCAACTGAACGGGCGACGCTGCGTCCATGACCATGACGTTCCACGTCTTCAGCCCGCCACAAAGGCAGACGGGGCGGATCAAAAGCTTCCCACGTTATCAGCCGGCCAACCAGGCCAGCTCGGCGGCGTCGACCGCTTCGACCATGTCCGCTTCGGCGCCTGCGAGCGACAGCCGCCTGCGCACAGCGTCCGCATCGCCACCCCTGGGAAATGCGCCATCGGCCTTTGCCGCCTTTGCCAAATCGCCGATCCAGCCATCGTTCCTTGTCTGGGCGAGCAGCCAGGTGCCGAATGGCGTCGAAGGCATTGGCGGCGGTGGGGCGGCCTGCCGGAATGACACGGGAACGGGAACCGGCTTGGTTTCTGGTTTCGCCACGCGCCTGGGCCTGCGCCTGGACACCGGAACGATCGCGCGCGCGTCTGCGTCGGCTTCGTTCCATTCGAAGGGCAGCATCGGGTTATCGTCGGTCGGTATCGATGACTTCGCCCTGCGAATGCGCGCCATACACTCCTCCAGAAACACCGAATACCGCCGGCCCTATCACGTTCCCGATTTGTTCGCATCAGGATCTTGCAGCGACGAATGGCTTTTCATGTGTGATGGTCGCGATTGGCTGTGCGCTCCCCGATGGGCGCGATCGGCCTTATCGCAGCCTTTCGGCTGCGTATCGGCGGGTCCTTCGATGCGAAGAACGCTGGAGCGGGCGAAGGGATTCGAACCCTCGACCCCGACCTTGGCAAGGTCGTGCTCTACCCCTGAGCTACGCCCGCTCGGCGTCATGTCCGGGGCAGGCCCCGGGGGTGAGGCGCGGCTGTTAGCATCGGCTTTTGCTGCCCGCAACCCCCTTCGGCAAAGAGTCTGGCAATAGGCCGACAAATGATGCCGATCTACGAACCGCTGGCGGCGGCGGGCGCGGTGGCCAGGACGGGTGCCACTTCACCAGCGGCGGGTGCAGCGGGCCTGGAACTTCCCTCCGGCGCCACGGCGGCCGGCGGCGCGGGCGGCAGCATGTCCGAATCGGCGGGCATTTTTTCGGCGTCGCTGATCGCAGCGTCGATCCCGGTGATCTCGGATCGGCCGACCGGGCCGCTACGCGTTTCCGCCCGCGTGTCGAAGGGAATGTCCGCGCTGGCCGACTGTTGCTGCTTCGCTTCGCCGCAAGCGGCCAGGAGCAGCGTTGCCAGCAGGACCACAGCCCCGTTCCTCATGATTCGATCCCCCGATGCGCATGGCGTGTTCGGGGGTGACAACGCACCAGCGGCAAAAAAGTGTCTTGCGGCGACGGAAAAGTGCGCACCGGATCGCGCAATCATGCCGTGCGAGCCGCGCGGGGGGCGCCCGATGCGGCGTGGGTCGTGCCGGACCTAATTCCGCACCAACTCAATAAGCCACGGCCGCGCTGTTGTTGCGGTTGTGCGAAGCGGCGTGGAGCGCGCCGGTCTTGGGGTCGCGGCTGATCGCCACCCATTTGCCTTCGCCGCCGAGACGCGCTTCGGCGAGCGGCATCGCGCGCCAGGCGAGGCCGGTCGCGTCGAGCAGCTTCGAATCGAAGCGTCCCTCGGGCACGCCCATCGTCGTTTCGCCCGTCGCCGGATCGATCGATGGCAGGAAGAAGTCCGGCGTGTTGATCGCCGCCTCCACGTCCATGCCGAAACAGGTGACGTTGAGCAGCCCCTGGAAGGTGCGCTGGTGGAGCCCTGCGCCCATCGATGCGAAGCCGAGTACGGCCTTGCCGTCCTTGAACAGGATGCCCGTCTCGGTCGGCGCGGGCAGGCGGCTGCCCGGCTTCACCTGCGCGATCGCCGCCTGCTGGAAGCTTGCGGGATCGCCGATCGAGATGCCGTCGACGAAGATTCCGGTCTTGCCCCAGTTCACGCAATTGATCGAATGGGTGATCGCCGCGATGTTGCCCTCGGCATCGATCGCGACGATGTCGTCCGAGTGCATCGGCGTCGTTTGCTTCCATTTGGTGAAGGTCTTGCCGCCCTCGATCTGTTTCCACAGCGCGGCCGCATGGTCCTTGGTGACGCGCGCTTCGGAACTGAAGTCGATACCGGGATAGATCGCTTCCTGCGCGGCCTTCGGGAACATCGAGATGCCGAACAATTGCGTGATCTCCAGCGCCTTGCGCAGCGCCTGGGGCGACTTGGTCCAATGCTCGCCGCCGCACAGGCCCGCGGCGTCCGCCAGATTCTGCGCTTCGATCAGCGAGACACCGCCGAAGTTCGGCGTCGGATTGGTGTGGATCGAATAGCCGTTGCGCAGGGGCGCGGTGAGCGGATCCGCCCAGATGACCTGGTAATTGCGCAGGTCGTCGATCGTCATCTTGCCGCCATCGGCCTGGACCGCCGCGACCAGCCGCTGCCCCCATGGCCCGCCATACATATGGTCGGCGCCATCGCGCGCCACCGCACGCAATGTCTCGGCGAGCCTGGGCTGGCGGAAGACGTCGCCAGCCACATAGGGCGAGCCATCGGGCTTGACGAGCGTCGCGCGGGTCTCGGGCAGGCGGCGGATATCGGCGTCGCGAAAGGCGAAGATCTCGGCGAGGAAGGGCGTCACCGGCATGCCCTTGTCCGCAATATGGATGGCGGGGTCGAACAGGCTGGCGAATGGCAGCTTGCCGAATTTCCGGTGCGCAGCCTCGACCCCCTTCATGAAGCCACCGACCAAAGCGGTGCGCCCGCTCGGCGCACCCTTGCCCTGCAGCGCCGCCTTGCTCGAAAAATCGATCGCGCCGGGAATGCTCGCCGGATCGGTCTCGCCCGAAACCGTGTCCCACTCGGCGTTCATCGTGTGGGTCTTGCCGGTCTTCGCGTCGTAATAGACCAGCGACATGATCCCGAAATAGCTGATCGGCGCGCCCATCGCCAAAGCGACCTGGGCAAGCGCGCCCGTCATCACCGCATCGATCGCGTTGCCGCCCTGCTTCAACGCTTCCAGCCCCGCGCGCGCGGCCAGGCCGCTATAGGCCACGGTGACCGCGCCGTGCGTGCCGCGCGCGGCGCCCGCCGTCGTCCGGTCGACACCCTGCGCCTTCATGAAGCGATCATATTCGCCCGCCGGCCATTTCGCCGGCGACAGATCGACCTTGCGCCCCGCGATCGCGACGCCGGGAAGCGTGGTGGCGGCGCCCGCGGCGAGCAGGCTGGTGACGGCGGTTCGGCGAGTCATCTTCATCTCGGGTCCTTGCTGGGAAAATATCGATCAGAATCCGGCTGCCGGCGCGGCAGCGGCAAGCTTCAGGCGGAAATCGGCGGGCGGCGTCCGATGCAGCAGATGCTCGACGAAATAATCCCACATGCGCTGCGTATAATAGGCGTCGGTCCGGAAGAAATTGTGATCGCGATTGGGCAGATAGAGCAGGTCGTAGCGCTTGTTCGCCTTGGCGAGCGCGTCGGCGAGCTGCAGCGTGACCGCGGGCAGCGCATTCTCGTCGAGATCGCCATAGACCAGCATCAACCGGCCCTTCAGCCGGCCGGCGAGCGGCAGCATGTCGAGCCCGGCATAGTTGCGCGGCACCGCCACGGGATCGGGTGCGAGGCTGCGCCCCTCACCATAATCGGCCAGCGGGAAGATGCCCTCGACCGGGTAGAAGCCCTGGAAATTGTGCGGGCCGGCAGAGGACACCGCGACCTTGTAGAAATCGGGCCAGGTCAGGATGGCGCGCGCCGAGGTATAGCCGCCGAAGGAATGGCCATAGATGCCGACGCGATCGAGATCGAAACTGCCGAAGCGTTCGGCGAGCTGGCGGATTCCCGCGACATGATCGGCCAGTTCGGGCTCGGCGAATTGCTCGAAGCTTTCCGCGTTGAACGTCTTTGAACGACCCGGCGTGCCGCGTCCGTCGATGGTGACGACGATGAAGCCGAGCTCGGCCAGGCTCGCGCGGGCGCGCGGATTCGACGTCGTCACCGCCTCGCGGTAATCGGCCGGGGCATTGGTCACCTGCGGCCCGCCATAAATGGCGTCGATCACCGGATATTTGTGGCCCGGCACCATGTTCGGGGGAAAATAGACGGTGCCCCAGATCCGTGTCCTGCCGTCCGCCGACAGCGTCTCGACCCGTGTCGGACTGCGCCAGCCCGATGCGGCGACGCGGCTGACATCGGCGGTCTCCAGCGTCGCCACCACGCGCCCGTCGCCGGCCGCGCGCAGCACGCTGACCGGCGGCCGGTCGAGCAGCGAATGGCTTTCGACGATCCAGTCGCCATTGGGCGAAAGCGCGGCGGTGCCCGGATTGGGCGTGGCATTGCCATTGGGTGCCCGCGCGGCGACATGCACGCCGGCTTCGGGCGAGAGCAGCCGTTCCTTGCCGCCGTCGAGCGACACCGAATGCAGCCGGACGAGATAGGGATCGTCGCCGTCGTCGGTGCCGCCCGCGCTATAGATCATCCGCCGTCGCGCCGCGTCCACGCCGATGATGTCGCGCACGGTGCGCTTGGCCGTGGTCAGCTTGCGCTTCAGCCGACCGGTCGTCAGGTCGTAAAGATAGATCTGCCCCCAATCGTCGCGCTCCGAATACCAGAGGATTTCGCGCGAACGCTCAAGGACGGTGACATTCGCCGGACTGTAGATGAACGCGTTGAACCGCCCCCATTTGGGCGTCGCTTCCTGCACCACCAGCCGCGTCGTGCCGGTTTCCAGATCGATCTCCGCAAGCGCGATGTTCTTCAGCGCGCGCGTGGCCGCAAGCCCCCAGGCCCGCCGACCATCCGCCGACCAGTTGAGGATCGGCTGGTAGAAACTCCAGCCCTCGGGCAGCGTCACGATCGTCTTGCGGCCCGACGCCACATCGAACACCGCGGTCTCGGTATCGCCTTCGCGCTCGCCCAGCAAGGGGATGCGCGGTTCCCACAATTTCGGCCGGAAGCTGCCGTCCTGCGGCACCCATTCGACGAAGGGATAGGGTTTCACCGCGCGCTCGTCGGTCCGTCCGCTCAGCAATTTCCGGCCATCGGGCGACCAGGCAATGCCGGAGGGCGGCATCGGCGCCTTGGACCGCATCGTCGGGATCGCGAACAGCGACGTACCGGGCAGCGTACCATAAGCGAAATGCGCAACGCCGTCGCTGGTCAGGGCGACGGGCGCCGCCGCGCCCCTGGTGCGCAGCCAGAGATTGTGATCGCGCACGAACACGCCATGGCTGCCATCGGATGACCAGGCGGTCTCGGGCGTTGCAGGCGACTGGGCCGCCGCCGTGCAGGCATAGTCGGCAAGCGCGCAGCGCACGCTGCGGCCACCCACCATCAGAGTCGCCTGGCTATCGTCAAGATCGGTGACCGGAAGCATAGCCGGCACATCGCCGCCGAGCGCGCTCGCCGCCGCCTGCCGCAATCGCGCATCGTCGAAGGCGGGTCGGCGCCGGCCGGTCGCGGCATCGACGATCAGCCATTCGGGGCCGCTTGCACCGTCGCGCTTGTACCAGAAACGATCACCGGTCCCGATCCAGTGCGGCACCAGCTGTGCATTGCGGATCGCGCCCGCCAGATTGGCGTCGAGCACCTTCTCCGCACGCGCATAGGCATCCGCCATCGCATCCTGTGCCTGGGCATGGGCCGGCGCGATGCCCGTCAGCGCCAGCGCGACGATGATCGCACCGCGCATCAGCGCAATCCGTCCGCCACGCCCATGCGGCGCGGATCGGCGGCGCTGCCGAGTTTGCCGGCATCGTCACGGAAGCACATCTGGAACGATCCCATATGATAATCATAGGCGGCGATCGCGCGCACCCTGAGCCCCATCGCGGCCAGCCTGGCCGATGTGGCGTCGGACAGGCGATCCTCGATCACCAGCTCGCTACCATCGGTCAGCGGCAACAGCCGGGGTGCATCGGCCGCTGCATAAGGCGTCATTCCGAAATCGAGCACATTGGTCAGCACCTGCGGCACCGTGCAATGGACGTTGCCCGGGCTGCCGAGCGACAGCACCGGCCGATTGTCCTTGAGCACGATGGTGTTGCCCATCACCGTGCGCATCCGCGCATTGGGTGCGAGCAACTGCATCATGCCCGTCTCGGGCTGGTTGAAGCTGCAATGGCTGCCGACCATCGGCACGCCGCCGACGACCGTGCCGGGGATGCCGCCCGATTGCAGCGTATTCATCATCTGGACCCAATTGCCCTTGGCATCGACGATCGACAGCTCGCAGCTTCCGCTCGGCTGCTTCTCGACGATATTGCCAGCACCCGTGGTGGGCGGACCGCCCAGCGCACTGCCAGGGCCGCCGGTCATCCGCACATGCTGCGTCAGATCGACCCTCGGCATGGTGCCGCGGATCAGCCGTGCGGCATGGGCGTAGAAATCGTCGTCGAGCAGCGCGGCGGTATCATAGGGCGCGACCGCGACGGAATCGCCGCTGAACCCGGCATGGTAGATTGCGTGGCGCAGCGCATGCGCCATGAAGAAATAATGCTCGGCCGACCCCGGCGCGACGTTCCGGATACCGAGATGGCGCAATATGCCCATGGTGATCGCGATGCGCAGCCCCTGATTCTGCGGCGGAGCGAGGCTGACGACCTCATAATCATGATGCTTGAAGCGCAGCGGCTCCATCCAGCGCGGCGGCGTCGCGGTCATGTGCCGCTTCTCGATCTTCCACCCCATCGCATTGCCGCGCGCGATGAAGGCATCGGCCCAGGCGCCGGTGATCATATGGTCGGGGCCCTCGGCGGCGACCTTGCGCAAGGTGTCGGCCAGCGGCTTGTTCACGAACAGATCGCCCACCTTCACCAGATGACCCTGCGGCGCGAAGAAGCGGCGACCGTCGGGGAAGTAGTTGTAAAAGGCCTGACCGAACTCGTTGACCTGCACTTCGAAGGTCGAGACCGGATGCCCTTCCTCCGACCAGCGGATCGCATCCTCGCACAACGACGCCCAGGGCTTGGTCGCGAACTTGGCGTGCATTTCCTTGAGACCCGGCATGAAGCCGGGGATCACCGCGGAGGGTGGATAGGCGGCATAGCCCGACCCGGCCATGGCCGGGATCGGCCTGAACGGCGGCAGGTCCGCAGGGAACGTGCCGGTGCTGTCGAGCTGATAGGTCTTTCCGGTCGCCGCCTCATAATAGAGGAAAGTGACGGTGCCGGTGTGGTTGGTCATGAACGGCTCGACCGCGGCCTGCACCATGCAGCCGGCGATCGCGGCGTCGACGGCGTTGCCGCCCTCGCGCAACACCTTCAGGATCGTCTCGGTGACGATCGCATTGTCGGTGCTGACCGCCGCCTTCACGTTGGTGACCGGCGTTTTCGGTCCCGGATTACGGACATATTTCCGCATCTGATCGGGCGTCGCCTGTGGCAGGTCTCCGGCGATCGCCGGCCGCGCGGCGGCGATCGCCCCGGCACCGGCAGCCGCGGTCGCTATGAATTGACGTCGGTCCATGTTCGTTCCCCGTCCCAATATTCGCGTTTCAGTGTTCCGTGCGTCAGAAATTGGCGCTCAGCCCCAGCGAGATGGTCCGCGGCCGGATCACCACACCGCCGCCGCTGGCATCGATGTTGGTGAAGGCGAGGACGTCGAACAGATTCTCCACCCGCACCTGCGCGGTGAAGCGCTTGTCGAACGTGACGCTCGCGCGCAGATCGACCGTCGTGATCTCGGGCAGCTTCTGCGTCGCGGTGGGATCGAGCAATTTATAGGTCGACGCCGTCGCCGACTGGAAACGCAGCGTCGCGCCGACATTGCCGTCCATCGTGTCGGACAGCGGGATCGCATGATCGGCGATCACCGCTGCGGTCCAGGGCGGCGTGAGCGGCAACCGGTCGCCGGCGCTCGCGCCCGTCACCGCGGCGGCGGCCGGCGTGATCGCCTTCAGCCTGGCATTGGTGTGCCCGACATTGGCGCCAACCGTCAGCAAATGGCTGGGGCGTGCCTGCAATTGCAGTTCAAACCCGTCGACGGTCGCGCTCGCCGCATTGCCGCCGAGCACGAAGCCGTTGACCAGGGTGTTGAGCTGAATGTCGTCCCAGTCGATATGATAGACCGACGCGTCGAAGCTGAAGGTGCCGTTGAGCGCCGAACCCTTGATGCCCGCTTCATAGTTCCACACCGAATCCGGGCGGACGAAGGTCTGCGCGCCCGGCGGCGGCGCGCTGTTGGTCTGCGGTCCGCCCGGACGATAGCCGCTGGCGGCGCGCGCATAGAGGCTGAGGTTGCGGGCCGGACGCCAGCGAACCGTGGCGAGATACGTGGTCGCGTCATCTTCGAACTTGAAGGTCAGGGGCGTGCGCGGCCGGAAATAGGTGACCCCGCCCGGCCCGCCGGTGCCCGAAACCTGATCGTTGCGCGCATAGCGGATGCCGCCCGTCACATCGAGCGCGTCGGTCAGATAGAAAGTCAGGTTTCCGAAGCCCGCAATCTCCTTGTATTTCGACGTCGTCGTCGCGCGGATCAGGGTCTGGAACGGCGCCTGGAGCGGGGCATCGGCCGCGGTGAACGGCGTGACGGTGGTGATGTAGATGCTGTCCTCATCGGTGTAGAACAGCCCCGCCAGGAACTCGACCGGCCCCAGCCGCTTCGAGGCGAAGCGCAGTTCCGCCGAATATTTCTCGGCGGCCGGGTTGATCAGCCCTTCGGCCAGCGTCGAGGCGGGCAGGATCGTGTCGATCGGCGCACCGAACAGCAGCTGCGAGACCGGCCCGAGCACGGCGCGCGCCGTCGGGATATAGACGCTGGTATAATCGGCCCTGAGGCTGACATTATATTTGGCGTAGCTCGCCGCAGCGGTCACCGTGCCGATGCCGGTGTCATATTCGACCGATGCGCTGCCGAGCCGATATTTCACCCGGCTGCCGAAATCGCGGAACGCGCTATAGGCATAGCCGCCATAGGCCGGGATGAAACTGCCCGGCAGCGTTTCGAGCGACGAAGATCCGAAGCTCTTGATGTCCTGATATTGCCCGCTGATATTGATCTTGAGGTCGGGCGCCGGCTCCGCGAACAGCGCGATGCGTCCGCCGGAGACATTGCTGCGATTGACGTTGCGCGTGCCCGTGGTGACATTGTCGACGAAGCCCGGCAGCCGGCGATAATAGCCGGTGGCCGAGATCGCGACGGTATCGGCGACGACCGGGACGTTGATCGTTCCGCGCAGCAGGAACCCCATTTCACCGCCATCGACGTCGCTCACCTCACCGCGCACGGTACCGTAGAGACGGCTGGGATCGGGCTTCTTGGTGACGACGCGGATAAGACCGCCCAAGCTGCCGGCGCCGTAAAGCGTCCCCTGCGGCCCCTTGAGCACTTCGATCCGCTCGATCTCGGCCAGTTCGGGTTCGGGCGTCATCAGGCCGCTCACCGCCAGATAGCCGCTCGCGCTGAACGGCGTATCGTCGATATAATAGCCTGCGGTGTTGCTGGTCTGCTGCGGGCCCGAATTGAGGCCGCGCAGAATGATCGTGCCGAGCCCCGGCGAACCCGTGTCGCGCTGGGTCAGGCCGGGAATCAGGCTGGCATAGTCGCGGAAACTGGTGACCCCCATCGCTTCGATCGCCTCGCCGGTCACCGCGGTGATCGCGGTCGGCACATCCTGCAGCCGTTCCTCGCGCTTGCTGGCGGTGACGACGATGTCGTTGGTGTCCTGCGACGCGGTCTCTGCGTCCGTCGATTCCTGCGCGAGTGCGGCGCCGGGCGACATGATCAGCGCACCGATCGCGCACCTCGTCAGAATCCATGTCTTCGATCGCATAATCCAACCCCCCTTTTTTGGTTTGTGCCTGCTTGGACACCCTTGCCGACCCCGTATCGGGATTCGACTATTTCCATGCAGTACTGTCTTATAATTTTCACCTACTTGCAATCCGCTTTCTTCGGGCGCGTCGATATGGCTGATTATCCCAGTTATCCATATGATATAGCAGAGTTTATTTTTACTATTCCGGAGTATGAACCACCCGAATCACCTCACGCCTGCACCGAATCCGTGGCGGATAAATCACACATGAACAGACGGTACTGCATGGAAATCGACGATGGTGATGATGTGAGATTCGCGGCATCGCCGCACGTCCCTGACGCCGTGTCGGCGCGATTTCGGACGACGGCTTTTGCCCAGGCTCTGGACAAGCCGATCCGATCCGAGCAACGCTGCACGATATGAGCGCTGCCACCTCGACCGCCCGCACATCGCGCCGCCTCACTCGCGAGGACTGGATCGCAAACGCACGCAAGACATTGGTCGAGCGTGGCATCGACGAAGTGAAGGTCGATCGCCTCGCCCGTCAGATGCGCGTGACGCGCGGCAGCTTCTACTGGCATTTCCAGCATCGCAAGGATCTGCTCGACGCGCTGCTGACCGACTGGGAAGCACGCAATTATTTCGAGCTGGCCCAGATCCGCGCACGTTGGGCGCGCAGCGTGCCCGACCTGACCGAAGTGGTCGCAATCTGGCTGGGCGAAGATCCGAACTTTCCGTCGTTCGACGTCGCGATCCGCGCCTGGGCCCGTCGCGCGCCCGAAGTGGCGCAGTCGGTCGAGCGCGTCGACAAGGCCTGGATCGGGCTGTTGCAGGAATTGTTCGAGATGAGCGGCTATGGCTCGGAAGAGAGCCTGGTGCGCGCACGCGTCACCTATTTCCACCAGATCGGCTATTATGCGCTGGGCATGCGCGAAGAGCTGAGCGAGCGGATCAGGCTGGTCCCGATCTATTATTCGGTGCTGACCGGACGCGCGCCGACACCCGAATTCACCAAGGTGCTGCAGCGCCAGATTCCGACGGGCGAGAAACCGGCGCGCAAGCCGCGTACGACCAAGCCCAAGCCGGCCGACCCGGAGGCCTGAACCGGCCCGTCAGTTCAGCCGAGCCCGTTCTTCACGAGTTCGCCGGCCCGCATGATGAGCGAGAGCGCCTGGCCGTCGCGCGCCAGCAAGCCGATATCGGCGAGCGGATCGCCATCGACCACGATCAGGTCGGCATGCGCATCGACCGCGACGCACCCCAATTGCCCCTGCTGCTGGAGAATCTCCGCGCCGATCGACGTCGCCTGACGCAGGATCTCGACGGGCGTGAAGACTTCGCTTCTGAGCGAGAACTCGCTGCATTGCCGATCATAGGTTTCGCCGAGCAGGTCGGTGCCGAGCCCGATGGAAACGCCCGCCCCGCGCATCCTGTCCATGCCCGCCAGCGCCTCGCCGAACATCGACTCGAGCTTCTCCAGGCTGTTGGCCGGAAAGCACAGCCCGGGCCCGCATTCGCGCAGCGCATAGATGGTCGCCATCGTCGGCACGATATAGGCGCCGCGCTCGACGACGAACGTCGCGGTCTCGTCGTCGATCAGCGTTCCATGCTCGATGCAGCGCACGCCATAATCGACGCAGCGGCGGATCGCGCTGGCCGGGTGGCAATGCGCCGAGACATAACTGCGCCGCTCCGCGCATTCGCCGACGATCGCCCGGATCTCGTCCTCACGATATTGATTCATCCAGATCGGATCGGTGGGTGAGGCGACTCCGCCTGATCCCATGATCTTGATGCAATGCGCCCCGCGGCGCAGTTCCTCGCGCACCGCCTTCAAGCATTCGTCGACGCCGTCGGCGACGACGCACAGCGTATTGGCGTCACCGCAACTGCAATAGCCCTGGCTGTGCCGGCTCTCGCCCTGTCCCCGGAAATCGCCATGTCCGCCCGTCATCGACAGGATCTTGCCGGCATAGAAGAAGCGCGGCCCCCGAATCAGGCCGTCGGCAAGCGCGCGCGACAGGCTCCAGTCGCCACCGCCAATATCGCGCACCGTGGTGAAACCGCAATCGAGCGCATGGCCGAGCATGCGAACGGCATGGGCGGTGCGATAGGGATCCCCCGCGCCGTCGACGCGCTTCACGTCGAGGTCGGAGGCATAGGCATGGACGTGCAGGTCGATCATGCCTGGCATCAGCGTCCGCCCACCCAGATCGATCCGCCGCGCATCGGCGAGCGTGATCGGCGCGTCGGAAATCTCGCGGATGCGCCCCTGCTCGATCGCGACCGACATGCCGTCCGCGCAGTCGGCATCGACGCCGTCGAATATGCGTGCGTTTTCGAGAATGATCGCAGTCATGGCATCTCCTCTCCGATTCCGGACATTGGGAGCACGGGCCGGCTCCGGTTCCGCCCATGCTGAACCAAAGCGATTCACCATGCAATACTGTACCTAATATGATCGGGATCGACTCGGAAAGAGCGATCTCCCGACGATGGTTCGCGAAATTTTTCCAGCCAGTATCGCGACGCGGAACCGCGATCGGAAGGCACATCGGTCGACTGGATATTATGCAGGGATTCCATGATTATATCTCGTTGAGTCAATGTCGTTGCCCCAGCATCGAACGCGCGGCTCGCGGGCCGCATTCCGGTACCGGAGAAATCTCCCGCTTGCTTCCAGACATTACTGTATCTAAGAATGGGCAAATAGGCATAGGGGAGCGGCGGGCGCGGATGCGCGGATCATGAGACATTATTCGGCCTGGTCGCTGTTGAAGGCGGGACTGTCGGGGCAGCGCGGCTGGGAGCCGGCGTGGCGCGATGCGACGCCCAAAAAGGCGTATGACGCGATCATCGTCGGCGGCGGCGGGCACGGCCTTGCCACCGCCTATTATCTCGCCAGCCAGCACGGCATGCGCAACGTCGCGGTGATCGAGCGCGGCTGGATCGGCGGCGGCAATACCGGGCGCAACACCACGGTCATCCGCTCCAACTACTTCTTTCCCGAAAGCACGCGCTTCTACGATTTCTCGCTGTCGCTCTACGAAGGGCTGTCGCGCGAGTTGAACTACAACATCATGTTCTCGCGCCGCGGCATGTGGTCGCTCGCCCATGACCGGCACGGCCTCGAAATGCTTCGCCGATCGGCCAATGCGATGCTGCGCAACGGCGCCGACGTCGAATATCACGAAGCCGACGAAGTGCGCCGGCGGATCCCCGGGCTCAATCCCGATCCACGCTTTCCCGTGCTCGCCGGGCTGCTCCAGCCGCGTGGCGGCACCGCGCGGCACGATGCGGTGGCCTGGGGCTATGCGCGCGGCGCCGACATGCTGGGCGTCGACATCATCCAGAATTGCGAGGTGACCGGGTTCGACATTCGCGGCGGACGGATCGCTGGGATAAAGACCTCGCTGGGCGATATCGCGAGCGACCGCGTCGGCCTGGCCGTGGCCGGCCACAGCTCGATGCTCGCGAAGCTCGCCGGCTTCCGGCTGCCGATCACGTCCTATGCGCTGCAGGCCTTCGTGTCCGAGCCGATGAAGCCGGTGCTCGACACCGTCGTGCTGTCACCCGCCACCGGCGTCTATGTCAGCCAGTCGGACAAGGGCGAGCTGGTGCTGGGCGGTGCGCTCGATCTGTTTCCCTCCTATGCGCAGCGCGGCAGCCTGCCCGCGCTCGAACAGGCGGCAGCGGGACTGATCGACATGTTCCCGCAATTCTCGCGTGTCCGCCTGCTCCGGCAATGGGCGGGCATCGTCGACGTCGTCCATGATTCGACCCCGATCATCGGCGAAAGCCCGGTCGGCGGGCTTTATCTCAATTGCGGCTGGGGAACGGGCGGGTTCAAGGCGATCCCGGCGGGCGGCGTCTGCTTCGCCCACGCCCTCGCGACGGGCACACCGCATCCCTTCGCCGCCGCCTTCTCGCTCGATCGTTTCCACAGTGGCGCGCTGATCGACGAAGCCGCCGCGTCCGGCATAGCCCATTGAAGAACCCATCATGCTCCTGATCGAATGCCCCTGGTGCGGCCCGCGCGCCGAAAGCGAATTCCGCTGCGGCGGCGAAAGCCATATCGTCCGCCCGCCCAAACCCGGCGCCATCGACGATGCGGCATGGGGCGATTATCTCTTCTATCGCGACAATCCGAAAGGCGTCGGCTTCGAGCGCTGGTTCCATCGCTTCGGCTGCAGGACCTGGTTCAACGTCGCCCGTGACACGGTGAGCCATCGCATCGTCGCAATCTATGCGATGACCGATCCGAAACCCGAATTGCCAAAACCCGAATCGAAGGAGCCGGCGCGATGAGCGGCTATCGGGTTTCGGGCGGTGCATTGGTCGACCGCGACCGCCCCATCCATTTTCGCTGGGCGGGCCGGGACTATTCGGGATTCGCCGGCGACACCCTGGCATCGGCATTGCTGGCCAGCGGTGTGACGTTGTTCGGGCGCAGCTTCAAATATCATCGGCCGCGCGGGCTGCTGGCAGCCGGGCTCGACGAGCCCAATGCGATCGTCCAGCTCGAACGCGGCGCGGCGACGATCCCCAATCTCAAGGCGCCCTATGTCGAGCTCTACGACGCGCTCGACGCCGCACCGGTCAATGCCTGGCCGAATCTCGACTTCGACCTGATGGCGATCAACGGGCTGATCAAGCGCTTCATCCCGGCGGCCTTCTACTACAAGACCTTCATGTGGCCGGACTGGCTGATGTTCGAGGGCGCGATCCGCCGCGCCGCCGGCCTTGGCCGATCGCCGCGCGACGCCGATCCCGACATCTATGCCCAGGCATCGGCGCATTGCGACATATTGGTCGTCGGCGGCGGCATTGCCGGCCTGGCCGCGGCGCTGCACGAAGCGAAGGGCGGCGGGCGCGTCACCCTGGTCACCGGTGGAACCCATTGGGGCGGCCGGATGGCGGGCAGCGACGAGATGGTCGAGGGACTGCCGGCACGTCAGTGGATCGCCGAAACGCTCGCGGCACTGGAAGCGCTTCCCAACGTCACGCTGCGGTCGCGCACGCTGGCGACCGGCTATTATGATCACGGCATGATCGCGCTGTGCGAGCGGCTGACCGATCATCTGCCGCTCGGCCAGCGCAAGGGTCCGCGCCAGCGGCTGTGGCGGGTGCGGGCCGACAGGGTGATCCTTGCCACCGGCGCGTTCGAGCGGCCCCTGGTCTTCGCCAACAATGATCGGCCCGGCGTGATGCTGGCCGGCGCAGCACTGGCCTATCTGCGTCGCTACGGCGTGCTGGTCGCGCCGACGATTGCAGTCGTCACCAACAATGACAGCGCCTGGCATGCCGCCTTCGAACTGGCGGATGCCGGCGCCGTCGTCGCGGCGATCGCCGATAGCCGGATCGACCCGCCGGCCGCATTGGTCGCGGCGGCACGGGCACGCGGCATCGCCGTTCATGCCGGCAGCACCGCCGAGGCCGCGATCGGATCGAAGTCAGTGCGCGGGGTGCGGCTCTGTGCACTCGATTCGCGGGGCCGATTGACCGGCACGGCCACCACCGTAAAAGCCCAGGCGATCCTGATGTCGGGCGGCTGGAACCCCGCAGTGCATCTCCATTCGCAGGCCGGCGGCGGCTTGCGGCTCGACGAGGCGCTGCAAAGCTTCCTCCCAAGATCGGGACCGACGAATCATCTCAGCATCGGGGCGGCCGCCGGTGATTTCTCCGCCCAGGGCACGCTTGCCGCCGCGCGTGGCGCATCATCGGGCGATCCGGCAACCGATCCCGTCCGCCCACTCTGGTCCGCGTCGCGCACCGACATGCCGAGCGCGCTTGCCTGGGTCGATTTCCAGAATGACGTCACCGCCGGCGACGTCGCGCTCGCCGCGCGCGAGAATTTCCGCTCGGTCGAGCATCTCAAACGCTACACCACGCTTGGCATGGCGTCCGACCAGGGCAAGACGTCGAACGTCAACGGCATCGGCATCCTCGCCGACCTGCTCGGCAAGCGACTCGACCAGATCGGCACCACCCGCTTTCGCGCGCCCTATGATCCGACCACGATCGGCGTGTTCGCCGGTCACCGGGTCGGCGACGGCCTGCAGCCCCGCCGCCGGCTGGCGCTGAACGACTGGCATGTCGCGGGCGGCGCCGCGATGGAGGAATATGGCGGCTGGATGCGTCCGGCCTTCTATCCGGTCGGCACCGAAAGCGAAGCCGATGCGATCGCACGCGAAGTGCTGGCGGTGCGCGGTGGCGTCGGCATTTTCGAAGCCTCGCCGCTCGGCAAGATCGAGGTGAAGGGCCCCGATGCCGCCGCGTTCCTCGATCGCATCTATGTCAACACGATCAGCACGCTGAAACCCGATCGCTGCCGCTACGCGCTGATGCTCGACGAGAATGGCACGGTCTTCGACGACGGCATCGTCACCCGGCTTGCACATGATCATTTCCTGGTCGGCACCACCAGCGGCCATGCCGGGGCGATTGCCGAGATCCTGAAGGAATGGCTGCAATGCGAATGGACGTCGCTGCGCGTGCTCACCGAGGATGTGACGACATGCTGGGCGGTCGCCAATCTCGCGGGCCCCGAGGCACGGACGCTGCTCCAGTCGCTGGAGAGCGATATCGATTTTTCGGCCCAGGCCTTTCCGCACATGCATCATCGCGCCGGCCATATCCTGGGCATCCGCGCCCGCGTCGCGCGCGTCAGTTTTTCGGGCGAGCTGTCCTATGAGATCGCAGTGCCCTGGAACAATGCCGCCACGCTCTGGACGAAACTGGTCGAAGCGGGCGCGCCGTTCGGGATCGCACCCTTCGGCATCGAGGCGCTGATGACGATGCGCATCGAGAAGGGTTTCCTGCATGTCGGATCGGATACCGACGGCATGACCCAGCCGCAGGATGTCGGCATGGCCGGCATCGTCGCGAAGAAGGCGAGCGATTTCATCGGCCGCCGTTCGACCACGCGCCCCGACGCGCTGCGCGAGGATCGGCGGCAATTGGTCGGGCTCGAGATCGTCGACGGCAAGGCGACGCCGCTGACGGCCGGCGCGCACGTCGTGACGCATGGCGAGGAGCAAGCGATCGGCAGCGATGGCTGGGTGACGTCGAGTGCATGGTCGCCGACACTGGCAACGCCGGTCGCGCTGGCGCTGGTCAGGCGCGGCACCACGCGGATGGGAGAGGCGGTGCGCATCAACGATCTGGGATCATGGCGCGAAGCACGGATCGTCGCGCCCTGCCGCTACGACCCGCAGGGAGTGCGGCTCGATGGCTGAGTTCAAGCCCCTGCAATCGCCGATGGTGGAACACGATTTCGGCGTCGGCAAGGTGCAGATCGTCGGTGCGGAGGACGTCACCGCCCGGCTAACCGCCGCGCTCGGCTTCGCGCCGCCAACCGCCGCCAACCGGATCAGCCGGAACGCCGATATGGGCTGCGCCTCGGTCGCACCGCACGAATGGCTGCTCGTCGGCGACGCCGCGGCGGTCGGCGACGCGACCGACCGGATCGAGGCCGCATTCCGCGACGACGCGCTGGCCCTGGTCCTGAACGTGAGCCAGGGATCGACGGCCTGGCGCCTGAGCGGCGCGCCGGCGATCGACCGGCTTGCCGCCTATTGCCCGATCGACCTGACCGCCGACGCCTTTCCGACCGGCAGCGTGGCGCGCACGCGCTTCGGCGATATCGGTATTTTCCTGACGCGCATCGACGACCGGCCGAGCTTCTGGCTGGTCGCGGATCAATCCTACGCCACCTATGTCACGCACCTGCTCGATCACGGCGTGACCTGAGCAAATCTCCCCGGAGCTTCCTGATGACCACATCGCCACACGCACATTGCGTGCTCCGCTTCCGATGCCCCGACAGGCCCGGCATCCTCGCACGGGTCGCGCCCGTCCTCGCCACCAATGGCTGGGATATCCGCGAAGCGTCGATCTATGGCGATCCGGACAGCGTGACCTTTTTCGTGCGCATGGAATTGACCAGCGGCGAGGCCAGCCTGGCCGATCTGGAGGCGCAGATGGCGCCCGTCGTCGAAAGCCTCAGACTCGAGCACGAAATCTACGACCTGACCCGGCCGATGCCCGTGCTGATCGCGGTCTCGAAGTTCAACCATTGCCTCGTCGATCTGATCCACAAGACCGAGATCGGCGCGCTGCCGATCCGCATCGTCGGCGTGGTTTCCAACCACGAGACCGAACGCAAGCTGGTCGAATGGCATGGGCTGCCCTTTCACCATCTGCCCGTCGACCGCGCGGACAAGCCGGCTCAGGAAGCCGCGTTCATGCGCGTGATCGAGGAAAGCGGCGCGGAGCTGGTCGTCCTCGCCCGCTATATGCAGATCCTCTCCGACTCCTTCTCGGATGCGTTGGCGGGCCGTTGCATCAATATCCATCACAGTTTCCTGCCCAGCTTCAAGGGCGCCAAACCCTATCACCAGGCAAAGGCGCGCGGTGTGAAGCTGATCGGCGCCACTGCGCATTATGTGACCTCGGCGCTCGACGAGGGGCCGATCATCGAACAGGACGTCCGCCGCGTGACGCATGCGACCACCGCCGACGAAATGGTCGCGATCGGCCGCGAGGTCGAGGCATCGGTGCTGTCGCGCGCGGTGCGCTGGCATTGCGAGCACCGCGTCCTGCCCAACGGTTCGCAAACCGTCGTCCTCACCTGATCGCCGGGAGCCTTGCCATGTCCGTTACGACGCCCGCTACGATGTCCGATGCGACGCTGATCGACGGCAAGCGTTTCGCGGACGATCTGCGTGCGCGGGTCGCCGAAGGCACCGCGCTGTTCCGTCACGACCATGGCTTCGCGCCCGGCCTGGCGGTGGTGCTGGTCGGCGACGATGCGGCAAGCGCCATCTATGTCCGCCGCAAGCGCGAACAATGCGGTGCGATCGGCATGGATTCCTTCGCGCATCTGCTGCCCGCCGATACCGGCGAAGCGGAATTGCTGGCGCTGATCGACCGGCTCAATCGCGATCCCGCGGTACATGGCATCCTCGTCCAGCTTCCGCTGCCCGGACATATCGATACGCAGCGCGTGATCTCGGCCGTGCGTCCGGACAAGGATGTCGACGGCTTCCACGTCGTGAATGCCGGCAAACTCGCGCTCGGCGAACCCGGCCTTGCCCCGTGCACGCCGCTCGGCTGCATCATGATGCTGCGCGACACGATCGGATCGCTGCGCGGCAAACGCGCGCTCGTCGTCGGTCGATCGGTGATCGTCGGCCGGCCGATGGCGCAATTGCTGCTGATGGAGGATTGCACCGTCACCATCGCCCATCGCCATTCGCGGGATCTGCCCGAACTGTGCCGGGCCGCCGACATCATCGTCGTCGCGGTTGGCATTCCCGAGCTGATCCGCGGCGACTGGATCCGCCCAGGTGCGGTGGTGATCGATGTCGGGATCAATCGCGTGCCCGATCCGGCCAGGCCAGGCACGACACGGATCGTCGGCGACGTCGCCTTCGCCGAAGCCCGCCAGGTGGCGGGCGCGATCACCCCGGTGCCGGGCGGCGTCGGCCCGATGACGATCGCATGCCTGTTGCAGAATACGCTCGACGCCGCGCGCGGGAGCGTTCGCGGCGGCATGACCACTCAGCAAAACGATACATTGGTGTATTGACACGGCACGTCAAGCTGGCAGTTTCTTACGGCCCGCGCGGCATATCGGAGACGGACTCATGACTTCCAACGCCATTGCCGCTTCCGAGCCCATCGAGTCACCAGGGACGATCGCACGCCGACGCTATTGGGTGCTGGCGGTGATGACTCTGGTCTATGCGATGAACATCGCAGACCGCTTCGTGCTCTCGACCCTGATCGAACCGATCAAGGCCGAATTCCAGCTGACCGACACTGCGGTCGGCTTTCTCACCGGCGTGGCGCTCGCGCTGTTCTACACGGCGGCGGGCCTGCCGCTCGGCGCACTGGCCGACCGCGTCAACCGCCGCAACATGATCATGTGGGCGCTCGCCATCTGGTCGATGTTCACCGCCTTTTGCGGGCTGGCGCAGAATTTCTGGCAATTGCTGCTGGCGCGGATCGGCGTGGGCATCGGCGAAGCGGGCGGTACGCCGCCGTCGCATTCGATCCTGGCCGATTACTTCCTGCCCTCGGAGCGGATCGTCGCGATGTCCGTCTATGCGCTGGGCATCGCGCTCGGTTCGGCGATCGGCGGGATCGGCGGCGGTATGCTGGCCGAAGCCTTCGGCTGGCGACATGGGCTGATCGTCTTCGCCTGCGCCAGCCTGCCGGTACTGATCCTGCTGATCAGCGTCCGCGAACCCAAGCGCGGCGCGAGCGACCCCGGTATCTCGCTGGCGGCCGAAGCGCCGAATTTCCGCGAGACATTGTCCTTCATCCGCTCGCAGCGCGCATTGATGCATGTGCTGGCCGGCAGCACGATCGCGACCTTTTCGGGTATGGGGCTGGTCTGGTGGACACCCGCCTTTCTCGGTCGTTCGCATGGCTTCAGCGTCGGTGAGGCCGGGATCGAAGTGGGGTTGATGAGCGGCGCCGGCGGCGCGGCGGCGATGATCGTCGCGACGATCGTCACCATCCGACTCGCCCGGCTGGACGCCAAATGGCAATGCCAATTCCTTGCCTGGGTGACATTGCTGATCACATTGCCCGGCGTCGCGGCGCATATGGTGAGCGACCGCGCCAGCGCGGTGCTGTTGCTGTGGCTCTTCATACCGTTCACCAATGTCTATGTCGGCCCGACGCTGGCGCTGCTCCAGAATCTGGTGCGGCCCGACATGCGTGGCGTGACCGTCGCCGTGCTGCTGTTCGCCGCCAACATCGCCAATCTGGCGATCGCGCCGCAGTTGATCGGACTGGGGTCCGACCTGCTGGCCGGCCATATCGCCGATCCCGCGCAATCGCTGCGCTTCGCGCTCGCCATCTCCGGCCTGACCGGCATCTGGGCGGCGTTTCATTTCTGGGCGGCGATCCGCGCACTCCCGCACGACCTGGCGCGCGCGGGCAGCGCCTGAACCGACGATCATCGCATGGTGCCGCCGATGGATGCATTGACTCCTTCGCATCACCATGCACAAATGTATGGAACATATAGAATGAGGGGACGGCGAATGTCAGGTATCAGGATGACCGCGCTCTTGGCGCTGGCGATGGTCACGCCGGCGATTGCGACATCGGCGGCGGCGCAGACACAGGCTGCGGCGACGGCGAACGACGCCGCGCTGCGCGCGCTGGCCGACAGCATCTACCAGAACACGCTCGAGACCGAATTCACGTCGCGCGTATGGGCCCGCCTGCCCGTCGATAAATTCTCCGATTTCTCGATCCGGCCGGTGCGCGAGAATCAGGTGAAGCGCCAGCGCTGGGCCGCGTCGCTCGCCGCCATCGACCCCGCCGCGCTGAACGGGGTCGACGGCACCACCTATCGCATCCTTCAGTTCGAACTGGCCGATGACGGGCTGGCCGAGACCAAATACTGGCTGAGCTTCGACCTCACATCCTATCTAGCGCCAGCGACCTTCAACGCGGCGCAGCAGGTGCTTGCCGCGCATCCGCTCGCAACGGCCGACGATGCCCGTCACTATCGGACGCTGGTCGATGCCTATGCGACGATGCTCGATTCGCTGATCGCCAAGGTCGCTGATCAGACCGCGCGCGGCATCTATCTCCCCCGCCCGGCGCTGCCGGTGGTGCGCAGCACCTGGCAGGGCATTGCCGCAACCACGGGCGCGCTCAAGCCGGCGGAAACCCGATTGTCGGGCCTCTCGCCCGAGGCGCGCACCACCTTGCTGCGCGAGATCGATGCGGTCGCAGCGACCCGGCTGACACCCGGCTTCGCCAAGCTCGCTGCGATGATCGGCGAGGATTATGCCGCCAAGGCGCCCGAAACCGTTGGCATCGGCCAATATCCCGGCGGCAAGGACGTGTATCGCGCGCTCGTTCGTGAGAACACGACATTGCCGCTGACGCCCGAGCAGTTGCAGCAGCGCGGGCTCGCCGCCGTCGCCGATGTCGAGGCCCGGATGAAGGCGATCCGGGTGAAGCTGGGCTTCACCGGCACGGGTCGCGAATTCTACGACCGGATCAGCAAGGATCCGCGCTTCCTGGCAAAGACGCCCGCCGATATCGAAGCGACCTATGACCGCTATATCCGCGCGATCGAGCCCAAGGTTCCAAGCTATTTCCGGACCTTGCCCAAGGCGCCCTATGGCGTCGAGCGGTTGCCGCCGGCCATCGAAGCGGGGCAGACATTCGGCTATTACGGCCCGCCCAGCGCGGCCGAGCCGCGCGGCCTGTATCACTATAACGCGTCGAACATCGAGAAACGCAGCCTGATCAATGCCGGCACGCTGATCTATCACGAACTGATCCCGGGCCATCATTTCCACATCGCCACGCAGGACGAGAATCCGGCGCTGTCGCCGTTCCGCAGACAATATCTTGCCGGCGCCTTCACCGAAGGCTGGGGCGAATATGCCGCGAGCCTGCCGATCGAGATGGGGCTCTACGACACGCCCGAGGCGCTGTACGGCCGCTACATCAACGAATCCTTCCTCGCCGCCCGGCTCGTCGTCGATTCGGGCATGAATTATTTCGGCTGGTCGCTCGAAAAGGCGCGCGCCTATATGCACGAAGCGACCTCGTTGTCCGATGTCGAGATCGCGTCGGAGACCTTGCGCTATTCCACCAGCCTGCCCGCACAGGCGCTCGCCTACCGCATCGGCTACGAGAAATTCTGGGAGCTGCGTCACCGGGCGGAAAAGGCTTTGGGCACGAAGTTCGACATCCGCGATTTCCACGACGTCGTGCTCGGCAACGGCGCGCGCCCGATGACGGTCGTCGAGACCGATGTCGACGCCTATATCGCCGTGAAAAAGGGGACATGAGGCCGGAGAATTCAGTGGCTTGGCGATCGCCGCATCTGCTCTATGCTCGAACCGGGCGATCCGGGGGAGCTTCGAGCGGCAATGGCGACCGACAAGGACTGGGACCGGATCGAAGCACTTTTCGATGAACTGATCGGGCTCTCGCCCACCGATCGCGCCACACGACTGGACCGGGCGGAGATACCCGACGCGATCCGTGCGGAAATCGAATCGCTGCTGGCGGCGGCCGATATGGGCGGCATCCTCGACGCGGCACCGCCGCCATTGTCCGGCCCGACCGTCGATATGGCCTATAGTTCGCTTGCCGCCGGCGACCGGATCGGCGCCTTCACCATCGAACGGCTGATCGGGCGCGGCGGCATGGGAGAAGTCTATCTGGCGCACCGCGCCACGGCGGATTTCGAACAACGCGTTGCACTCAAGCTGCTGCGCGCCGATGTCGCGGGGCGCGGCGACCTGTTCGATCGCGAACGCCGCTTGCTCGCCCGGCTCGCGCATCGCGGCATCGCCCGGCTGATCGACGGCGGCATCGCACCCGACGGGCGCCCGTTCATGGCGATGGATTATGTCGACGGCACGCCGATCGACGCCTGGTGCCGCGCCAACAACGCGGACCTGGCGACACGGCTCGCACTGTTCCGCGAGATCTGCGACGCGGTCGGCTATGCCCATGCCAATCTGGTCGTCCATCGCGACCTCAAACCCTCCAACATCCTGATCGATGGGGACGGCCGGGTTCGCCTGCTCGATTTCGGCATTGCCAAGCTGCTCGACGACAGCGACGCGGTACCGGCAACGACCCAGGCAATGCTGACACCGGACTATGCCGCGCCCGAACAGCTCGACGGCGACGCCGCGACGGTCGCGACCGATGTCTATGCGCTGGGCGCGATCCTGTTCGAGCTGATCGTCGGCAGCGGACCGTGGCGGCGCGACGGCGCGTCGATCCCCTCGATCATCCGCCGCGTCCTGCACGAGGATGCGCCGCTGGCAAGCAAGGCCGCGCAGCGACCGGGGGCCCCCATTCCGCCTGCACGGATCGCCGGCGATCTCGACGCGATCATCCTGAAAGCCATGCGCCGCGATCCGCAGGAACGCTATCGCAGCACCGCCGAGCTGGCCGAGGACATAGAACGGCACCAGGAACTGATGCCTGTCCGCGCGCGCGCCGGCACGACCCGTTACCGCGTCGGCCGTTTCGTCAGCCGCTATCGCTGGGCAGTCGCCGCGACAGCGGCGACGGTCGCCGCCCTGCTGATCGGGGCAAGCGGCATCGCCTGGCAGGCGCGCAAGACCGCGGTCGAGCGCGACCTCGCGCTGGCCGAGGCGCGCCGATCGGAAGCGATCAACCGGATGCTCACCGTCATGTTCCGCGACAGCAGGGATGGCGGCGCCGGTGCCGACGCGACGGTCAAGCAGATGCTCGACCAGACGTCCGAGCGCCTGGCCGGATCGCTCGACACCAGCGCACGATCGGCGACACTCATCACCACCCTGTCCGATCTCTACGTCAATCTCGAGGATCCTGTCGGGGCCGACACGCTGTTGCGCCGCGCGCTCGACAGGGGCATCGGCAAGGATGACGCGGTGGCGACGGCACAGATCAAGCTACGCCTCGCCTCCACCGCAGCGGCGATGAACCGGAACGACGAAATCGCGCCGCTGCTCGACGCTGCCGATGCCGTGTTCCGCACCGATCCCGCACGGTTCCGCGTCGAACGGCTGGACGTGATCAGCAGCCGTGCGCAGATCGCGCAGCGCAGCGGCGATTATAATAGCGCGATCGATCTGCTTAGCGGGGCCTTGCCCGAGGCCGACAGTGTCTATGCCGAAAATCATCGTGACCTGCTGACATTCTACAACAACCTGCTGGTCTATATGGCAGAGGCGGATCGCCTCGATGCAATGCCGGCGGTGTTCGCGCAGGCCGATGCCGCGCTGAAGCGTACGGGCCAGGAAAACAGCACGACGGGGCTGGCGATCGCGCAGCTCAAGGGCGTGCGGCTGCTCAAGCTCAACGATCATGCGCGCGCCGAAGCGATCTTCGAGCGCGTGGCGAAGCAGCGCCGCGCAGTGTTCGGCCGATCGGCCGGGCTGGCGGTCGACCTGTTCCAGCTCGGTCGCGCCAGGCTGGCGCTCGGCAAATTCGCCGAAGCCAGGCAGACCCTGGCCGAAGCTCGTCCGATCGCCATGGAGAAGCTCGGGCCCGGCGCGGTGCCGACATTGGTCATCGGCCTGAACCTTGCCGAAGCCACCGCGGAAACCGGCGACACCGACGGTGCGGAACGCATTCTTGCGGAAATCACACCGCTGGTGACGGCGATGAAACCGCGCGGCCTGCCCTATGGCATCATGGCGAAGGTGAATGCGGTCATCCTGTTGAAGCAGGGCCGCGGCGCCGAAGCGCGCGCCGCAATCGTTCAGGCGGAAACCATATTCCGTGCGCTCGGGCGCGCCGGCGAAGCCCATCTGAAATCCTTCCCGGCGCTGCGGGCCAGGATCGCGGCAATTTAGGCGGCTGCCATCTCGCGATGGATCCAGGCGCGTGCGCGGATCCACCAGCGGCGCACGGTGCGGTCGCTGACGCCGAGGACATCGGCGGTCTCCTTTTCGTCGAGGCCGGCGAAAAAGCGGCAATCGACGACCTGCGCCAGTTCGGGATCAACTTCCGACAAGGCTTTGAGCGCGTCGCCCAGCTTCACGACTTCGGCATCTTCCGGGATCGCCGCGGCAAGTGAATCGAGGCTCTGGGTGAAGCTGTAGGTCGGCGCGTCGCGCTTCGACGCCAGACGCGCGCGCGCCGCGTCGATCAGGATGTGGCGGATCGCGGTCGCCGCACAGCCAAGGAAATGCGACTGGCTGTCCCAGCCGTCGCGCTTGCGCAGCTTGATATAGGCTTCGTTGATCAGCGCGGTGGTCTGCAATGTCTGCGGCGCACCGGCGCGCCAATGCTCCCGCCGCGCGATCGTGCGCAGCTCCTCATAAAGCGACGCGACCAGCGCATCCGCCGTACCGGCTGAATTTTTTTCGGGCGGCGTGTCCGTTTCGATCGCCTTTCCCCGTCTTGCCACACGCCAACACATCGGCGCGCCTTTTCTATGTGGGCGCGGCGGCGGGAAGGCAAGCGGAAGGGTGCGGAAGAACATGCGCCGGCCGCAGGGTCGAGACCGTCAACCGCGCCGGCTGGGATAGCGGCGCAACAAGGAACACGAATCATGCGCAAGACCATCAGCCTTCTCACCGCGACCGCCCCGCTCGCCCTGGTTGCGGGGCTTGCCGTGGCAACGCCGGCGCAGGCGGGGCAAGACAATGTGATCTGCACCGATAGCGAGGGTGACCCGAGCGGTGTCGTGGCAGCAGGAGCCGAACGATCGGTCGCCTGCGGTGGTGCACAAGCGAACGGGAGCGTCGCCGTCGCGATCGGCTCCAGCGCTCAGGCCAGTGTACGCGCGGTCGCTGTCGGTTATCAGGCAACCGCGACCAACGATGCCGCGACCGCGATCGGCCGCGCCTCGGAAGCCAGCGGCTACGACTCGACCGCCATCGGCACCTTCTCTCTCGCGACCGATTTCCGCGGCGTCGCCTTGGGGGCGGGGTCGGTCGCCGATCGCGGCAGCGCGGTTTCGGTGGGCCAGTCGAGCCCACGCGATTCAGGGATACCGGGCCAGCCGGTCCCGCCCTTCCAGCGCCAGATCATCAATGTCGCGGCGGGCACCGAAGCCTTTGACGCGGTGAACAAGGCGCAGCTCGACGCGGTCGCGGCCGCCGCGATCAACCCCTATATCGCGATCAGCAGCACCGGGGGCGGGGCAATCGCCGCCATGGATGACGGCATCGCGATCGGCGAAGATGCGAAGGCGCTTTCGCGGCAGGCTACGGCGCTGGGCACCGGCGCTTCGGCAACCGGTCAGGGGGCGACCGCGCTGGGCGTCGGCGCCATCACCAACGGCACCAGTGCGCTTGCCGTCGGCCGCGGTGCTGAGGCGAATTTCTCCGGCACGACCGCGGTCGGCGGAAATGCCCGGGCCTTCGCCGATAACGGGACGGCGCTGGGCCATGCCACGACCGTCAACGGCGCATTCGCCACCGCGATCGGCAATGGTTCGACCGCCGATGGCGTCGATTCGGTCGCATTGGGCCGATCGAGTTCGACCACTGCCGCCGCCATCAACGCCGTCGCGATCGGTGCCAATTCCATGGCCGATCGGGCGAACAGCGTCTCCGTCGGCAGAATCGGTTCCGAGCGTGCCATCACCAATGTCGCAGCCGGCACGCTCGCGACCGACGCGGTGAACAAGGCCCAGCTCGACGCGGTCGCGGCGGGCGCGACCAATCCCTATGTCGCGATCAACAGCACCGGGGCGGCCGCGGTGGCCGCAGGCACCGATGCGGTCGCGATCGGTGAGAGCGCATCGGCCGCGTTCGAAGGCAATGTCGCCATCGGCGAAAACAGCGCCGCGGCGGAGGCCCAAGCCGTCGCCATTGGCTGGCAGACCAAGGCGACGCAGCACTCCTCGACCGCGGTCGGCGCCTTCGCGAAATCGACCGGCGTCAACGCGACCAGCTTGGGTGTGAGCGCCGAGGCCGGCGGGTTCGCCGCTGTCGCGCTGGGAAGAAATGCCGATGCGCGCGGCGCCTATGGCATTTCCGCCGGCTATGACGCGACGACGGCCGACTTCAGCATCGCGATGGGCCTCAATGCCAGCGCGGGCTATACCGCCGGTGTGCTGAGCGGTTCGCGCGCGGTCGCGATCGGGCTTCAGGCCAATGCCAATGCGACCGACACGGTCGCGCTGGGCAGCAGCGCCACCGCCGACAAGTTCGGCGCCACCGCGATCGGCAGCAACAGCGAAGCGACGGGCAATTATGCGCTGGCCGGTGGCTATGAGGCGCAGGCGGTGGGCAACCAGTCATCGGCCTATGGCTATGGCGCGAAGGGCCTGGGCGGGCTGACCGTTGCTGTCGGCACCTTCGCGACGGCATCCAACCAATATGCCGTCGCCATCGGGGCCTCGGCGAAAGCCAATGCCGGCGGCGGCGCGATCGCGATCGGCAATCTCTCCGAAGCGACGGCCTTCGGCGCCGTGGCGATCGGCGATCACTCGATTGCCGATCAGGCCAATACCGTGTCGGTCGGCAAGGCGGGGGCCGAACGGCGGATCGTCAATGTCGCGGCCGGCACCGCCGCGACCGACGCCGTGAACAAGGGACAACTCGACGCCGTCGACGCCAAGGCCGATGCGGCGCTGGCCGCGGCGACGAATGGGGGTGCCGCGGCTGCAGCGGCACAAGGCACGGCCGATACGGCCCTGGCCAATGCCGCGGCCGCGCAGGGCACCGCCAACACCGCGCTCGCCAATGCCGCCGCCGCGCAAGGCACGGCCAATACCGCACTCGCCAATGCCGCGACCGCGCAGTCCACCGCCGACACGGCACGCACCGAGGCCGCCACGGCGCAATCCACCGCCAATGCCGCTGCCGCCAACGGTGCTTATTTCCGCGCCAACAGCACCGGGCCGGGGCCACAGGCGACGGGTACCGATGCCATCGCGGTCGGCCCGTCGGCGGTTGCCAGCGGCGACCAGTCGGTGGCGATGGGCGCCGGCGCACGCGCGACCAATGGACAGGCGGTTTCGATCGGCGCCGGCAATAGCGCATCGGGCAATGGCGCCGTCGCGATCGGCGATCCCAATGTCGCAACCGGCACCGGGGCGGTCGCACTGGGCGCCAACAACACCGCCACCGGCACCGGGGCGGTAGCGCTGGGCAATGCGAGCAGTGCCACCGGCGACGGCGCCATCGCACTGGGCAATGGCGCGACGGCGGGGCAGGCGGGCTCGGTCGCGATCGGAACCGGGGCGACAGCCACGCGCCCCAGCCAGGTCGTGCTCGGCTCGGCGAATTCGACGCATACCATGTTGGGCATCGCATCCTCGGCCAGCCGCACGGCGCAGTCGGGGGCACTCAGCCTGGTCACCACCGATGCGCTCGGCAATCTCGCCACCTCGACGCTCAATATCGGCACGCTGGCCGGCCTCGACGGCCGGACCACCGCGCTGGAGAATCGCGCGTCACTGCTCGAAGGCCGGGTCACGATGCTCGATCGGCAAGCGCGGCAGGCCAATGGCGGCATCGCCGCCGCGATGGCGCTGGGCGGCACGCTGCTTCCGCCCGACGCCAGTTTCGCGGTGTCGTTCAACCTTGCCACCTATCGCGGTCAGCAGGGTTTCTCCGGTGCGGCGGTCGCGCGGGTGACCGATACGGTCTGGGTCAGCGGCGGTATTGCCGGCTCGACCGTGAAGGGTTCGACCGGGGGGCGCGTCGGCGTCACCTTCGGCTGGTGACGTGACGATATACGGGCGCGGCACCGAACGGCCGCGCCCGTATATGACGGATTATTTCGTGCCGAGCTTCTCGTTCAGGAAACGGTCCTGCTCGTGCCACAACCGCACCCAGCTTTCGTGCCGGACGAAACCGTGCGCTTCGCCGGGCAGGATCACGGTGCGGACATCGACATTGCGCGCTTTCAGCTTCTGCGCGAGGTCGACGGTTTCACGCACATCGACATTCATGTCCTGATCGCCGCTGAACAGCAGCACCGGCGAACGCCAGCCATCGATCGCGCCGAGCGGCGATGCCTTGAGCGCGGTCGGGCGATTGGCCTCGCTCACCCCGAAGAAGCGGCTGGGATTGAGGTGCCCTTCCAGTTCCGATGGCCATGACCAGTCGAACACGCCGTGGATCGCCACGCCCGCGCTGAACAGATCGGAATTGCGCGCCAGCGCCTGGCCCGTCAGCAACCCGCCATAGGAGCCGCCCCAGATGCCGATCCGCTTGCGATCCACGTCGTCACGTTGCGCAAGCCAGCGGCCGACGCCCAGCACGTCGCTATATTCGGACGCGGCGCGCCAGCCGCGCCCCTCGGCCTCGCGATAGGCGCGGCCATAGCCGATGCCCGAGCGGTAATTGACCGCGACGACGACATAGCCCTGTTCGGCCAGGCGCCGGTTCATCGCGAAATCATTGGCGTAATAGTCGCTATAGTGGAACGCCGGATACATCTGGCGCGACGGTCCGCCATGGACATAGACGAGCGCGGGATGCGGCCCCTTGCCCGCGGGCATGAAGAGCTGCGCCGGCACGGTGCCGCCGTCGGCGGCCTTGATGCGGACCGCCTTGGGCGCAGGCGCAGTGAAGCTGCGGCTATAGCCATAATCTGCCGGCTTCTCGGCCATCACGGTGTTGCCCGACTTCAGATCGAGCACGCGGACGAGCGGCGCATTCTCGGCGTTGCCACCGGTCAGCGCCAGATAGCCGCTGGTGCCGGCCGCGATCGCATTGGCCATGACGATATCGTCGCGCTTCACCTGGCGCTCGGCGCCGGTGCGGACATTGATGATCGAAAGCTGGCGGGTGTCGATGTCGCGGCAATTATGGACGACGAACAGCGAATCGGTGCTCGCGGGCTCGCTTTCCGCCGCTTCGCAGCCCGTCGGCGTCAGGCCGCGAATCTCGCCGCCCGCACGGGCCACGGCATAGAGCCGGCCCCAGCCGTCATGTTCCGAATAGAAGACGATATTGTCGTCACCCACCCAGCGCAGCGCATTGTCGCCATCCTCGAGCCCCGCCGTCACCGCCTGGTCCTTGCTCTGCCACAAGGTGCGGATCGCGCCGGTCGCGATCTCGACGGTTTCGACCGCAAAGGGTTCGCTTTCGGTCAGGTCGTAGGTCACGTCATGCTGGCGGCCGCCGAAACGGAGATAGGCGACGGTCTTGCCGTCGGGCGACAGCACCGGTGAGCCGATCCGATCGGCACCGGTCACCAGCCACTCCACCTTGTCGGCGCCCAGCATATATCGGCCGAGGAACGAATAGCCGCCGCGCTCGGAGACGAAGATCAGGCCCTTGCCGTCCCTGGTCCAGACCGGCTGCCCGAATGCGGCCCCGCCCGCGATCATCAGCTTGGACTGGCCGGGCGCGGCAAGATCGGCCGACCAGAGATCGCGGCCCTGGCGATAGATGAGCGTGCGGCCATCGGGTGAGAAGATCGGCCCCTGGCCGGCCGCGACCTGGACCGGCTTTGCCCCAGCACGCGCCTCCATCACCCAGAGCGTCGGCTTGGGCGGATCGATCAGGCTGGCGGGATTATAGGCGCGTCCGCCGCCGAAGCCGGCCGCGGTCTGGAAAACGACATAGCGGCCATCGGGCGACATGCGGACATCGGTGATCGGCTGACCATCGGCGTCGGTGCGCGAGAATAGTTTGATACGTTCGAATTTCGGCGCGCTGGCGGCCATGATGACGCTGTCGCTGCCCTGGCGGATCAGCCAGGCAAAGGCGGGCGCATCGGCCGCGCTGACCGTCGTCGCGAGCGGGAAGCGGAGGAATGCGGTATCGTCCTGCGCCGAGGCGACCGAGGGAAAGGCCAGCAATGCGGCGCCCGCCGCCAGAGCCATGCGGAAAGACTTGGGCATCAGTTTCCCCTCAATTTTGATTCGCTCCTGATCAGGATCATTTGTTCGGATCAGGCCAAGCACTCTCTGCCATTCGGCGCGTGCAGTGACAAGCGGATCGCCGGCATTTCATCATCGCCGTTCCGCGCCGTGCGATGGCGCGCTATGAAACGGCATGATCCGTCATGACCGACACGCGCAGCGGCTGGCCATATATCTGGCGATGCTCGCGGGTTTCGTCGATGCGGTCGGCTTTCTCAAGCTGGGTGGGCTGTTCGTTTCATTCATGAGCGGCAATTCGACGCGGCTGGCGGTCGGCCTTGCCGAAGGGTCGGCACTCGCATGGCGCGCCGCCCTGCTGATCGCGGCCTTTGTCGGCGGAGTCGTCGCCGGATCGCTGCTGTCGGCCGCCGTGCGCAGCCGCGCGCCTTCGATATTGGCGATGGTGGCTTCGCTGCTGTTCGCCGCCGCTTTGCTCGATCTGCTGGGCATGGACAATGCGGCGATCGGCGCAATGGCGATGGCAATGGGATGCGCGAACACCGTTTTTCAGCGCGACGGCGAAGTGAGCATCGGCGTGACCTATATGACCGGCACATTGGTCAAGCTGGGCCAGCGCATTGCCGATGCATTGCGCGGCGGCGACCATATGGCGTGGCTTCCCTATCTGCTGCTCTGGCTGGGGTTGATCGCGGGTGCGGTCGGCGGATCGATCGGCTATATCCGTATCGGCATGGCGAGCCTGTGGATCGCGGCGACGGGCGCCGCATTGCTCGCGATCCTGGCGCGGCGGCCTGATCGCGAAATGCAGGACGCGCAATAGTCCCGCACAGGGCTTGGCAAGACGCCGCTCGGCCCCACATAAGGCCGCGACATCAGCAGGGAGTGACGATCAGTGGCGAGTCTCGGAATGGGTGCGGACGAACGCGAGGCTTTCGAGGCCTTCAAGCGCGACGTGATCGAACCCTCGATGACGAATCTGGTGATCGTCGATTTCTGGGCCGAATGGTGCGGCCCCTGCAAACAGCTCGGCCCGGTGATCGAGAAAGTCGCCGCCGACTATGCCGACAAGGGCGTCAAGCTGGTCAAGATCGACGTCGATGCCAACAAGGCGGTCGCCGCGCAGTTCCGCATCCAGTCGATCCCGACCGTCTATGCGGTGTTCCAGGGCCAGATCGTCGCGGACATGACGCCCGCACGGACCGAAGGCCAGATCAAGCAGATGCTCGACCAGATCCTGCGCCAGCTGCCGGTGCAGAGCGCCGAAGCCGATCTGAAGCAGGAAATCGCACCTTTGCTCGCCATGGGCGAGGAAGTGCTGGCCGCGGGCGATGCCGAACGCGCATTGTCGATCTTCGCCCAGATCGTCGAGATCGCGCCCGAGGAACCGGCGGCGCTGTCCGGCCAGCTCCGCGCCGCCGTCACGGCGGGACTGAACGAAGAGGCCGAGGCGATGCTCGCGGCCCTGCCCGAGACGCTGCGCAAGGATCCCGCGATCCAGCGCGCCGAGACCGCGCTCGCGCTCGCCAAGGAGACGCAGCCGGTCGACGATCTTGCCGGTCTGCGCGCCCGTGCGGCGGCCGATCCGGACGATCACGACGCGCGTTTCGAATTGGCCGGCGGCCTGATGGCGACGGGCGATCGCGAGGGCGCGGCCGATGCCCTGCTCGAAAGCATCGCGCGCGACCGCGACTGGAACGAAGGCGCCGCGCGCCAAAGGCTGCTCAAACTGATGGAGGTTGTCGGGCTCGAGGATCCCTGGGTCTCGCAACTGCGCCGACGGCTCTCTGCGATCCTGTTCACCTGATGGCGAGCGGCAGATCCCGTCTGTCGGTCTTTCCGCTGGCCGGTGCGCTGCTCTTTCCGCGCATGCAGTTGCCGCTGCACATCTTCGAGCCGCGCTATCGTGCGCTCGTCAGCGACGCGATGGCACGCGATCGGCGGATCGGCATGATCCAGCCCAGGCCGGTGCTGATCGAGGCGGGGCCGGGATCGGCGGATACGCCGCCGCTGTTCGACATTGGCTGTGTCGGCCGGATCGCGCATGTCGAGGCGCTGGAAGACGGCCGCTACAATATCGTGCTCGAAGGGCTGGCGCGGTTTCGCACCTTGCGCGAGCTCGACGTGACCACGCCGTTTCGCCAGTTCGAAGTCGGTTTCGACGGCTTTGCCGAGGATGACGCCGATACGGCGCTCGATATCGCCCGCCGCGCCGCGCTCGAGATCGAATCGCGGCGCTTCGCCGATGCGCAGGGCTATGCGGTCGATTGGGAAGCGGTGGCGCGGCTCGACGACGAATCGCTGGTCAACGGCATCGCCCAGATCGCGCCGTTCGACGTCGCCGCCAAACAGGCTTTGCTCGAAGCATCCGGCATCGCCGAACGCGCCGACCTGATCGTCCAGCTCATGCAGTTCTTCGCCCGCCACGGCAGCGACGACGGCGACGGCGCCACGCTGCAATGAGCATCGACCCCGAGCTGCTCGCGATCCTGGTCTGCCCGGTTACGCGTCAGCCGCTGCGCTATGACGAGGCGCGACAGGAACTGGTGTCCGAAGCGGCAGGGCTGGCCTATCCAATCCGAGACGGGGTGCCTGTACTGCTGATCGAAGAGGCGCGTGGATTGGACCAATCCCAGGACTGATCGTTATTCGGGTCAGGCCGGAGCGAAAATGGTGATGACCGAGAACCGGAGCGCAGCGTACGTCAGTACGTGAGCACCGGAAGCGCAGGGCAGCGCCATTTGCAGCAAGGCATCACCCGAATAACGATCGGTCCTCAGCACTCCACCACATTGACCGCTAGCCCGCCGAGCGAGGTCTCCTTGTAGCGTTCCGACATATCGAGCCCGGTCTTGCGCATCGTCTCGATCACTTGGTCCAGGCTGACCCGGTGCGTGCCGTCACCGAGCATCGCCAGCCGTGTCGCTTCCACCGCCTTGATCGAGCCGACCGCATTGCGTTCGATGCACGGCACCTGGACGAGCCCGCCCACCGGATCGCAAGTGAGGCCGAGATTATGCTCCATGCCGATCTCCGCGGCATTCTCGATCTGCGCGGGCGTCGCGCCCAGTGCGGCAGCGAGACCGGCCGCGGCCATCGAACAGGCCACACCCACTTCGCCCTGGCAACCGACTTCGGCGCCCGAGATCGACGCATTCTCGCGGAACAACGATCCGATCGCCGCGGCGGTCAGCAGGAAATCCTCGACCCCCTCTTTCGTCGCCTTGGGCGTGAAACGCTCATAATAACGCAGCACCGCGGGCACGATCCCGGCCGCGCCGTTGGTCGGCGCCGTCACGACCTTGCCGCCCGCCGCATTCTCCTCGTTCACCGCCAGCGCCCACAGGTTGATCCAGTCGATCACCGCCAGCGGATCGGCAAGCGCACGTTCCTGGCGTTCGATCAGCGTGCGATAGATGCCGGGCGCGCGGCGCTTGACGCGCAAGCCGCCGGGCAGCTCCGCCATGTCCGATCGCACGCCGCGGTCGATGCAGGCGGACATGGCGTCGGCGATCGCGCCGAGCTTCGCGGAGACCTCGGCCGGCGCCAGCGTCGCTTCCTCGTTGGAGCGCATCAGGTCGGCGATCGACATGCCTGTCTCCGCCACCAGCTCGAGCAGTTCGGCGCCCGAATGGAAGACATGCGGCACATCCCAGCCGCCTTCGGGTGCGGCGTTGCGGCCGATCTGGTCCTCGTCGAGCACCGCACCACCGCCGACCGAATAATAGGTGCGGCGCGCGAGTTCATCCCCCGTGCCGTCGAACGCCGCAAAGGTCATCGCGTTGGAATGGAAATCGAGCCGCTCGCGCTGAAGAAAGCGCAGGTCGACGGCTTCGTCGAACGCGATCTCGTGCACGCCGCCCAGCTTCAACCGGCCCTCCGCCCGGATGGCCGCGATCGCGGCGTCGGCAGCGTCGGGATCGATCGCGGCCGGGACATGGCCGGCCAGCCCGAGCAGAACCGCGCGATCGGTGGCATGGCCCTTGCCCGTCAGCGCCAGCGATCCGTACAGCGCGGCATCGACACGCACGACGCGATCGATGATGCCGCCGTCCGACAGCCGCCGCGCGAAATCAGCCGCAGCCGTCATCGGCCCCATAGTGTGCGAACTCGACGGTCCTACGCCGATCTTGAACAGGTCGAATACGCTCGCAACCATTTCAGCCCCTCAATTCCCACGCGGCCCGAACAGGATCATCGCGGCACCCGTCAGGCAGACCGCACCGCCCATCAAATCCCACCGATCCGGTCGTACACCCTCGACCACCCAGAGCCAGCCGAGCGACGCGACGATGTAGACGCCGCCATAGGCCGCGAAGGCACGGCCCGCAAAGGCGCTTTCGACCATCGTCAAAGCCCAGGCGAACAATGCGAGCGACACCATGCCCGGCACGATCCACAGCACCGGCTTGTCCAGCCGCAGCCATGCCCAGAAGGCGAAGCATCCGAAGATCTCCGCCAGCGCGGCGCCGAGATAGAGGAGCGGAGTCAGTGGCCGGCCCCGGCCCCTGGAATTCGGTCGCGCATCGATATCCTCGGCAATTTTATTGCTTTTGCTTTACGCAGGGCCATCGGGTGAGGCAATCGCTGCGCCGATGATCGCCGACACCCAGTCCTTTGTCCTGCTCGACGACGCCCGCACCACCGGCGCAGGCGCAGCGCGCCTGTATCGCGATCCGGTCGAGATCGTCACGACCCGCGAAATTGCCGGGGTTGGGGCGGCGCTGGAACGACTGGCACGAGCGCAGGCAAGCGGCCTGCATGCAGCGGGCTATATCGCCTATGAGGCAAGCCCCGCATTCGAACCCAGATTGCCCGTGCGGACCGGCACCTCCGCGCCGCTGCTCTGGTTCGGCCTGTTCGACGGCTTCACCGCGATTCCCGCCGACGAGATCGCCGCGTTGCTGCCCGATCCCGACGGCGCCTGGGCCGGCCCGCCCCGGCCCGAGCTTTCCGCCGCAGACTATGCCGGCAAATTCGCGCGTGTCCGCGACTATATCGCGGCGGGCGATATCTATCAGGCGAATCTCAGCTTTCGCGCGCGCGTGCCCGTGGCGGGCCATCCGCTCGCGCTCTATGCGCGGCTGCGCGCCGCATCGGAAGCGGGCTGGGGCGGCGCGCTGTTCACCGGCGATCATTGGCTGCTCTCCGCCTCGCCCGAATTGTTCTTCACGCTCGAGCGCGGCGCGCTGACCGCGCGCCCGATGAAGGGAACCGCACCCCGCCGCGCCGATCCGGTCGCGGATCGCGCCGCCGCATCCGCGCTGGGCGACGATCCCAAGGAGCGCGCCGAAAATCTGATGATCGTCGATCTGTTGCGCAACGACCTGTCGCGCGTCGCCGAGGCGGGCAGCGTCGCGGTGCCCGATCTGTTCACCGTCGAGACCTATCCCACCATCCACACCATGACATCGACCGTTACCGCGCGGCTTGCGCCCGGCCGCTCGGCGATCGACGTGCTCGCCGCACTGTTTCCCTGCGGCTCGATCACAGGCGCGCCCAAGATTCGCGCAATGGAAATCGTCGCCGAAATCGAGCCTTCACCACGGGGCGCCTATACGGGATCAATCGGGTGGCTTGATCCGGCGGGCGATGCAGCGTTCAATGTGGTGATCAGGACGCTGGCGATGGAGCGGGGGGCGGTTGAAGCGGAAATCGGACTGGGGAGCGCGGTCGTCGCGGATTCGACCGCAGCGGGCGAATGGGCCGAATGCCTGGCCAAGGGCCGCTTCGTGACCGCGGGCGCACGCGCGTTCGACCTGATCGAAACCATGGCCTTCGACCCTGCAGACGGGTTGCTGCTGCTGGAGCGTCATCTGGAACGCATGAAGGCGAGCGCCGACGCGCTCGGCTTCGCGTTCGACCGCCATGAGGTCCGCAACGAGCTCCAGGCGGCGACCTTTCGGCTGCGGTCCGCGTCGCGCGTCCGCCTGCTGCTGGCGCGCAGCGGTGCCGTGGCCATCGAGATCCGGCCCGCACCGGCCGCCCAGCAAGCCCCGGTCGCGGTCACGCTTGCACCGCTTCCCGTCGATCCCGCCGATTTCCGGCTGCGCCACAAGACCACCGATCGCGATTTCTATCGCGACGCGCTGGCCGGGGCGGGGAGCTTCGAAGTGATCTTTGCCGATGGCGAAGGGCGCCTGACCGAAGGCAGCTTCACCAATATCTTCGTCGAGCGGAACGGCGTGCTGCTGACGCCGCCGCTTGTCCGCGGACTGCTTCCCGGCGTGCTGCGCGGACAGCTCCTCGACGAAGGGCGCGCCATCGAGGCGGACCTGACCGCCGACGATCTGGCGGGCGGATTCCTCATCGGCAACGCCGTGCGCGGCCTGATCCCGGCGACATTGGTCCGCTGACGCAAAAAAATCGGCGAAGGGCCGGATTCTCCGGCCAACCGCCATTGCCGTAACGAATCCCCCGTCCTATGGGCATGCCGCACCGCAACAGGAGCGTATTCATGTCCCGCACCTCCGCCGCGCTTGGGCGCATCCAGCCTTCCGCCACGCTGGCGATGACCAGCCGTGTGCTCGACCTGAAGCGCCAGGGCATCGACGTGATCGGCCTGGGTGCGGGCGAGCCCGATTTCGACACGCCCGATTTCGTCAAGGAAGCGGCGATCGAGGCGATCCGTGCGGGCAAGACCAAATATACCAATGTCGACGGCACCGCCGAGCTGAAGGACGCGATCGCCACCAAGTTCAAGCGCGACAACGGCCTGGTCTATGCGCCCGGCCAGATCAGCGTGAATGTCGGCGGCAAGCACACTTTGTTCAACGCGCTCGTCGCCAGTGTCGAAGCCGGCGACGAAGTGATCATCCCGGCTCCTTATTGGGTCAGCTATCCCGACATCGTGAACTTTGCGGGCGGCACGCCCGTGGTGATCGAGGCCGGTGCATCGCAGGGCTACAAGATCACCCCCGCGCAGCTCGAAGCGGCGATCACGCCCGCAACCAAATGGCTGATCCTCAATTCGCCGTCGAACCCGACCGGCGCCGCCTATTCGCGCACCGAGCTGGAAGCGATCGCCGACGTGCTGCGCCGCCATCCGCACGTGCTGGTGATGGCCGACGATATGTACGAGCATATCGTCTATGACGATTTCGTCTTCACGACGATCGCCCAGGTCGCGCCCGATCTCTACGATCGCACGCTGACCGTGAACGGCTGTTCCAAGGCCTATTCGATGACCGGCTGGCGCATCGGCTTTGCCGGCGGCCCCGAATGGCTGATCAAGGCGATGGGCAAGCTCCAGTCGCAGTCGACGTCGAACCCCTGTTCGATCGCTCAGGCCGCCGCGACCGCTGCACTCACCGGCGATCAGAGTTTTCTCGAAGCGCGCAACACCGCGTTCCAGGGCCGGCGCGACCTGGTCGTGTCGATGCTCAACCAGGTCAACGGCATCCATTGCCCGCGCCCCGAAGGCGCCTTCTACGTCTATCCCGACGTGTCGGGCCTGATCGGCAAGACCACACCGGGCGGCAATGTGATCGCGAACGACGCGGCGCTGATCGAATATTTCCTCGACGATGCGCGTGTCGCCGCCGTCCATGGCGCGGCATTCGGCCTCGAACCGGCGTTCCGCGTCAGCTATGCGACGTCGGAGGAGATCCTGACCGAGGCGTGCACGCGCATCCAGGAGGCGTGCGCCGCGCTTCGCTGATGCGGGTCCGGCGCGGACGCGCCGTCCTTCCCAAGATGAACACGACCCTGTGATCCCGTTCACTGCGGCGTCAGCCGCGCGGTGGCATCGCCCGGTTGTCAGAAACGAAATTGATTCGGCCCCGAGTCGGACGAAAGAGGAAACGAGACGATGATATCGGTGCTGAAATCCGATCTGGCTCGCCGCTTTGCCGGCGGCTTCCTGGCGGGCGCGGTCGCGATCCTGACCATCCAACCGCCCGAAGGCGCGATTGCCGCCGTCGAGGCGCTGAAACTGGCTGCCGGTCTCGCCTGACCGGGCCATCCCGCGTTCATCCGATTTCTGCTAAACGGCGGGCGAAGGATGCCCGCCATGACTGTAAAGTTCGCGCTCGTTCCCCTCGCCATGGCCGGCGCCGCGCTTGCCGCCCTGGCCTGGCCCATGCTGACCGCGCCGCCAGCCCATGCCGAACAGGCGCGCATGCTGCCCCGCGCTTCGATCGACGACACCGCCGCAAAGGGAATGCAGACCGCGATACTCGCGGGTGGCTGCTTCTGGGGCATGGAAGCGGTATTCGAGCAGGTGAAGGGCGTCCGATCGGTCATCTCGGGCTATGCCGGCGGTACCGCGAACACGGCCACATACGATCAGGTCTCCACCGAACGCACCGGCCATGCCGAGGCGATCCGCATCACCTATGATCCGGCACAGGTCAGCTACGGCACGCTGCTGCGCGTTTTCTTCGCGGTCGCCCACGATCCCACCCAGCTCAATCGCCAGGGCCCCGACACTGGCCCGAGCTACCGTTCCGCGATCTTTCCGCAGACGGCGGCACAGGCAAAGGCCGCACAGGCCTATATCGCGCAACTCGGGAGGGTTCGCGCATTCGACCGGCCGATCGTGACGCGGATCGAAACCGGCCGCTTCTTCCCCGCCGAGGCCTTCCACCAGGATTTCTTCCGGCGCAATCCCGGCCACCCCTATATCGTGCGTTGGGACAAGCCGAAGGTGGCGGCATTCAGGGCAGGATTCCCGGCGCTGGTGCGGTAGGCCACTCCGTCATTCCCGCCTTCGCGGGAATGACAAGCTTGTGCCTGCCTCAAGCGGCCAGCGGGAAGCGCAGCATCCGGTCGCTGAGCGGAACCAGGGCCTGCGCGCCACGCCCGACCGCGCGGATGATCTCGGGATGGCCCGCATCGAGCCCCCCGGTCAGCGCGCCGAAAGCGGGCAGGATCAGCTTGGCACCGGTCGCGACGAAGCAGCGCCGCGATACGTGCCGCCCACGCACGGTGACGCGGAATTTGGGGTGGAAATGCCCCGACAATTCGGGCCGCATCTCGAGCGGATCCGCCTCGTGGCGCAGCACCAGCCCGTCGACCAGCGCCTCTTCGAGGATTTCCCCGCCCAGCCATTCGGCGAGTGCGGCGTCGTGATTGCCGGTGATCCAGACGAAGCGCGTCATGGCAGTCAGCGTGCGCAGCATGTCGCGCGCATGCTCCGGCAATCGCGCGGCGCCTTCGCTGTCGTGGAAACTGTCGCCGAGACACCAGATCTCGATCGCCCCGGTCGCCGCGCGCAACGCGGAGAGATCGGCCAGCGTCGCGATCGAATCATAAGGCGGCAGCATCTGTCCGAAGCGCGCGAACCAGCTCGCTTTCTCGAAATGCAGATCGGCGACCAGCAATGCGCGACGCGCAGGCCAGAAGAGCGCCCCCTGCGGCAGCGCGACCAGATCATGCCCTGCGAACGAAAAGGGAACCATTGGTTCTCTTACCCCGCATATTGCAGCCCGTTCAAGGCATGCGGTCGTCATATTTGACGGTATTGCGATGAATGGCGCCCTGGGGCTGCGACGCGGCATCGTCATCGTCGACGGCCGGCTGATGATAACGTGGAATCAGCCGCTTGAAGACATATTCCGACAAGAGCAGCAGCAGCGCGAGTACCGTGCCGACGGTGAGCAGCTTATACTGGCCGAGCCCGGCGACGATTCCGGCACAGGCGGAAACCCAAAGATTGGCGGCAGTGGTGACATTGTGGACGTCGCCGCGCTTCACGAAGATCAGGCCCGCGGCGATGAAGCCGATCGCCTGCGCGACACCCTGGATAACGCGCAACGGATCAGGCTGTGAATTCAAATGCTTGAGCGTGTCGAACAGCAGCAGCGAAGACAGAGTGACCATCGCCGCGCTCAGCGCCACCAGCGCATTGGTCCTGAGCCCGGCATCATGGCCACGCAATTCGCGGTCCAGCCCCAGCAACAGCCCGATCGCGGTCGCGACCCCAAGGCGCAGCGCGATCTCGCTCCAGCTATCGGCAACCAGCATCCGCTATCAAATCGCGGGTGCGCGTCCGGGTTCCCTTGCCGCCAGGCGCCTGCCATTGTCGCGGCCCGCGCCGTCGGGCAGCAGCAGCCGTACCTTGCGGCTGGCAAAGTCCACCGAGACGCGGTCGAACATGCGCAGCGCGTCCATGCCGAGCAGGATCGCCGGCCGCCGCGTCAGATCGAGCGTCCGGAAGATCGGCGCGTCGGAGAAGGCGATCGGCATGTTGCGGATGGTCGCGCCGCCCAGCTTGATCTCGTTCACGCTGGTATAGCTGGCATCGGCACGGCCGCCGGTGACGCTGATCAGTTCGATCGACTTGGGCGGATGCGGCGGATTCCGGCCGATCAGCCGCCGGCGGAGCGCGCTGTTGCCGACCGAGACCTGCGCGCCGGTGTCGATGACCACATCGACCCGCGCACCATTCAACGTCGCTCCCATCAGGATGAGTTGTCCCGCGCGCCGGCGCGCGGTGACGACGATTTCGTCGGGCTCACGGCGCTCGCTCATTTTCTGCCCGGGCGTGACCGTCATCGTGCCCGCCTTGAAGTCGAGCGTGACGCGCTGATCGCGCAGGCTGTCGATCCCGATCAGGCCCGATGCGCCGATATGCTGCTGGGCAAAGGCGGGGGCGCGGATGTCGTTGGTCTGATTCGCGCTGACCTTGAGCGAGGGGATCAGCACCGTATCCACCCGTTCACTGCCGGTCATCGAATGGACCAGCGCGAATCCGCCGCTACTCAGCGCCAGCCGATCGGCGAGTTCGCGCGAGATCACGGTGCGCTCGGCACCGGTATCGACCAGGAAGGCGAAGGGACCGGCGGTGCCAATGCTGACCGGCACCGTCATGCGCGCGGTGGTGTCGGTTCCGATCTCGATCACTTCACCTGGAACCGCCGCCGCCGGTGGCTCCTGCGCAGCGGATGGAGCAGCCACGGCAAGCGCCGCGGCCGAAAGCGCGAACAACAGATTTCTCGTCATGGCGACACCCTCTCCCAAGCGTCCTGGAAGAGGCTATGCCCTTTATCGAGTCCCGGCAAGCGAAGGGTCTATCGGGGCACTCCGTACGCGGATCGGTAACCCGGCAATGGAGTGTCCCGCGACGTCGGCGCGGGACAAGTCCGATGGCCTCTATTTGCCCTTGGCCACCTCGGCCGCGCGTAGCAGCCTGATCGTATTGCCACCCATGATCTTCGCGATATCGGTCTCCGAATAGCCTTCCTTGAGCAGCCGCACGGTGATCTTGGGGAGCAGCGAGACGTCCTCCATGCCCTTGACGCCGCCACCGCCATCCCAATCCGCACCCATGCCGACATGGTCGGGGCCGACCAGCTTCAGAACATGTAGCATCGACGCCATGAAATTCTCGAAACTGGCGTCTTGGAAAGGCGCCTTGGCATCGAGCGCGGCATAGTCGGCGGCGAGCTTGCGCTGCTCCTCCGGCGTCATCGTGCCGATCTTTTCCTTGCGCGCATCGAGCGCGTCGCGCTCGGGCGTGCTGTTGAGCGGCGCCAGGAAAATGCTGTTGACCTGGACGACACCGCCCTTGGCGGCGAGCGCCTTGATCCGGCCATCGTCCAGGTTACGGGGATGGTCGTTGGCCGCCTTGGGCCCCGAATGCGACAGGATGATCGGCGTCTTCGACAGTGCGAGCATCTGGTCGAGCGCGGCGTCGGAGGAATGGCTGCCATCGATCACCATGCCGAGCCGGTTCATTTCCGCCACCCATTTTTTGCCGAGCGGACTGAGCCCGCCCCAGCGGGCCTTGCCGGTTGTGCTGTCGGCGAACTGGTTGTCGGCGCTATGGACCGGCCCGGCCATGCGGACGCCGCGACGATAGAATTCGGCAAGCAGCGAGAGATCCTCGCCGAGCGGATAGCTGTTCTCGATGCTCTGATAGACGATCGCCTTGCCCGTCGCCGCGATCTTCGCCGCATCGTCGGCGGTCGTCGCCAGCGCCATCGTGTCGGGATTCTTCGCGACGATCGCCGCGATCTCGTCCGCGCGCTTGAGCGCGAACGCCTTGGCATCGGCGAAACCCTTGGCGTCCAGCGGACCCTGCGCAGTATAGATCACCCAGAAACCGCCATCGAGTCCGCCCTGCTTCATGCGCGGCAGATCGACCTGGGTCATGTCGTCGGCCATGCTATGGCGCTGTGCGATGTCCCAGCCAGGCCGGCCGAAATTGGCGGGCGTGTCGAGATGGGTGTCGAGCACCAGCATCTTCTCATGGAGCGCCGCGGCGTCGATCGGCTCAGCAGTCTTGGTCGCCGGCCCGCATGCCGCAAGGATCAGGACGAGTGGCAATGCGCGCATATATGGGCTCTCCGTAAGTGATTATCGTTGGCGGTTGCTTATCGTGCGTCGCTGCTCGCCGCTAGGGTCCGCCTGGTGCCGGGGCTAAAGCGGTTGACAATCGGCGCCCCATCGCGCATTGGGCCGCCCTTGAACGAGCGGCGTTTTTCGCCGCTTTTCATTTTCAGATTCGCACAATTCAGTGTTTCACAAGGGTTTCGGGTCATGGCCAAGCCAACCACCGTCAAGATCAAGCTCGTCAGCTCGGAAGGCACCGGCTTCTTCTACGTCACGAAGAAGAATCCGCGCACCCTGACCGAGAAGCTGTCCTTCCGCAAATATGATCCCGTCGCGCGCAAGCACGTCGAGTTCAAGGAAGCCAAGATTAAGTGATCCCTCTCACCTTCCCGCATGCGGGAAGGTGATGATTCGGAAGACGGGGCGGGCCGCGCATGCGCTCGCCCTTTGTCTTGTCCGCTTTCGCCGAGTCGCAGGGGCGATTCCGCGCGCTTGCCGCCTTATAGCAGCTCGCTCACCTCGCCGATGAACTTCATCACCGATATCGGTTTGGAGACATAGGCCTCCGCGCCCGCTTCGCGGATGCGCTCCTCGTCGCCGCGCGCGGCATAGGCGGTCACCGCCATCACCGGAATCCGCTTCAGCAACTCGTCCGCCTTCAGCGTGCGAATCAGGTCGAGCCCGCTGACATAGGGCAGCTGGATATCCATGATGATCAGGTCCGGCGAGAAGGCGCGCGCGCGGTCCACCGCCTCGCGCCCGTCGCGAACCGGCTCCGCTTCATGCTCATGCGCACGCAGCAGATCACAGAAAAGTTTGAGATTGAGTTCGTTGTCCTCGACAACGAGCACCCTTTTTGCCACGTCCCCCGCCTCTGCAATGCAATGGAGACGCTCTAGGCGATGGCAGCCCCCGAGACAAATGCAGAGGCATTGGCGCTTTCCGCGCTGGTCTGGACCCTGAATGACCCCGCCCGCGCCGACCGGCTGCTGAGCGTGACCGGACTGACCGCGACCGATCTGCGCGAGCGGGCGGGCGATCCGGCGCTGCTCGCGGCAGTGCTCGGCTTCCTCGAAGCGCATGAGCCCGACCTGATCGGCTGTGCCACGGCGCTGGAGGTGAAGCCGCTGATTCTCGTCGAGACGCGCAGGATACTCGAATCATGACCCGCCCGCTGCTGATCACCGATTGCGACGAGGTGCTGCTCCACATGGTCAGCCATTTCGGCGCATGGCTGGACGAGGCGCATGCGATCGATTTCACACCCGATGGCGGCGATTTCTCGCGCGCGATGAAGCGCCGTGCCGATGGCGAATATCTGTCGCGTGTCGAGATGTGGCCGCTGCTCGGCGGCTTCTTCGACACCGAGATGCACCGCCAGACACTGGTGCCGCATGCCCGCGAAGCGCTCGCCGAGATTTCGGGCTATGCCGATATCGTCGTCCTCACCAATTTGGAGGATCATCGCCAGCCGCATCGCGTCGCCCAGCTCCGCGGTTTCGGCATCGATTTCCGCGTCGTCACCAATCAGGGCGGCAAGGGCACGCCGGTGCGGGCGCTGCTCGACGAATATGCGCCCAGCGCGGCGGTGTTCGTCGACGATCTGGCGCATCATCACCAGTCGGTGGCCGACGCGGCGCCGGAGGTCTGGCGCCTCCACATGATCGCAGAACCCAGCCTGGCCCCTGCCGTGCCGCCTGCGCCCGCCGCGCATGTCCGCATCGACGACTGGCGCGACGCCAAGGACTGGATAGCGGAAAAGCTCGAGAAGACGCCTCTTGAGATCCGAAGGCATTCGCCCTCTTGACCGACTCACCCAAACAACGGAACCCGACACCATGACAGACACGCCCGCCCAGAAGCTGGAAGCGCTCGGCCTGAAGCTTCCCAAGCCCGCCGCACCGATCGCCGCCTATGTTCCCGCCGTCGAGATTGGCGGGCTGCTCCACATCTCAGGCCAGCTCCCCTTTCGCGGCAGCGACCTGATGACCGGCCGTGTCGGCGAGGACGTCAATGTCGAATTCGGCTACGAGGCCGCGCGCAATTGCGCGCTGATGCTGCTGGCGCAGATGGAGCAGGCATTGGGTTCGCTCGACCGGGTCGAGCGCGTGGTCAAGCTGGGCGTGTTCGTCAGCAGCGATCCCCATTTCACCGAACAGCCCAAGGTCGCCAACGGCGCATCGGAACTGATGCAGGCGGTGTTCGGCGACGCCGGCAAGCATGCGCGTAGCGCCGTCGGCGTCCCCTCCCTGCCGCTGGGCGCCGCGGTCGAGGTCGACGCGATCGTGGCGATCAAGGCGGGCTGACCCCATATAGGCGGCATGCACCCCGTTCCGCTCGTCTCGCGCAGCTTTCATCGATTCGAGTCCCGCGCGAGGGGGGCCGTGTCCGGGGTGCATCCGCGATGAATTCCGACCTTGTCGCACGGATCGGCCACGGCGTCGGCGATTTCGACGCCGACGCATGGGATGACTGCGCGGGTCGCACCAACCCCTTCGTCTCGCATGCGTTCCTGTCGGCGCTCGAGGAATCCGGCAGCGTCGGCGCCGCGGCCGGCTGGCAGCCGGTGCCGATCGCCGTCGATGGCGCCGACGGCCGGCTGGCAGGCGTGCTGCCGGCCTATGCCAAAAGCCACAGCCAGGGCGAATATGTCTTCGATCAGGGCTGGGCCGACGCATGGGAGCGCGCGGGCGGGCATTATTATCCCAAGCTCCAGGTCGCCGTCCCCTTCTCGCCCGTACCGGGGCCGCGATTGCTGTTACGCGATCCGGCGGTCGCGCCGCAGCTCATTGCCGCGGCCGAGGCCGTGGTGGCGCAGAACCGCTTAAGCTCCGCCCATGCGACCTTCGTCGAGGAGAGCCAGATACCGTTCTTCGAGGCGGCGGACTGGCTGATCCGCACCGACAGCCAGTTCCATTGGCAGAATCGCGGCTATCGCGCGTTCGACGATTTCCTCGCAGTGCTCGCCTCACGCAAGCGCAAGGCGATCCGCAAGGAGCGGGCCGCGGCGATCGACGGTCTCGACATCGTCCATCTGCAGGGACAGGCGATCAAGACGCATCACTGGGACGCATTCTGGGATTTCTATCAGGACACGGGCGCCCGGAAATGGGGCCATCCCTATCTGACGCGCAGCTTCTTCACTTTGCTCAGCGAGCGGATGGCGGACGCGCTGCTGTTGATCCTGGCGCTGCGCGACGGTCGCCCGATCGCGGGCGCGCTCAACCTGATCGGCGGCGACGCGCTGTACGGACGCTATTGGGGATGCGTGGAGGAGGTGCCCTTCCTCCATTTCGAGCTTTGCTATTATCAGGCGATCGACGCGGCGATCGCGCGCGGCCTCGACCGGGTAGAGGCGGGTGCGCAAGGCGGGCACAAGCTGGCCCGGGGCTATGAGCCGGTGCCGACCTATTCGGCGCATTATATCGCCGATCCCGGGTTCCGCGCGGCCGTTGCCGATTTCCTGCGCCGCGAACGCGCCGCCGTGGCCCAGGAGATCGGCGCGCTCGCCGAACTCGGTCCGTTCAGAAAGAGCTGCTGATCCTCACCGTCGGTCCGGCTTTCACCGGCCTGACGCCGGTTCAGGCCGCGTGGCGCGCCGTCTCGCTCAGCCAGGCACGGGCCTGACGCTGCGCTTCGGCGATTTCGCGCGCACTCATCTCCCCGGCGATTTCGGCCCGCCAGTTCTGCGCATCGCGGCTGCCGCGCAATGCGGCGAGATTGAACCATTTATGCGCCTGGATCAGATCGACGATCGTGTTCCCCGCGCCCGAGGAATAGGCCATGCCCAGTTCCAGGCAGGCATCCGGATCACCGCGCCCCGCATCGGCGAGGCGGCTTTCTATGAAGAAGCGTTCAAGCTTTGCACTATGTCCCATGTTCCCACACCCCTGTTCGACCTTTCGGCCCAGAGGCACAATCGGCCACATGGTTTAAAAAAATGGTTAACGCCTCTTCACTTTGTTTTCCGGCACGAAAACACGATGTCGGCGCATCGGGATGGGGGCAAGCGCCGGTGACCGGTCAGTCGACGGGCAGATTGTCGATCAGGCGGGTGCCGCCGATGGCCGCCGCCGCCATCAGCCGCGCGGGCCGGTCGAGCGTCGTCACCGGCTGGAGCGTCTCCGCGTCGCAAAGCGACACATAGTCGATCGGATCGAACCCCGCTTTCGCCAACGCCGACTCCGCCCGTTCGAGTGCCGCCGCCACCGGCATCCCGCTCGCGATGGCGCGCGCCGCCTCGCCCAGTGCACGTGGGAGCGTCCGCGCGGCTTCGCGCTCCTGCTCGGTCAGATAGATGTTGCGCGACGACAGCGCGAGGCCATCCTCGTCGCGCTGAGTCGGCACGCCCGCAATCTCGATGGCGAGGTCGAGATCGGTCACCATCCTGCGGATCACCGCGAGCTGCTGATAATCCTTCTCGCCGAACAGCGCGACGTCCGGCCGGACCTGGTTGAACAGCTTCGACACGACGGTCGCGACGCCGTCGAAATGGCCGGGGCGCGATGCGCCGTCGAGTCCGTCGCTTACGCCGGTGACCGAAACGGTTGTGGCGAAGCCCGTCGGATACATGGTCTCGACGGGTGGCAACCACAGCAGCGCGCACCCCGCCGCTTCCAGCATGTCGGCGTCGGCGCGCTCGCGCCGCGGATAGCGCGCAAGATCCTCATTCGGGCCGAATTGCCTGGGATTGACGAAGATCGAGGCGACGACGCGATCGGCACGGGTCTTTGCAGCCTCCACCAGCGCCATATGCCCGACATGAAGCGCGCCCATGGTCGGTACCAGCGCGACGGACAGCCCCTCAGCCCGAAACGCCGCAATCGCGGCGCGCAGCTTTTCGAGATCACGGACCGTTTGCACGCCTGGCTTGCCTCCGATATGGCCGGGACGCGCTCTTTGAGGGGCGCGTCTTCTGGAATCAAGTGGCTAGGGGGGCCCGATCGCTACATGGCGGTGAATGGCGTGCATCTGATCGTTTTTGCGAACGAGAAAGGGGGCAGTGGCAAATCGACGACCGCGGTCCATACCGCGATCGGACTGGCCAAGGCCGGCCGGCGCGTCGCAGCGCTCGACCTCGATACACGCCAGCGTACGCTGGGCCGCTATCTGGACAATCGCGCAGAGACGGTGCGGCGCGAAAGCGTCCAGCTGATCCTGCCGCCCCATAGCGTGCTCGATCCGTTGACGGTGCCGGCGCTCGAGGACGCGGTCGCGCGGCTCGGCGAAGGCCGGGAATTCGTGATCATCGATACGCCGGGGCGCGACGACGCGGTCGCACGTGCCGCGATCGCGATGGCGGATACGCTGGTGACGCCGATCAACGACAGCTTCATCGACCTCGATCTGATCGGCCAGGTCGATCCGGAGACCTTCAAGGTGAAGCGCCCGAGCTTCTATGCGGAGCTGATCTGGGATCAGCGCAAGATACGCGCGCGGACCGACGGCGCCACGGTGGACTGGGTGGTGCTGCGCAACCGCCTCCAGCATGTCGAGGCGCGCAACATGCGCCGCGTCGGCAATGCCGTGGCGGAACTGTCGCGCCGCGTCGGCTTTCGCGTCATACCCGGCCTTGGCGAGCGCGTGATCTATCGCGAGCTCTTTCCGCGCGGCATCACCTTGCTCGACCTGGAGGAACTCGGCGAACTCGGCATCAGCCATATCGCCGCGCGCCAGGAACTGCGCGAGATGATCTCCGCGCTCGAACTGCCCCAGGCACAGGGCGAGCTTTCGCTCTGATATGGCGAAGCTGATCCTTCTTGCCGGGATCGGCCTGCTGATCTGGTTCTGGTGGCGCGGCAAGATGAGTCGTCGTCCGCCGCGACCGACGATGAACGTCGCCGAAGCCTTGCGCCTGCTCGACCTGACGCCCGAGGCCACGCCCGACCAGATCCGCGCGGCGCATCGCCGCCTGATCGCGCGCGTCCATCCCGATGCGGGGGGCAGCGCCGAGCTTGCCGGAAAAATCAACGCGGCACGCGACCTGTTGCTGCGTTCGCGCGTTGTGCCGCCGTCCCGATAACCGGGGGTCCTGCCCCATCCAGTACCGGAGTAAACGATGAGCCACGTCTTCGATCCCACCACGCTGCGCGAATATGACATCCGCGGAATCGTCGGCCAGACACTGGGTGCGAAAGACGCCTATGCGATCGGCCGGGGCTTCGCGACATTGGTGCGCAAGGCCGGCGGGACACGCGTGGCAGTGGGTTATGACGGGCGTGAATCGTCGCCGATGCTCGAAACCGCGCTGATCAACGGCCTCAACGAAGGCGGTGTCGACGTGGCCCGGGTCGGGCTGGGGCCGACGCCGATGCTCTATTATGCCGAAGCCGTGCTCGAGGTCGATGGCGGCATCATGATCACCGGCAGCCACAATCCCGCCGATTATAATGGCTTCAAGATGGTCATCCATCATGCGCCTTTCTATGGCGAGCAGATCCAGGAGATCGGTCGGCTGGCCGCCGCAGGCGCCTGGACCGAGGGAACGGGCACCGTTTCGAATGTCGATATCATGGACGATTATGTCGGCCGCCTGCTCGCGGGCTATGCCGGCGGCGCCTATCGGATCGGCTGGGATGCTGGCAATGGCGCAGCCGGCCCGGTGATCGAGAAGCTGGTGAAGCTGCTGCCCGGCGAACATCACCTGCTCTTCACCGATGTCGATGCCAATTTCCCCAATCATCACCCCGATCCCACCGAGGAGAAGAATCTCGAGGATCTCAAGCGCCTGGTCGCCGAGAAGAATCTCGATTTCGGCGTTGCGTTCGACGGCGACGGCGACCGGATCGGCGCGATCGACGGCAAGGGCCGGGTCGTCTGGGGCGACCAGTTGCTCGGTATCCTCGCCGAACCCGTGCTGAAGGCCAATCCGGGCGCGACCATCCTGGCCGATGTGAAGACCAGCCAGGCGCTGTTCGACCGCGTTGCCGCGCTGGGCGGCAAGCCGCTGATGTGGAAGACCGGCCACAGCCTGGTGAAGGCCAAGATGAAGGAGGAGAACTCACCGCTCGGCGGCGAGATGAGCGGCCATATCTTCTTCTTCTGGGACTATTACGGCTTCGACGATGCGATCTACGGCGCGGTGCGGCTGATGAGCGCGGTGCGCATGTCGGGCAAGTCGCTGACCCAGCTCAAGGACGAGATGCCGGCGATGGTCAACACGCCCGAACTCCGCTTCCAGGTCGACGAGAGCCGCAAGTTCGCGGTGGTCGACGAAGTGCTCGACCGGCTCGAGGCCGAAGGCGCCGACGTCAATCGCACCGATGGCGCGCGCGTCAACACCGCCGATGGCTGGTGGCTGTTGCGCGCATCCAACACCCAGGATGTTCTCGTCGCGCGCGCCGAAGCCAAGGACGAAGCCGGATTGGCACGGTTGATGGCACAGATCGATGCCCAGCTCTCGGCGTCGGGAATCGCACGCGGCGAGCCGGTCGCGCACTGAATCAAATGTCCGCCGCGCGCAGCAATGTTGCGCACGGTTGCAATCTTTGCACGCATGCGGGTGTCATTCGCACTTGCGAGATAGGCCGCTGCGCCGCAAAGGGATCGGGCCTTTCAGGCATCCTCTCCTAAACTTTCAAAGGCCGGTCCTTCGGGATCGGCCCTTTTTTTGCCTAGAGCCTGGCGATCAGCGCCTTCGCTTCGACGACCTGCCCGAAGCCTGGCGCGGCGATTGCGGCCTGCGCGGCGCGCGCGGCCTCCGGCTTGCGGCCGACAGCGGCATAGGCCTGGGCGAGATGCCAGTGGATCGCCGACGAAGCGGGGGCGATCGCCCGCGCCTTTTCCAGCAATTCGATACCGGCGCGGCGGTCGGCCTTGGTCTCAAACAACAGCCAGCCCAGGGTATCGGCCGCCGCCGGATTGGACGGGGTGAGCGCATAGGCACGGCTGGCATAGACCAGCCCCTTGTCGGTATCGCCGCTGCGAAACCAGGCCCAGGCCAGGTTGTTGAGGATCAGCGCGTCGCGATTGCCCATGCGCGCGCGCAGGCCTTCGAGGATGCGGATCGAATCCTCCCATGCGCCGGCCGCCTGGAAATAGTCGGACGCGAGCAGCAGGGCGGCGACGTTGCGCGGATTCTGCGACAGAAACAGGCGCAGCGTCGTCATCGCATCGGCGCGCCGGCCACCGCGATCGAGCGCGTCGATCATGCGCAGCGCCACCGGCTCGGTGAAGCTGATATTGGCGGCGAGCCGGTATGCATCGGCGGCTTGCAGTGGCTGGCCGAGCGCACCGAGGACATCGCCGACCAGCATATGCGCTGCGGGCGTCCCCGGATTGGCACGCTGGAGCGCCTGCGCCTCCGCCAGCGCGTCCTCGCCGCGCCCGGTGGCAAGCAGGCCCCGGATATAGCGAATGCGCGCCGGTGCGCCGCGATCGAGCGCCGCGTCCCGCGACAATGCGCCGAGATCGCCGCCGCCGAACACTGCACCGCCACCAGGCGTGGAGGCCGATGCACGATCGAGATAGCTGGCGGCCGCATCGCGCGCGTCAATCGCCTCGAGCGCACGGCCGATCACGGTCAGCGTATAGACATCGGCATCGGGCCGGTCGGCGATCGGGCGCAGCGCGTCGACGGCATCGCGATAATTGCCGGCGCGCCACTCCGCGGTTCCCAGCAGGCGGCGGACGCGGAGATTTTCGGGCTGCATCGAAACCAGCCGATCGAGCCGCGCTATGGCCTGTTCGTAGCTGCCGGCGTCGATCTCGAGCACCGCTTGCAGCAGCATGCCCCCGGGCATGTCGTCAAGCGCATCGCCCGTCCGCTGGATGAGCGAGCGGGCGAGGCCGAAATTGCCCGCGCGCGCGGCAAGCACCGCCTGGAGATAAAAGGCGCGGACATTGCGGCCGTCGATGGCGAGCGCCCGCCGGGTCATCGCCAGCATGTCGCGTGCGCGCCCGAGATCGCCGAGCGTCGCGGCGGTTTCGAGCAGGGCATCGACATCCTGCGGATCGATCTCGACCGCGCGCTCGAACCAGGGCAATGCCGCGACGAGCCCATATTGGTTGCGGACGAGCACGCCCTTCAGCACCATCGCATCGACCGAGCGGGGCGCGAGCGCCATTGCGCGATCGGCCGCGGCAACGGCGCCGGCCTGATCGGCGACGTCCATGCGGAAATTGCCGAGCGCGACCCAGGTCGCGACGTCCCTGGGCGCGCGCGCGATCGACCGGTCGAAAGCGCTTGCCGCAGCCGCAATGTCCCCCCATGCCGCCAGTGCCTGGGCGCGGATGCGTTCGGCATAGGCGGCCTGCGCGGCGGGCGGCGGCGCGCGATCCAGTTCGGTGAGCGCGGCGGCGGCATCGCCGTTCAGGACATTGGCATGGGCGACGAAGACCGAGATGTCGGCGGCGGACACGCCCGCGCGCCGGGCCCGCTCGAACTCCGCCGCGGCGCCCGGGCCGTCGCCGAGCGCCAGCGAGATGCGCGCCTGCATGGCATAGGCGGCGCCCCAGCCCGGATCGGCCTTCAGCGCATTCTGCATCTCGATGCGGGCGGCGCGGGGATCGCCGCCGCCAAATGCCGCCACCGCGCGCCGCATGGCGGCATCGGCCGCGGCACGGTCGGCAGCCAGCGCGGGCGCCGCGAGCAGCGCGGGCGCCGCGAGCAGCGCGAGCGCGGCGGTCAGGACAAGGATGCGGCGCATCGCCGGATCAGGCCTGCATGCCATATTGCTTGAGCAGGTCGTACAATGTCGGCCGGCTGATCCCGAGCAGCTTGGCGCTGCTCGAGATATTGCCCTCGCTGCGCGCCAATGCGCGGCGGATCGCCTTGCGATCGGCGGCTTCGCGTGCGGTCTTGAGATTGATCACGTCGCCATCCTCGAGCCGCGCCTGGCTGGGCAGGTCGAGATCCGCCGCAGTGACCAGCCGTCCGTCGGCCATGATCACCGCGCGCTTCATCCGGTTCTCCAGCTCGCGCACATTGCCCGGCCAGCCCCATGCGTCGATCGCGGCCAGCGCGTCGGGCGCAAGCCCCTTCACCGCCGGATTCATCGCCTTGGCGAAGCGCAGCAGGAAATGGCGCGCGAGCAGGGGCGCGTCGCCCGGGCGCTCGGCCAGGGCCGGAATGCGGACGACGATCTCGGCGAGGCGATAATAGAGATCCTCCCGGAAACGGCCGTCGGCGATCATCGTCTCCAGATTCTGGTGAGTCGCGCAGACGATGCGCGTATCGACCGCGATCGGGGTGCGCCCGCCGATCCGCTCGATCACGCGTTCCTGCAGGAAGCGGAGCAGCTTGACCTGGAGCGGCAAGGGAATGTCGCCGACCTCGTCGAGGAACAAAGTGCCGCCCTGGGCCTGTTCGATCTTGCCCTCATTGGTCTTGACCGCACCGGTGAACGCGCCCTTTTCATGGCCGAACAATTCGGATTCGAGCAGGTTTTCGGGAATGGCGGCGCAGTTGATCGCGACGAAGGCGCCACCGCGGCGACCGCTCGACTGATGGACCCCGCGCGCCAGCAATTCCTTGCCGGTGCCGCTGGCGCCGAGCAGCATGACCGACACGTCCGCGTTCGCGACACGCTCGATCGTGCGCGCGACCTTCAGCATTTCGGGCGCGGCGGTGATCATGCCCCCGAGCACCGTCGCATCGCTGCCGCTGGCCTGCGCCAGCCGGACATTCTCCGTCTCGATCGCATGCAACTGGAAAGCGCGGCGGACGATCAGGCCGAGCTCGTCGATATCGACGGGTTTCTGGTAGAAATCATAAGCGCCGCTGGCGATCGCGCGCAAAGCGCTTTCGCGCGCACCATGGCCGGATGCGACGATCACCTTGGTGTCGGGCTTGAGCGCAAGGATCTCCGCAAGCGTCGCAAAGCCTTCGCTGGTGCCGTCGGGATCGGGCGGCAGGCCGAGATCGAGCGTGACCACGACGGGTTCCTCGGCCCGCAGGGCAGCGATCGCCGACGCGCGATCGCCGACCGCGATCACCTCATAATCGTCATAGGCCCAGCGAAGCTGTCGCTGGAGCCCCTCGTCATCCTCGACGATGAGGAGCTTGGGTTTTTCCGCCGTCATTGCATCTCCGGAATCTTGGACGCCGCCGAGGGCAGCGTCACGATGAACTTCGTCCCTTCACCTTCGCGGCTCTTGACCTCGATGCGGCCACCCATTGCCGCGATCAGCGTCCGCGCCTCGAACGCGCCGACGCCGAAGCCGCCCTCCTTGGTCGATGCGAAGGGTTTGAACAGGCTCGACCGCATGAATTCCTGCGACATGCCACCGCCCCGGTCGCACACCTCGATCGCGACCTCGGCCCCCTGGTCGACCAGCTTGAGCAGCACGGGTTCGCCGGTCGGGCTCGCATCGATCGCATTCTGGACGAGGTGGCCGAGCGCCTGTTCGAGCCGCGCCGGATCGGCGATCAGCATCGGATCGCCGGTGGCCATGACGATCACGGGATGCTGGCGGTTGCGCGCCGCCGCCACTGCCTCGACGATGCGCTGGCCGGAAACCCGCCGCGGTTCGTCGTGGCGCGCCTTGTTGTGCTGCGACAGGCGGGCGAGCAGATCGTTCATCTTGCCGACCGACGACTGGAGCGTCGCCACCATATCGGCACGGAATTCGGGATTGTCGGCATGGCGCTCCGCATTGCGCGCGACCAGGCTCAGCTGACTCACCAGATTCTTGATGTCGTGCATGATGAAGGCGAAGCGACGGTTGAATTCGTCGAAACGCCGTCCGTCACTCAAGGCCTCCTGCCCGCGCGCTTCGGCGAGATAACTCGCGACCTGCCGGCCGACGATGCGCAACAGGTCGAAATCCTCCCAGTCGAGCGCACGATCGATCGGCGGGCGTTCGAGCAGGACGGCACCCTGAAGCCGGTCGAAATGCACGAGCGGCACCAGCGCCCAGGCATCGGGCGCACCGAGCATCCATTGCGGCACCAGAGCCGCCTCGCGGTCGTGACGCATCTCGTCGCCGCGCAGCATGTCGAATTCGACGATGCGGCCGCTCGCCAGATGCGCGGCCAGGCCGGCGTCGCCACCGGTCCCCTGCGCGTCGAGCGACGGCCAGTTCCACTGCGCCTGCACGCCGAGCATGCCCGCTTCGCCCGAAACCAGCAGCAACCCGCCCGGCGATTCGGTGATATCGGCCAGCGCCTTGATCACGCGTTCGTCGAGCGGCGCGGCGCCCTCGCCCGGGCGCCCGAGCGTGTCGGTGAACCGGATCCACTCCGCGCGATAATCGTAGCGATGGCGGAAGAGATGCTTGGCCAGCTTGACGCGGAACCAGGCGCGGAAGCGCGGCGACGGCAACAGGGCCAGCGCAACGACCGTCGCGGTCATGACGAAACCGGCCTGCACCGTGCGGGCAAGGGCGCCGCTGACCGATTCGAGCACGCCGGCGATGAGCACCATCAGCACCAGATAGGCGCACAGGGCGATCAGCGAGAGCGACTGGAAGGTCACGGTGCGCGACAGGCGCAGCTGCCAGCGTTCGTTGCGGCGAAGCGCGAAGCCGAAGACGGGCGCCACCATCACCATGGCGCAGCCGCGCAGCATGAAGGCCTCCGCCGACCAGCCGCGACCGAGATAGGCGAGGGTGTAAATGTTGAGATCGACGAGCCACATGCCCGCCAGGCCGAACATGGCGAGCCGGATTCCCCAGCGCGCCTCGGGGGCCGCGGCGGTGTAGAGATTGTGCACCAGCACAAGCGCCGCAACCGCGCTGATCATCCTGAGCACGAGCGAGAGGAAGAACAGGGCATCGGCCGCCGGCCCTATCACGGGCACGGCAAGGGGAAGCAGATGCACGGCCATCAGACCCGCACCGAGCAGCGCGACGGCCACGTAGATCAGCGTGACGCCGAACTTCTCGTCGGCGCGCCGTCCCTGGCTGAGCAGCAGGTACATGAAGCCGAACCAGGCCATGTTGCGCAACGTCTCGACACCCTGGGCGAGGATCGACCAGGATCCCGCGGCCGCGGCCGGCGCCGTGCGCCGCACCGTGCGCGAGCTCGATCCCGGCGTTGACCTGTGGGGCTGCATGCCGATGACCGCGCACGTGCAGGGCGCGTTCTTCGGCCAGCGGCTCGCCTCCACGATTCTCGTGCTGCTCGGCG